>NZ_JBPXMQ020000050.1:0-39017 GCF_053470405.2 Azospirillum mesophilum
AATCTCTTCGGCGCCCCACTCCCCGCCGTCCGCATGGCCTGCGCCGAAGATCGCTGTGCCACCATTGCAACCGTCAAGAACGGCTTTCTTTGAATGGCCCTGCGACAAGAGCCACCCAAACTTGCGCATTGCGTTAGTTCGGGACGACAATCGGGGTTCCGGAATTCTTGTCCAGCGCGGTTTCAATTTTTTCGATGGCGGCTTGCAGGGCCGGGAGATAGCGCGCGGCAGCCTCGGGGACGCTCATCGCCTTTCTGAGAAACACAATGTTGATGGTTGCCAAGATGCTTCCACGGTGGTGGATCGGCAGGGCGAGGGCTGAAACCTTTCTTTCCTGCTCCCATTCCCCATCGTTGCTCGCATAGCCTTGCTGGCGCACTTTTGCCAACACCCGTTCAACAGCGGCCCGATTGCGGGCAAGCCCTGCGGGGCCGTCTCCGTCGGCGACCAGCAGGCGCAAAATCTGCTGCCTTTGTTCCTCGCCACAGTAAGCCAGATAAGCCCGGCCGGAGGCGGTGGTCAGCATGGGCAGGCGCTGCCGGATCATCGCCCGGTGGAAGGACAGGGGGCTGAACCGGTGCGTGGTCTCGCGCACCAGCATGCTGTCGCCGTCGATGGTGCAGAGATCGGATGGCCAGACCAGTTTCTGCATCAGTTCGCCCAGCACCGGGGCGGCGAGTTCCGAGATCCATTCGTCGTCCGTGAATCCGTCGCTGAGCTGGCGGACCTTGAGGGTCAGGAAATAGCTGTCGTCGGACGGGCTGCGGCGGACGTATCCCTCGGTTTCCAGCGTCTCCAGCAGGCGGCGCACGGTGGTGCGGTGCAGCCCCGTCGCCGCGCTCAGCTCCGCAATTGCGGCGCAGCCATTCGCCGAACGGTTGATCGCGTGCAGGATGGCCAGCCCGCGGCTCAACCCCTGGACATGCCGATAACTCCCGCCCCGGTCCGCGACCATCCCCGCCTCCTGGAAAATCCCGTTCGGATTCAATGATGTGCACAATGTGCACCTACGGGAGAATAAGATTCTTCTCGCCGCTCCCGTTTTCTACAATGCGTCCACCACACAAAAAACAAAACCTGGGATGGGAACGCCAAAATGATCGAAGTAATTCCACGAAAAACACGATTACTGCGCGAGTAGACAGCCCCTCCATCCGCAGTCCGTTATGGGAATATTTTCTATGCCCCCGGTCAGGGCGCATGGGACGGTTTTACCTAATTTCTGGGGGCATCCATGACCATCATGCTGAAATGCCTGTCGCACACGCCGTTGCGCGGGCTGAACGATCCGGGCGACGATGTGGTGCGGGAGGTCGACGCGGTTCTTGCGCAGTCCCGCGCGGAGGTCGAGGCCTTCGATCCCGAACTGATCGTGATTTTCGCGCCCGATCATTACAACGGTCTTTTCTACGACCTGATGCCGCCGTTCGTCA
This sequence comes from Azospirillum mesophilum, assembly GCF_053470405.2. Classification (NCBI taxonomy): domain Bacteria; kingdom Pseudomonadati; phylum Pseudomonadota; class Alphaproteobacteria; order Rhodospirillales; family Azospirillaceae; genus Azospirillum; species Azospirillum mesophilum. Next base: position 1,434 of record NZ_JBPXMQ020000050.1, read on the forward strand.
TCGCGACCGCGGCCGACTCCGTCGCCGACTACCAGACGTTGCCGGGGGCGGTGTCGGTGCCGAAGGACATCGCACTCGATCTGGCGCGCTTCATCCTCGACAGCGACGTGGACATCGCGCTGTCGCACCGGCTTCAGGTCGATCACGGCTGCACCCAGACGCTGGAGGAGCTGACCGGCAGCCTGACGCGCTACCCCGCGATCCCGATCATCATCAACTCGGTCGCCCCGCCCTTCGGGCCGTACCGGCGCATCCGCAAGCTGGGGGAGGCGGTCGGCCGCTTCATCGCCTCCCTGGACAAGCGGGTGCTGGTGCTCGGCACCGGCGGCCTGTCGCACGAACCGCCGGTGCCGCTGCTGGCCGGCGCGCCGGACGAGATCGCCAATTTCCTGATCGCCGGCCGCAACCCGACGCCGGAGGCGCGCGCCGCCCGGCAGGCGCGCACCATCGCCGCCGGCAAGGTCTACCAGACGCCGGAATGCGCGCTGACGCCGCTGAACCCGGACTGGGACCTGGGCTTCATCGACACGCTGGTCGAAGGCCGGCTGGACGAGGCCGACCGCTTCGACATCGCCGAGATCTCCCGCGTCGCCGGGCGTTCGACCCACGAGATCCGCACCTGGGTGGCGGCCTTCTCCGCACTCGCCGCCGCCGGCCCCTACACGGCGCGCAAGGACTATTACCGGCCGATCCCCGAATGGATCGCCGGCTACGGCGTCGTCAGCGCCCAAGCGGCCTGACACCCCGAACCCAATTCCCCTTTTCAAGGAACCCCATCATGGACAGCATCACGCTCGCCCACCCCAGCGAAAGCGAACTGGTCGGCCGCGCCCGCGACATGATCCCCTGGCTGCGCGAACGCGCCGACGCCTGCGAACGGCAGCGGATGGTCCCGCGCGAGACGATCCAGGCCTTTCACGACGCCGGCTTCTTCCGCATCCTCCAGCCCAAGCGCTGGGGCGGTTATGAAATGCACCCCAACGTCCTGAACAAGGTGCTGATGGAGCTGGCGCGCGGCTGCCCGTCCAGCGCCTGGAACGTGATGGTGCTGGGCGTCCACCCGTTCGAGGTGGGGCTGCTCGACCCGCGCTGCGGCGACGAGCTGTGGGGCGACGACAACACCCGCCTCGTCTCCTCGTCCTACGCGCCGTTCGGCACGGTGAAGGCGGTCGACGGCGGCTATGTGCTGAACGGCGACTGGCTGACCTCCAGCGGCTGCGACCACGCCGCGGGCGGCGCCTTCGTCGGCGCGCGCCTGTTCACCGACGATGGCAAGCTGATCGACTACAAGGCCTTCTGGATCGAGGCCAAGGACTTCGAAATCATCGACGACTGGCAGGTCGTGGGCCTTGCCGGCACGGGCAGCAAGAAGCTGCGGATCAAGGAGGTCTTCATCCCGGCCTACCGCACCCACAGCATCATCAACTACGACGAATCCAGCCACGGCCATCTGAGCGCGCTCTACAAGATGCCGTTCCTCTACGTGTTCTACGCGGCGGTGTCGTCGGTGATCATCGGCATGGCGCGCGGCATGCAGGATCTCTACGTCGAGCACATGAAGCCGCGCCAGAACATCTCCCAGGCGGTGGGTGCGGCGACGCAGAACCCCTTCGTGAAGGGCAAGCTGGGCGAGGCGCAGGCCAAGATCACCGCCGCCACGGCCCGCGTGCTGCTGAACACGGACGAGGCGTGGAGCTACACGTCGCGCGGCGAACTGGTGCCGCTGGACGACCGCATCCGCCATTTCGCCACCAACATGTTCACCGGCGGCGAATGCTTCGAAGCCGCGCACATGATCTTCAAGAAGACGGCCACGCGCGGCATCTGGCTGAACAGCCCGATCCAGCGGCAAATGCGCGACATCCTGGTCGGCGCCAACCACATCACGCAGAACCAGGACGACATCGGCGATCTGCTGGGCGGCCACCTGCTGGGCAACCCGCTGCCCGCCGGCAACCAGTTCGGCGTCCGGGTCTGAGGGCGCGGCCATGAGCGAAACCCTGACCCGCGACACCCTGACCTGCGACACCCTGGCCCGCGACACTCTGCCGGCCGACATCAACCAGCGGCTGGACTGGACCCCGAACGCCCGACTGTCGGCCCTGCCGACGGTGACCTCCAACGACCACAAGTACGGCATGCGCCACTTCGCCGTCGGCGTCTCGGTCATCTCGACCGCCGACGGGGACAGCCGCTTCGGCCTGACGGCGACGGCGGTCTGTTCGGTCACCGCCGACCCGCCGCGGCTGGTGGTCTTCGTCAACAAGAACGTCGCCGCCGCCGATGCCGTCCTGAACAGCGGCGCGCTCTGCGTGAACGTGCTGGCCGGGGAGCAGGAGGAGGTCGCGAAGGCCTTCGCCGGCATGATCGAAGGCGTCCACGGCGATGCCCGCTTTGGCTATGGGCAGTGGACGGCGCTGACCACCGGCGCCCCGGCGCTTGACGGCTCGCTCGCCAACTTCGACTGCCGCGTCGTGAAGGTCTTCGACGAAAGCACCCACCACGCCTTCCTGTGCGAGGTGCTGGCGACCCGCGAACGCAACGACGGCCAGGCGCTGATCTACCTGAACGGCCGCTTCCACCGGCTCGATCAGTAAGGCGCCCAAAACAACCAAAACGAGGAGAGGAAACGTACCATGAGGGCTCCCCACCGCGTCGCCGCCGCGTTCTCCGGCCTTGCCGCGTCCCTTCTTTTCGCCGCGCTGCCGGCCCCGGCGTCGGCCGATGTGAATGTCGGCGTTGTCGCCTCCCTGACCGGGCCGGCGGCCGCGTTGGGAGCCGAGACCCGCAAGGCCGTTGCCCTGTTCCCGTCCACGGTCGGCGGCGAGAAGGTGAACTTCATCCTGCTGGACGACGCCACCGACCCGACCGGCGCCGTCAAGAACGTGCGCAAGCTGATCAGCGAAGACAAGGTCGACGCGATCCTGGGCCCCAACCTGATCACCACGGCCACCGCGATGGCGGACGTCGCGAACGCCGAAGGGGTGCCGATGGTGTCGGTCGCCCCCCTGGACGTGGCGGGGGAGAAGCGCAGCCACGTCTTCCGGTCCGAGCCCAGCGCCGACCTGATGGTTCAGCGCGTCGTCGCGGACATGGTGGAAAACGGCGTGAAGACGGTCGGCTTCATCGGCTTTTCCGACTCCTGGGGCGAACTGCTGCTGAAGGCCCTGACCAAGGGCACCGAGGGGCAGATCAAGATCGTCGCGACCGAACGCTACGGCCGCGCCGACCCCAGCGTGCAGGCGCAGGCGCTGAAGATCGTGGCGGCGAAGCCCGACGCCGTCTTCGTCGGCGCCTCCGGCACGCCGGCCGCCATGCCGCAGATCACCCTGCGGGAGCGCGGCTACAAGGGCCGCATCTACCAGTCGCACGGCGTGACCAGCAAGGAGTTCCTGCGCGTCGGCGGCAAGGCGGTGGAGGGCGCCGTCCTTCCGGTCGGCCCGGTGCTGGTCGCCGAACAGTTGCCCGACAGCCACCCGACCAAGCCGGTCAGCGTCGCCTTCGTGAAGGAGTTCGAGGCGAAGAACGGTCCCGAAAGCCGGTCCACCTTCGCCGGCGCCTCCTGGGATGCGTGGCTTCTGCTGAAGGGCGGCCTCGAACGCGCGCTGGAGGCCAAGGCCAAGCCGGGCACGCCGGAATTCCGCACCGCCGTCCGCGACGGCATCGAGCGCACCTCCAAGATGGTCGGCACCAACGGCGTCTACACGCTCGGCTCCGGCGACCATGCCGGCTACGACGCGGGCGCCATCGTGCTCGTCACCATCAAGGACAACCAATGGAAGCTGCTGAAGTGACGGACACCCTGACCATGCTCGACAGCACCGCCGCCGCCGCCCTGCTGAAGGCCGCCGCGCAGACCCGAAACCCCATCGACCCCCTGCGCGACCGGCTGGCGCAGGCCGACCAGGACGGCGCCTACGCCGTGCAGGAGGCCAACACCAGGGCGTGGCTGGCCGAGGGCCGGCGTCTGGTGGGCCGCAAGATCGGCCTGACCTCGCTCGCCGTGCAGAAGCAGCTCGGCGTCGACCAGCCCGATTTCGGCATGCTGTTCGCCGACATGGCGGTCGGCGACGGCGAGCCGGTTGCCGCCGGCCGCCTGATCCAGCCGAAGGTGGAGGCGGAAATCGCCCTGGTCGTCGGCAAGGACCTGACGCGGGAGCGCCACACCTACGCCGACATCATCGGCGCCACCGAATACGCGCTGCCGGCCATCGAGATCGTCGACAGCCGCATCGCCGGCTGGAACATCCGCTTCGTCGACACGGTGGCGGACAACGCCAGCAGCGGCCTTTTCGTGCTGGGTGGCCGCCCGCGCCGGCTGGGCGACTTCGACATCGCCGCCTGCGCCATGGAGATGCGGCGCGGCGACGAGGTGGTCTCGCAGGGCAGCGGGCGGGCCTGCCTCGGCAATCCGCTGACCGCCGCGGTCTGGCTGGCCGACGTGATGGTCCGCTGCGGCCGTCCCCTGCTGGCGGGCGACATCGTCCTGACCGGGGCGCTGGGGCCGATGGTGGCGGTGCGGCCGAATGAGGGCGACCGCTTCGAGGCGGCTATCGACGGGCTGGGCAGCGTCACCGCCCTCTTCGCCTGAGCCAGGGAGATCGTGAGACCATGACCGAAAAGATCAAGTGCGCCCTGATCGGCCCCGGCAACATCGGGACCGACCTGCTGGCGAAGCTGAAGCGAAGTCCGGTTCTGGAGCCGGTCTGGATGGTCGGCATCGATCCGGCGTCGGAGGGCCTCGCCAAGGCCCGCGAACTGGGGCTGAAGACCACGGCGGAGGGCGTGGACGGGCTGCTGCCGCATGTGAAGGCGGACGGCGTGCGGATCGCCTTCGACGCCACCTCCGCCTACGTGCACGCGGAGAACAGCCGGAAGCTGAACGCGCTGGGCGTCCTGATGATCGACCTGACGCCGGCGGCCATCGGCCCCTATTGCGTGCCGCCGGTGAACCTGAAGGAGCATCTGGGCCGCCGCGCGATGAACGTGAACATGGTGACTTGCGGCGGTCAGGCGACCATCCCGATGATCGCGGCGGTCTCGCGCGTGCAGAAGGTCGCCTATGGCGAGATCGTCGCCGCCATCAGCTCGCGCAGCGCCGGTCCGGGCACCCGCAAGAACATCGACGAGTTCACCCGCACCACCTCCGGCGCCATCGAGAAGGTGGGCGGAGCGGCCAAGGGCAAAGCGATCATCATCATCAACCCGGCCGAGCCGCCGCTGATCATGCGCGACACGGTCCATTGCCTGACCGAGGACACGCCCGACCGGGAGGCCATCACCGCCTCCATCCACGCCATGATCGAGGAGGTGCGAGCCTACGTCCCCGGCTACCGGCTGGTGAACGGCCCGGTCTTCGACGGCAACCGCGTCTCCGTCTTCCTGGAGGTGGAGGGGCTGGGCGACTACCTGCCGAAATACGCAGGCAACCTCGACATCATGACCGCGGCGGCGGCCCGCACCGCGGAAATGTTCGCCGAGGAAATCATAAGCGGCGCGCTCCTCCTTGAGCCGGTCGCGGGGTAGGGGAGGACACCATGGATCTGCGCGGAACCAAGATCACCGTCCACGACATGACGCTGCGGGACGGCATGCACCCCAAGCGGCACCAGATGACGCTGGACCAGATGGTGGACATCGCCACCGGCCTGGACGAGGCTGGCGTGCCGCTGATCGAGGTCACCCACGGCGACGGACTCGGCGGCTCCTCCGTCAACTACGGCTTTCCGGCCCACACGGACGAAGAGTATCTGGGCGCCGTCATCCCGAAGATGAAGCGGGCGAAGGTCTCGGCGCTGCTGCTGCCGGGCATCGGCACCGTCGATCACCTGACGATGGCCCACGGGCTGGGCGTCCACACCATCCGCGTGGCGACCCACTGCACGGAGGCCGACGTCTCCGAACAGCACATCGGCCGGGCCCGCAAGCTGGAGATGGACACCGTCGGCTTCCTGATGATGGCCCACATGGCCAGCCCCGAAAAGCTGGTCGAGCAGGCCCGCCTGATGGAGGGCTACGGCGCCAACTGCGTCTACGTGACGGATTCCGCGGGCTACATGCTGCCGGAGGATGTAAAGGCGCGGATCGGCGCGGTGCGCGACGCGCTGAAGCCGGAGACGGAGGTCGGCTTCCACGGCCACCACAATCTCGCCATGGGGGTCGCCAATTCCATCGCCGCGGTGGAGGCGGGTGCCCGCCGCATCGACGCCGCCGCCGCGGGCCTCGGCGCCGGGGCCGGCAACACGCCGATGGAGGTTCTGGTCGCCGTGTGCGAGCGCATGGGCATCGAAACGGGCGTCGACACCTTCCGCATCGGCGACGTGGCGGAAGACCGCGTGGTGCCGATCATGGACCACGTCATCCGCATCGACCGCGACTCCCTGACCCTGGGCTTCGCCGGCGTCTATTCGTCCTTCCTTCTCTTCGCCAAGCGCGCGGAGAAGAAGTACGGCGTGTCCGCCCGCGAAATCCTGGTCGAACTGGGCCGCCGCGGCATGGTCGGCGGGCAGGAGGACATGATCGAGGACACTGCCATGACCATGGCGCGCCAGCGGGGCCTCGCCGTCTGAGCCAAAGCGAACGGCAGTTCGCTTTGGGTTCACATGGCCTCACTTGCCGGCCGGGCTTCGGACGCATGGGCGTCCGGGCCCGCCGTCGCGGGCCTGAGCGGATCGAAATCCGCTGCGGCGGAACAGGAGTCCCCTTCATGGATGCCACGATCATGGTCCTGCTGGCGCAGGATGGCGTCACGAACGGCGCCATCTACACGCTGCTGGCCCTGGCCCTGGTGATGGTCTTCGCCGTCACCCGGATCATCTTCATTCCCCAGGGCGAATTCCTCGCCTGGGGTGGCCTGACCATGGCTGCGCTGGAGGCCGGGAGCTTTCCCGGCACCGCGTGGCTTCTGCTGGGAATGGGCGCGCTGACCTTTGCCATGGACGCGACCGCCGGCCGGTCGGCGCGCTCCCGCGGCGGCGCGGCGGCGCTGGGCCGGTCCGCCCTGTGGAACCTCGGCTACCCGCTGGTGCTGGCCGGGCTGCTGCGGATTTTGCCGCTCGGCGATCTGCCGGCGGCGGTGAAGGTGCTGCTGACCCTGGCGCTGCTGGTGCCGATGGGACCGATGCTCTACCGCATCGCCTTCCAGCCGGTCGCCGAGGCCTCCGTCCTCATCCTGCTGATCGTGTCGGTGGCGCTCCATCTGCTGTTGATCGGCGTCGGCCTGCTGATCTTCGGCCCGGAAGGGTCGCGCACCGCGCCCTTCAGCGACGCACAGATCGAGGTCGGCGCCATGATGATCGGCGGGCACACGCTGGTGGTGCTGGCGGCCTCCGCGGCGTTGATCGCCAGCATGTACCTGTTCTTCGACCGCACCCTGTACGGCAAGGCGCTGCGCGCCACCGCCGTGAACCGCAACGGCGCGCGGCTGATGGGCATCTCCCCGGCGCTGGCCGGGCGGTTGACCTTCCTGCTGGCGGCCTTCATCGGCGTGCTGTCCGGGCTGCTGTCGGCGCCGCTGACCACCGTCTACTACGACAGCGGCTTCCTCGTCGGGCTGAAGGGCTTCGTCGCGGCCATCATCGGGGGGCTGGGCAGCTACCCGCTGGCGGCGGGCGGCGCGGTCCTGGTCGGGCTGCTGGAGTCCTACTCGTCCTTCTGGGCGAGCGCGCTGAAGGACGTGCTGGTCTTCACGCTGATCATCCCGGTGCTGATGTGGCGCTCCCTGGCCTCCCACCATGTCGAGGAAGACGAATGACGATCCGCATCTCCGCAGATGCTCGGGAGCGCGACTGGCTGAGCGGGCGCTGGGTGCTGGCCGTCTTCCTGGCCGCCGTCGCCGCCGCTCCCCTGGTCCTGCCCGAATTCACCGTCACCCTGCTGAACTATGTCGGTCTGTCGGCGCTGGTGGCGCTGGGGCTGGTGCTGCTGACCGGGGTGGGCGGCCTGACCTCCTTCGGGCAGGCGGCCTTCGTGGGGCTGGGCGCCTACACGACGGCGTGGCTGACCACCGCGGCCGACCTGCCGGGCTGGCTGGCCTTCGCCGGCGGCTCACCCTGGCTGGCGCTCGGCGTCGGGCTGGTCCTGGCGGGCGCCGTTGCGATCGTGCTGGGGTCGGTGACGCTGAGGCTGTCGGGCCATTACCTGCCGCTCGGCACCATGGCCTGGGGCATCAGCCTGTATTTCCTGTTCGGGAACCTCGACTTCATCGGGGGCTATTCCGGCATCTCCAACCTGCCGCCGGTCGAGATCCTCGGCTTCAAGCTGACCGACAACCGGCATTACTATTATCTGGTCTGGGCCTTCCTGCTGGTCGCCCTGTTCACCACCCGCAACCTGCTGGATTCCCGCGAGGGCCGCGCCATCCGCGCGCTGAAGGGCGGCATGGTGATGGCCGAGGCGATGGGGGTGGACACCTCCCGCGCGCGCATGGTGATCTTCGTCATCGCCGCGCTGCACGCCTGTTCCGCCGGCTGGCTCTACGCCCATCTCCAGCGCTTCGTGAACCCGACGCCCTTCGGCCTGAACGTCGGCATCGAATACCTGTTCATGGCCGTGGTCGGCGGTGCCGGGCAGGTGTGGGGCGCGCTGGTCGGGGCCGGAGTCATCACCATCCTGAAGCAGTGGCTCCAGGACCTGCTGCCGAAGCTGCTGGGCAGCGCCGGCAATTTCGAGATCATCGTGTTCGGCGCGATGATGCTGCTGATCCTCCACCACGCGCGCGACGGCCTGTGGCCGCTGCTGGCCCGGCTCGTGCCGGTGCGGGTTCCGCCCAAGGCGATCGACCATGCCGCCGCCCCGCTGCCCCGAAAGACCCAGCCGCCGCACGGCGAGGTCATTCTGGAGGCGAAGGGCGTCACCCGCCGCTTCGGCGGTCTGGTCGCCAACAACAACATGAGCCTGCAGGTCAAGGCCGGCGAGATCCTGGCCCTGATCGGCCCGAACGGCGCGGGCAAGAGCACGATGTTCAACCAGCTTTCGGGCGTGGACACGCCGACGTCGGGCGAGATCCTGTTCCGCGGCGCGTCCATCGCCGGCCACGACACCAACCGCATCGCAGCACTGGGCATGAGCCGCACCTTCCAGCACGTCCGCCTGCTGCCGAAGATGACCGTGCTGGAGAACGTCGCCATCGGCGCGCACATGCGCGGTCGCAAGGGCGTGCTGTCCGCCGCTTGGCGCCTCGACCGCGCCGAGGAGGCCCGGCTGCTGCGCGAGGCTGCCGTCCAACTGGAGCGGGTCGGGCTTCAGGACCTGATGCACGAGGAAGCGGGCAGCCTGGCGCTCGGCCAGCAGCGCATCCTGGAGATCGCCCGCGCGCTGTGCTCCGACCCCTGCCTGCTGCTGCTGGACGAGCCCGCCGCCGGCCTGCGCCTGAAGGAGAAGCAGGCGCTGGCCGACCTGCTGCGCCGCCTGCGCGCGGAGGGCATGGCCGTCCTTCTGGTCGAGCACGACATGGACTTCGTCATGGGGCTGGTCGACCGCGTCGTGGTCATGGAATTCGGCGAGAAGATCGCCGAGGGCCTGCCCGAGGAAGTCCAGCGCGATCCCGCCGTCCTCGAAGCCTATCTGGGAGGGGTCTAGACCATGGCCGCGAACCTGCTTGAGGTGAAGGATCTGTCGGTCGCCTACGGAAAGGTGGAGGCGGTCGGCAAGATCAGCCTGTCTGTGCCCCCCGGCAGCATCGTCACCGTGATCGGCCCCAACGGCGCCGGCAAGACCACCACGCTGTCCGCCATCATGGGCCTGCTGCCCTCGACCGGCCGGATCACCTTCGACGGCGTGGAGGAGCCGGTGCCGGAGGTGGAGCGGATGGTCGTCCGCGGCATGACTCTGGTGCCGGAAAAGCGCGACCTGTTCGGTTCCATGACCATCGAGGACAATCTGCTGCTGGGCGCCTTCCAGCGCCACCGCCAGGGCCTGCGCGACCACCGCGACACCATGGAGGAGGTCTACGCCCTTTTCCCCCGGCTGAAGGAGCGGCGCCGGCAGGCGGCGGGCACCATGTCGGGCGGCGAGCGGCAGATGCTCGCCGTGGGCCGCGCGCTGATGGCGAAGCCGAAGCTGCTGATGCTCGACGAGCCGAGCCTCGGCCTCGCCCCGCTGATCGTGCGGGAGATTTTCCGCATCATCGCCGAACTGCGGCAGCGCGGCGTGTCCATCCTGCTGGTGGAGCAGAACGCCCGCGCCGCGCTCCAGGTCGCCGACTACGCCTACGTGCTGGAAAACGGCGCGGTGAAGATGCACGGCGACGCCCAGGAGCTGGCCAGCGACCCGCGCATCATCGAAAGCTATCTGGGTCTGACCAGCAAGCATCAGGAGATGCTTTCGACATGATGCTTCCAGGAGAATGCCCATGAAAGCCCTTCGCATCATTTCCGACGAGCACCAGTCGCTGGCGGCCATCCTTCACGCGGTGCGCTTCATGCTGAAGGAGATCGCCGCCGGGACGCTGGAACCGGACCTGGATCTCTTCCAGGCCATGGTCCATTACCTGGAGGCTTACGCCGAACAACGCCACCACCCGAAGGAAGAGCGGCTGTTCCGCGCCCTGCGCCGTCGCACGGACGAGGGCGCGGAGGCGCTGGCCACGCTGGCCGCCGAGCACGCCGCCGGGCCGCAGCGGATCGCGGCGCTCAAGCAGGCGCTCGGGACCTTCATCGCCGCCCCTGCCATCGCCGCCCCCGCGCGGGTCGGGGCATTCGCCGAAGCCTTCAACGTCTACGCCGACTTCTACCGCAGCCACATGGTGCTGGAGGAGGACACGGTCCTGCCGCTGGTCCGCCGTCATCTGACGGCGGAGGACTGGGCGGCCATCGACCAGGAGTTTGAGGCGGAAGCGGCGAATGGCACTGGTGAGGACTTTTCGGCCCTGTTCCGGCGGCTGGTCGATTGCGCGCCCGCCCCCATCGGCCACGGCGCCCACCCGTTCGCCGGGCACCCCTGAACGCTCCCTTTTTCAAGAACGAGGACACCCGCAATGACCGGTGAAACGTCACCCCTGACCGAAGCCGCCACCAGCAAGTTCGTCACCATAAAGGAGGCCGGCGCCGACCTGCGCATCCACTACAACGACGCGGGCGAGGGCGCCGAGACCGTGGTCATGCTGCACGGGTCGGGGCCGGGGGCCAGCGGCTGGGCAAACTTCAACCGGAACGTCGACGCCTTCGTCGCGGCGGGCTTCCGCGTGATCCTGATGGACTGCCCGGGCTGGAGCAAGAGCGACCCCGTCGTCTGCACCGGGTCGCGCTCCGAACTGAACGCGCGGGCGCTGAAGGGGCTGCTGGACGCGTTGCGGCTCGACAAGGTGCACATCGTCGGCAACTCGATGGGCGGGCACGGCGCCGTGGCCTTCGCGCTGGCGCACCCGGCGCAGGTCGGCAAGCTGGTGCTGATGGGCGGCGGCACCGGCGGCCCCAGCCTGTTCCAGCCGATGCCGCTGGAAGGGATCAAGCTGCTGCAGGCGGTCTATCGCGAACCGACGATGGACAACCTGAAGAAGATGCTGAATGTCTTCATGTTCGACGCCAGCAAGCTGACCGACGAGCTGATCCAGGCCCGCCTGGACAACATGCTGTCGCGCCGCGACCATCTGGAGAACTTCGTCAAGAGCCTGGCCGCCAACCCCAAGCAGTTCCCGGACGTCAGCCCGCGCCTGGGCGAGATCGCCGCTCCGGCTCTGGTCATCTGGGGCCGCGACGATCGCTTCGTTCCGCTGGACATCGGCCTGCGCCTGCTGTGGGGCATGCAGAACGCGGAGATGCATGTCTTCAACCGCTGCGGCCACTGGGCGCAGTGGGAGCACGCCGACAAGTTCAACCGGATGGTGATCGACTTCTTCAAAGCGTAACCCGCCGTCCGGAATGCCGGGGCGGCGGCACTGCATGAGAGGGGCCTTCAGCATGCAGGTTATCCGCGATCCCGCGTGCATTCCGGACCAGGCCCGCGGATGCGTGGTGGCCATCGGAAACTTCGATGGCATCCACCTGGGGCACCAGAAACTGTTTGCCGAGGCCCGTGCACAGGCGGCGGCTTCCGGTGCGGCCGCCGCCGTGCTCACCTTCAGCCCGCACCCGCGCCGACTGTTCAACCCGACGCTTCCGCCCTTTCTGCTGGCCTCGACGCCGGTCAAGCTGGACCGGATCGCGCGGGAAGGAATGGCGCTCACCGTCATCCAGCGCTTCGACCGGGCTTTCGCCGGACTGTCGGCGGAGGAGTTCGTAACCGGCTTGCTGGTCGGCCGGCTCGCCGTCCGTCACGTCGTGGTCGGCGAAGACTATCGCTTTGGACAAGCGCGGCGGGGCGATGTGGACCTTCTGCGGGCCATGGGTGCCCGGCACGGCTTCGGCATGACCGTGACGTCGCCGCTGCGCGACGCGAGCGGATCCGTCTGTTCCTCCAGCCGCGTGCGCGCCGCCTTGGCGGAGGGGCGCCCCGGTGAGGCGGCGCACCTGCTGGGCCAGCCTTGGGAAGTGAAAGGAAGGGCGGTGCCATGCGCCGATGGTTCGGTGGCGCTGCCGCTCGGCTGGCACCAACGGCCGCGGCCGGGAACCTATGCGGTTCTGGCGGCGGTCGATCGCGGCGGCCATACCCGGTGGGACGCGGCCCACCCTGCAACGGCACGGTTCATCTCGTCCCCGCAGCATGATCGGCAGGCGTTCTTCCTTGCCGGCCAAGGCTCACGGGTCGCAGCCGCCAGCCTGCGGGTGCGCGTGCTGGAACTGCTGGAACCGGCACAGGGCTGAAGCCGGCCGGACCCAATTCCCGATGGGTCCGGCCGAAGGGAAGCGTCAGTGCGCCTGCGCGGCGGAGGCACCGATGCCGGTCTGGGAGCGGACGAACTGGTCCTCGAACACCGCGTCGGCGGCAGCGCGGTCCACGCTGCGGTCCAGCCGCGACACCAGCCAGATCGCGGCGAAGGCCACGGGCATGGAGATCAGCGCCGGCGTGTCCCAGGCGAAGACCGGCTGCGGGAAGCCCAGCACCTTGACCCAGATCCCCGGCCCGAGAACCGTCAGCGCGACGGCGGTGACCAGACCGACCGACCCGCCGACGACCGCGCCCCGCGTGGTCAGGCCGCGCCAGAACATGGACAGGATCAGCACCGGGAAGTTCGCGCTGGCTGCGATGGCGAAGGCGAGACCGACCATGAAGGCGATGTTCTGCTTCTCGAACAGGATGCCCAGCCCCACCGCGACGATGCCCAGCACGATGGTCGCCGTCTTCGACACCCGCATCTCCGCCCGCTCGTCGGCCTCTCCCTTGCGGATCAGGCGGGAGTAGAGGTCGTAGGAGACCGTGGTGGCGCCCGACAGCGTCAGGCCCGACACCACCGCCAGGATGGTGGCGAAGGCCACGGCGGAGATGAAGCCCAGGAACAGGTCGCCGCCGACCGCGTGGGCCAGATGGATGGCCGCCATGTTGCCGCCGCCGCGCAGCCCCACCACCTTGCCGGCGGCGTCGCGGAGCAGGTAGGCGTCGTTGCCGGCGATCATCACGATGGCGCCGAATCCGATGATGAAGGTCAGGATGTAGAAATAGCCGATGAAGCCGGTGGCGATGAAGACCGACTTCCGCGCCGCCTGCTGGTCGGCCACCGTGAAGAAGCGCATCATGATGTGCGGCAGGCCGGCGGTGCCGAACATCAGCGCCATGCCGAGCGAGATGGTCTGCAGCGGGTCCTTGACGAAGTTGCCGGGCATCATGATGCGGTTGCTGCCCTTGATCTCGATGGCGCGGGCGAACAGAGCGTCCAGGCTGAAGCCGAAGGACCACAGCACGCTGACCGCCATGAAGGTGGCGCCGACGAGCAGCAGCATCGCCTTGACGATCTGCACCCAGGTCGTCGCCAGCATGCCGCCGAAGGTGACGTACAGGATCATCAGCACGCCCACCATCAGCACGGCGACGATGTAGTCCAGTCCGAACAGAAGCTGGATCAACTGCCCCGCCCCGACCATCTGGGCAATCAGGTAGAAGGCCACCACGGTCAGCGAGCTGCAGGCGGCGAACAGGCGGATCGGCCGCTCCTTCAGCCGTTGCGACAGCACGTCCACGAAGGAGAAGCGGCCCAGGTTGCGCAGCGGTTCGGCGATCAGGAACAGCACGATGGGCCAGCCGACCAGCACGCCCACCGAATAGATCAGCCCGTCATAGCCGGAGCTGTAGACCAGCGCCACGATGCCCAGGAAGGAGGCGGCGGACATGTAGTCGCCCGCGATGGCGAGGCCGTTCTGGAACCCGGTGATGCCGCCGCCGGCCGTGTAGAAGTCGGACGCCGAGCGCGTGCGCCGCGCCGCCCACCAGGTCAGCAGCAGGGTGGCGACGACGAAGATGAAGAACATCACGATGGCGGTGACGTTGGTCGCCTGCTTGGCCACGGCGCCTTCCAGCGCTCCGGCCGCCAAGGCGGGGGAAGCGCCGCCGGCCAGCGCCGCGAGGGAGAAAAGGATGCGGCGCATCAGCGGGCCTCCTCCTTGATGTCGCGGATCAGCGCGTCGAAGCGGCGGTTCGCCTGGAAGACGTAGACGCCAGTCAGCGTGACCGCGATCAGGATGACGCCCACCCCGGCCGGAAAGCCCAGCGACGTCACCCCGCCTTCCACGACCGGGGCGCCCATCTGCTGCGGCAGCAGTGCCACGGCGAGGATGTAGCCGTAATAGACCACGACCATCGTCGCGGACAGCAGCCAGGCCAGTCCCATCCGCCGGGCGACCAGCGTCCGGTATTTGGGGTTGGCCTGTATTTTCTTTCGCAAGCTTTCGTCCATCGGTGCGTGCCTCCTGACGCTGTTTCTTATGGTTGGAGAAAGGATGAAGTTTCACGAAGCCCGCCGCTTCTCCCATTCGTCATCCCCGCGAAGGCGGGGATCCAGCCCCTTCAACCACTTATGCGCGGAGTTTTCTGGACCCCCGCCTTCGCGGGGGTGACGAGAAGAGGAGGTTTGGACTTCGGGAGAAAAGCTTTCACGGGACAACCGTGCGCCGTTGGGAGGATCATCCACGGCCCGGCCTTCGGCCACCGCCGCCAGCGCCGCCAGATCGGTGGACAGGGCGGACAGATCTTGTCCCAGAAGCCGGATGCGCCGGGCGAACTCGTTCAGGATCGCGGCCTGGGCTGCGGGATTGGGCGCGGCGTGATGAGGCGGAACGGCGGTCATCGGATATCCTCAAGCGGACAGGCAGAAGAACCGGCCGGGCGTTCGTTTGGCGAAGGCCCGGCCGGTCAAGGTCAGGGACGCGCACACGAAACCGCGAGGCCTCCGGTGCGCTATGGTCGTGCGCCGCGGTCAGGCGGCCCGCGCCGGGGCGGCCCGCAAGGGAGTCTTCGGATCGGTCAGGCGGGCGGAATCGGCCGGTGCGCCGGCCTCGATCAGGGCGCGGGCCGGGCGCATGTCGCGGCCGTTGTTGACCGTGACGGCCCCGGTCACCACGCCGCCCGTCACCCCGAACAGCGTGTAGCGTCCGCCCGCCCGGTCGCCGCGCAAAAGCCAGTCGTCGGCCTCGCAGGACCCGGCCACCTGGATGTTGATGCCGTACTGGTCGGTCCAATACCAGGGCACTTCGAAGGTGCAGGGCTCGCCCAGAACCATGGCGCGCGCCACCCCGGCCCCCTGGTTCTGGGCGTTGGCCCAGGTCTCGTACCGGATGTGGGCTTTCAGATGCGGGTGCCACTGCCGGGCCACGTCGCCGGCCGCGAAAACGTCCGGGTGGCTGGTGCGGCCGAATTCGTCGACGACGATCCCGTCCTCCACATGCAGCCCGGCGGACACCGCCAGTTCCACATTCAGCTCCACGCCGACGCCATACACGACCAGATCACCGGTGAATCGGCGACCGTCGGCGCAAGCCAGCGTGATCTCACCGCTCGCCGCCTTGCCGGCTTCGATCAGCTCGCAGCCGAAGGCGAAGGCCACCCCCTGGCGCTCGTGCAACGCCAGCAGGTCGCGAGCCAGCGGCTCGGGGGCGGCACGGGCCATCAGCCGGTCGCCGCGCTCGATCACCGTCACGCTGCCGCCCATTGAAACCATGCTGGCCGCCACCTCCAGCCCGATGACGCCGCCGCCGACCACCAGCACGCGCCGGCCTTGCCAGACATGGCCGCGCAGGGCCTCCGCATCGTCCAGCGTGCGGACAGTGTGCACCCCGGATCCAAGATGGCCGGCGCCGAGATGGTCCAGCAGAGGGTAGGGCCGCGCCCGCGCCCCGGTCGCCAGCAGCAGCCGGTCGTAGCGGACCGTGCCGCCGTCGGACAGTTCCAGCGTGTGCTCCTCCGCGTCCAGCCGCAGCGCCGTGACGCCGAACCGCGTCTCGATGCCGTTCTCGGCGTAGAAGCTTTCCGGATGGATGGTCAGACGGGCCTGTTCCGGCTTGACCAGCACTTCCTTGGACAGGGGCGGCCGTTCATAGGGCAGATGCTGTTCCGCCCCGATGAACAGGATACGGCCGGTGAAGCCGGCGGCGCGCATGGTGGCCGCCGCCACCGCACCCGCCTGCCCGCCGCCGACGATCACGTAAGTCTCTTGCTTCGGCTCCCGGGTCATGCCGCGGCACCCGTGGGAGCGGCGCTGACCATCGCCATGCCGGCGATCCATTCGTCGATCGGGCGGTAATAATGGGTCTTGGCCTGATAGGCGCCGATGGCGTTCATCGCGGCGAAGGCGGCAATCCAGGCGCGGATCTCCTGTCCGCCACGGCCGCCCTTGGCCCAGATCTCCTCGTCGGTCAGCGCGCCCAGCCCTTCCATGTCGGCGGCGGCGAACCGGGCGAGCAGGCCGCGGTCCCAATCGGCGTTCAGCGGCAGGCTGTCGCCCTTCCCCTCGGCCAGCAGGCGGCCGTTCCGCAGCACGTTTTCCTGACGGCGCTGGCGGGCCTCCGGCGTCGGGTTGCGGCCGGCGATCAGAAACTCCTCCACCTCCGGCGGAACCGAGCCCATCTGCGGCGTGGGCGGATCGTGCGACAGACCGCCGGAGCCGATGATCAGCACGCGCTCGCTCAAGCCCCCCAGGAACTTGCCGACCGCCGCACCCAGCGCCACCGCGCGACGGCAAGGGGGCAGGGGCTTGGCGGCGCCGTTGATGAAGATCGGAATGACCGGATAGCGGGCCACGCCGCCGCACAGCAGTTCCAGCGGCTGGGTGAAGCCGTGGTCCGCCTGCATCCGGTAGGAATAGGCGATGTCGATGTCCGCCGCCTGCACCGCCCTGACCAGGGCCAGCGCCGTCTGCTCCGGCACGTTCAGCGGCCCCTCGCCGATGCTCCAGTCACCGGCGCAGGCGGCGCGCAGGCCCACGCAGAAGGGCGGCATCAGGTCGTAGAAGAAGCCGTTGAAATGGTCCGGTGCGAAGACCACGACCAGTTCGGGATCGTAGGCGCGCACCTCCTCGGCCAGCGTGGCGAAGGTGCCGCGCGCCGCGGATTCCACCGCCTCCGGGGGATGGATGAAGTCCATCATGGGGGTGTGCGAGGCGCAAATCAGTTTCACGGGCATGGGTATTCCTCCCGGTCCGGCGCCGTGCGGCGGCGCGGATGCTTTTGTTCAAAGGTCGAGGCCACCCGCCACATGCCGGATGCCACGGACGCCGAGACCGCAGTCGGCGTTGATCAGCACCCCGGTCAGCGTCCGGTTGTCGGCGCGGCAGGCCAGCGTGACGAAGGGGCCGACGAAGTCGGCGGGCGCGGGGAAGAACTGCAGCGGCAGGATGGAGCGGATGGCCTCCGGCGAGCGGGAATCCATGATCCGCAGATCCTGCTGGCCCAGCGCTTCCGGCCCGCGCAGGTCCGACGCCATGCCGCTGGGCGCCACGCCGTTGACCCGCACCTTGGGCGCCAGCTCGTAGGCCAGTTGCCGGATCAGCCCGACCGCCGCGTGCTTGGACGCGGTGTAGAGCGGCCCGCCGCCCGCCGGGTAGAAGGCGGCGTTGGACAGGGTGAAGATCATCGACCCTTGCGTCTTCACCAGTTCGGCCGCCGCCGCCTTGGCGCCCAGCAGGTAGCCCTTGACGTTGACGGCGAACAGCTCGTCGAAGCCACGGGCCAGCGCCTCCCCGTCCGTGGCGATCAGCGAGGCGCCGTGGTCCCACACGGCGGCGTTGCCGACGAACCCGTCGAGCTTGCCGAAGCGGTCCACCACCTCCGCCACCGCGCGGCGGTTGTCGTCCAGGAAACGCACGTCCCCCTGCACCGCCACCAGGTCGGTGCCCGAGCCAGCGCCGAAGTCGGCGCGCAGTTGGGCCACCTTGTCCGGCGACCGTTCCAGCACGCCGACGCGCGCCCCTTCGGCCAGGAACCGTTCGACCACCGCCCGGCCGAGGCCGGAGCCGCCGCCGGTGACGAGGATGGCCTCGCCCGCCAGCCGGCCGCTCATGCCGCAGCCTCTTCGGTGCTGTCGTCCCGGATGAAGAGGTTGCCGTCCTCCACCCAGACGTCGAAGGTGCGCAGGGCCTCCGTCGCCGGCAGGCACTTGGGCCTGCCGGTCTTCAGGCAGAAGCGCGCCGTGTGCAGCGGGCATTCCACCGAGGCGTCGTCCTCCAGATAGCCGTCGGCCATGGAGGCGTTGCCGTGGGTGCAGAGATCCGCCACCGCGTAGAAGGCGCCGTCCAGGTTGAAGACGGCCACCGCCGGGGAACACTCCACCCGGCGGGCTTCGCCGGGTGGGAGGTCGTCGACGGCACAGACAAGAATGCGCGCCATGGTCAGAAGAAGATGCTGATGGAGGGGGCGAGCAGGACGAACTGGTCCAGCTCGATCTGCCGGTCGACGATCTGCCAGCCGGCCCCGCCCTCGACACGCCGCAGCTTGTCGCGCCGGACGCCGAAGAAGTCGTAGTGATCCTCCGGCTTGGCCGCCCGGTGCAGGACGTAGTTGCTGGACACCTCGATCTCGTCGGGGTCTTTCCAGGCGGTGATGCGGATGTTGGTGACGAGGTGCCGGGTGCGGGACGGAGGCTCCTCGGCCCAGGCGTTGCCGGTCTCCAGGCGGGCGACGCGGCGCTCCAGCTGGAACTTGTCCTCGTTGTAGATGAAGGTGGTCGGCGGGGCGATGCCCTTGCGGCGGTCGCGCGTCAGAGCCATCGTGTTGGTCTTCATCACATAGGTGATGTCGTCCGCCAGCAGTTCCAGCCAGTCGCGGAACTTGCCTTCGTCCACCAGGGCCGCTTCGAGGTAGAGGAACTGCTCCACCTCGTGCTGCAGGTCGGCCGGCGCCCAGGTGACGCGGGGGGCGGGCTTCGTCAGAACCGCGGCTTCAGACATGGACGACCTCCTTCTCATAGGCGTTGGTGCGGGCCTGGATCTCGTCCCAGCTCTCGGACGACAGCATGTCGGCCCAGCGCTGGTAGAAGCCGCGCGCCGCCGTTTCGGCGAAGGTGTAATTGGTGATGCCGGGGATGCCGTCGGTGCGGCGCTCCTCGAAGCCAAGGCCCATCTGGATGCAGAAGTCCGACTTCTGGGCGATGTGGCCGCGCAGGACCTTTTGCACCTCGATCCAGTTCTCGGTGTCGTCCTGCTCCAGGAAGCCGGCCGGGCCGAAGGCGCGGGCGTGGCTGCGGATCAGCGCGTCCTTGACCTCCTGCGGGGCGGCCTTGTCGGCGATGCAGAAGACCCACACCTCGATCCGGTCGGGGCCGCGCGGGTGCCAGATGCGCAGGGTCTGCGTGCCGTTCAGCCAGGACAGCGTCGGGAACATCGTGTTGTGCCCGGCCAGCCGCAGGGCGCGCACGCGGCCCAGCCGCCGTTCGGCCTCCGGGAAGGTGTCGCGGAAATAGGCGGACACTTGGCCGTCGACCCAGACGTTGGCGTCGGCTTCCTTGGTGAAGAAGAAGGCGCTGCCGTGGCCGTTGCCGGCATACTGCACGCCGCCCTGGGCGTCGGCCCAGACGGGGCGGGCGGTCTGCCCGCTGCCCAGCGGGGCGTCACGGTCCTCCGGCGTGTTCTCCGGCGCCTTCTGCAACACCTGCACGGCGGAGATGTGGGTGAAGGGGGCGTGGTACTGGTCGCTGGCGAACTGCTCGGCCGCGAATTTCCAGTTGCACTTGACCTCCCACTTGTGGATGCCGCCGACGACCTCTGTCCCGCCCTCGCGGCGGTCGAGGAAGCCGTCCAGGTACCAGGCCATGTCGCCCAGATACTCTTCCAGCGGCGGGGTGGTCTCGTCCCAGCAGCCGAACACCAGCCCCTTGTAGCTGACGACGCGCGGCACGCGCACGGCGCCCCATTTGCTCTTGTCGAGGGAGTTGCGGTAGGCCTGCTCCTCCAGCGGGACCATGGTCAGGCCGCCGTCCAGGCCGAAGGCCCAGCCGTGGTAGGCGCAGGTGAAGGCGCGGGTGTTGCCGCTTTCCGCGTGGCACAGCTTCATGCCGCGGTGGCGGCACTGGTTCAGGAAGGCGACGATGCTGCCGTCCTTCTGGCGCACAACGATGACCGGGTCTTCGCCCATGAAGGTGGTGAAGAAGTCGCCGGCCTTCGGGATCATGCTTTCATGGACCAGGAACAGCCAGCTTCGCGCGAAGATGCGCTCCAGTTCGAGCTGGTAGATGTCCGGGTCGCTGTAGATGGCCGGGGTGATGGTGCCGTTGCGGGCGTTCACCAGGCTCCTGACGTCGATACGGTCGCCCATCGGGCTGTCTCCTCCAGGATTCCGTTTGGTTGCGGTTTTTTCGGGATGCGGGGGAGAGTGTCGCCGGGCCGACCGTCTGTGAAATATTTTGTTGCTTGCTCACAAAGACGTTTCACGTCTAAATGCGGGTATGGAGCTGCGCCACATCCGCTATTTCATCGCCGTCGCTGAGGAGCTGAACTTCACCCGCGCCGCGGAGCGTCTGCGGACCGCCCAGCCGTCGCTGAGCCAGCAAATCCGCGATCTGGAGGAGGAGGTCGGCACTCCGCTTCTGGAACGCACCAAGCGGCGCGTCGCCCTGACCGCCGCCGGCCGCGCCTTCCTGGACGAGGCGCGGCTGGTCATGGCCCAGACCCAGCGCGCGATCATGATGGCCCGCCGCGCCGCCCAGGCCGACCAGAGGAAGCTGACCATCGGCTTCCTGCCCTCGGCGGAGGTGAAGATTTTCCCCTCCGTGCTGTCCAGCATGCGCGCGGAATTTCCCGACGTGCCGGTGGAACTGCGCCACATGACCACCGGCGAACAGCGGGACGCGCTGGCCAACGGCAGCATCGACGTGGGCTTCATGCGCCTGCCGGTGGACGAGGCGATGATGGTCCACGACGTCGTGCTGATGGAAAAGCTGGTCGTGGTGCTGCCGGCGGATCACCCGCTGGCCACGCTCGACCGGGTGCCGCTGACGGCGCTCGCCCGCCACCCCTACCTGCGCGTCGCCCCCAGCCACGCCGGCAACCTGCACGACATCACGGAGGCCTATTGCCGGGCCAAGGGCGTGCAACTGCGGCCCATCCAGGACGTGGAGAATGTCCTGACCCTGCTGACGCTGATCGGCATGGGGTTGGGCTTCGGCCTGCTGCCCGACTATGCCGAGCATCTGGTCTTCAAGAACGTCACCACCCGGTGCCTGGCCGAACCGCCGCCGACGGTCGGGCTGGCGATGGTCCGCCGTGCCGACCGCGATTTTCCGGCGCTGGCCGCTTTTGTCGAGCTGGTGCTCCAGGCCACCGAACCGGTTTGAGACGTTCAACGTCTGAATAAGCAAAGGATTATGTATTGGCGCGCGGCCGCCGCCCGTCTCCATCCTGGCGCCCCATTCAAAAGCGCCCAGGGGAGGAAGGTACATGTCCCATTCCGCGACCGCCACGTCGTCCGCATCGGGGGCGGCGACGCAGCCGGAACTGCGCTCGCTGTGGTCGGCCATTGCCGGCGGCGAGGTGACGCTGCGTTATGTGAACGCGAACGGCGTGCGCACCCGCGTCCTTGAGGCGGGCGACGGCCCGCGCACGCTGGTTCTGCTGCACGGCATCGCTGGGCACCTGGAAGCCTACATGCGCAACATGCTGCCGCACGCCGAGCATTTCCGCGTGATGGCCATCGACATGCTGGGCCACGGCTTCACCGACAAGCCCGACCGCAACTACGAGATCGACGATTACGTCGAGCATCTGAAGGACTTCATCGACGCCATCGGGGAGGAGAAGATCCACCTGTCCGGCGAATCCCTCGGCGGCTGGGTCGCGGCGCGTTTCGCCGCCCGCTATCCGGAGCGCATCGACCGGCTGGTGCTGAACACCGCCGGCGGCATGATCGCCGACCCGAAGGTGATGGAACGGCTGCGCACGCTGAGCCTCGCCGCCGTGCGCTCCCCCGACCGGGAAGCCACCCGCAAGCGGCTGGAATTCCTGATGCTCGACCCGTCCATCGTCACGGAGGATCTGGTGGAGGCGCGCTACGGCGTCTACCGCCTGCCCGGCATGGCCGCGGCGATGGAGCGCATCATGTGCCTTCAGGACATGGAGGTGCGGCTGCGCAACCTCCTGACGGAGGAGGAGCTTGGCCGCATCGCGGCGGAAACGCTGGTGCTGTGGACCACCCACGATCCGACGGCGTCGGTGGAGGTCGGGCAGCGGCTTGCCAACCTCGTCCCCAACAGCCGCTTCGTGGTGATGGAGAACTGCGGCCACTGGCCCCAGCACGAGGATCCCGACACCTTCAACCGCATCCACATCGACTTCCTGAAGGGCTGAGCCGCGCCATGACCGCAACCCTTCAGGAACCGGCCCTCCAGGATCCAACTCTCCAGGAAAAGGTGACGGCGGCGGCCGACCGGCTGCTGGCCGCCCATGACGGCGGCACCCCCTGTCCGCCGCTCGGCGACCTGATCGCGCCGGGCGACATCGCCGCCGCCTACGCGGTGCAGGAGGTCAACACCCGGCGCTGGATGGCCCAGGGGCGGGTTCTCGCCGGGCGCAAGATCGGCCTGACCTCGCTCGCCGTGCAGAAGCAGCTGGGCGTGGATCAGCCCGACTACGGCATGCTGTTCACCGACATGGCCGTGCCCGACGGGATCGAGATCGCCCGCAACCGCCTGATCCAGCCGAAGGCGGAGGCCGAGGTGGCCTTCATCCTGGGCCGCGATCTGGACCGCGAGCACATCACCGTCGCCGACGTGATCCGCGCCGTGGACTACGCCGTCCCCGCCATCGAGGTGGTGGACAGCCGCGTCCGCGACTGGAAAATCACCATCACCGACACCATCGCCGACAACGCGTCCTCCGGCCTCTACGTGCTGGGGGGGCCGCCGCGCCGGCTCGACGGGCTCGACCTGCACGGCTGCGCCATGGAGATGGTCGGCGGCGGCACCGTCCTGTCCTCGGGCAGCGGCAAGGCGTGCCTGGGCCACCCACTGAACGCGGTGCTGTGGCTGGCGCAGGTGATGGCGCGCGCCGGCCGTCCGCTGAAGGCGGACGACACCGTGCTGTCGGGGGCCTTGGGGCCGATGGTCCCGGTCCAGTGGGGAACGGTGGTGGAAGCGCGTATCCAGGGCCTCGGCTCCGTCCGCGCCGCCTTCGCGCAGGAGTGAAAACGATTATGTCCACCAGCAAGACATCTCGGGCGAAAATCGCCATCCTCGGTTCCGGCAACATCGGCACCGACCTGATGATCAAGGTGATGCGCCAAGCCAAGCACCTGGAGATGGGCGTCATGGTCGGCGTCGATCCGGAATCGGACGGTCTGGCCCGCGCCCGCCGGATGGGTGTGGCCACCACCCACGAGGGCCTCGACGGGCTGATGAAAATGCCGGAATGGCGGGACATCGCGGTGGTGTTCGACGCCACCTCCGCCTACGCGCACAAGAAGCACAGCGAAGCCTGCATCGCGGCGGGCAAGCAGGTGATCGACCTGACGCCGGCGGCCATCGGCCCCTACACCGTGCCGCCGGTCAACCTCGACACCCACCTCGACCGGCCGAACGTCAACATGGTGACCTGCGGCGGGCAGGCGACGATCCCCATGGTCCACGCCGTCGCGCGCGTGTCCAAGGCCGTGCCCTACGCGGAAATCGTGGCCTCCATCTCCTCCAAATCCGCCGGCCCCGGCACCCGCGCCAACATCGACGAGTTCACCCAGACGACTTCGCGCGCCATCGAGATCGTCGGCGGAGCCGCTAAGGGCAAGGCGATCATCATCCTGAACCCGGCCGAACCGCCGCTGATCATGCGCGACACCGTCTTCGTCCTATCCCAGGGGGCCGAGCCGGAGGACATCGAAGCCTCCGTCGAAGCCATGGTGAAGGAGGTGCAGAGCTACGTCCCCGGCTACCGCCTGAAGCAGAAGGTGCAGTTCGAGCGCATCGGCAACAACGACCCGCTGCGCATTCCCGGCTACGGCGAGTTCTCCGGCGTCAAGTCCTCGATCTTCCTGGAGGTCGAGGGGGCGGCCCACTACCTGCCGGCCTATGCGGGGAACCTGGACATCATGACCTCGGCCGCCATGGCCACCGCCGACCGCTGGGTCGAACGCCGCGCCGCGTGAGAGGAACCCGATCCATGAGCAAGCTCTACATCCAGGACGTCACGCTGCGCGACGGCATGCACGCCCTGCGGCACCAGTACGACCTGGACACGGTGGTCCGCATCGCACGGGCGCTGGACGCCGCCGGGGTCGATGCCATCGAGATCACCCACGGCGACGGGCTGTCCGGCGGCAGCTTCAACTATGGCTTCGGCAGCCACACCGACCTCAACTGGATCGGCACGGTGGCGGGGGCGGTCTCCCGCGCCAAGGTGACGGTGCTGCTGCTGCCCGGCATCGGCACCCGGGAGGAGCTGACCGCCGCGCAGGAGGCCGGCGCGCGCTCCGTCCGCGTCGCCACCCACTGCACGGAGGCCGACGTCTCCCGCCAGCACATCGAGCACGCGCGCAAGCTGGGCATGGACACCGTCGGCTTCCTGATGATGTCGCACATGATCCCGGTGGACCGGCTGGTCGAACAGGCCAAGCTGATGGAGTCCTACGGCGCCGAATGCGTCTATGTGGTGGACAGCGCCGGCGCCCTGCTGCCGCATCAGGTGGCGGAGCGGGTGCGGGCCTTCCGCGACGCGATGAAGCCGGAAACGCAGATCGGCGTGCACACCCACCACAACCTGACGCTGGGCGTCGCCAACGCCATCGCCGGGGTGGAGGCCGGGGCGGGGCGCATCGACGCCTCGCTGGCCGGCATGGGGGCCGGGGCCGGCAACGCCCCGCTGGAAGCGCTGGTCGCGGTGCTCGACCGGATGGAGTTGGAGCACGGCTGCGACCTGTTCGCCCTGATGGACGCCGCCGACGATCTCGTCCGGCCCCTGCAGGACCGGCCGGTGCGGGTGGACCGGGAAAGCCTGTCGCTCGGCTATGCCGGCGTCTATTCCAGCTTCCTGCGCCACGCGGAACGGGCGGCCCGGACCTACGGCATCGACACCCGCAAGATTCTGGTGGAGCTGGGGCGGCGCAAGATGGTGGGTGGCCAGGAGGATATGATCGTCGATGTGGCGCTCGACCTCCTGAAGGACGGCTCCTGAAGGACGGCGAAGGCATCGTCGGCTTGACGCCGGATGGTCCGGCGGGCTCCGCGGTGGCGGGGAGTGGAGCGGCATGACGACGCGTTCCGATTCCCGTCACGCCGGCTACCGCAGCCCCGCCGAGGTCATCGCGCCCCAGGCCGCCCGTGGCTCGGGTCAGCGTGTCGCACGGAGGTGATGCGACCGATTTGCCCTTCGACCGCGGCCCTTTGATTGTACCGACTGTCCCGCTGCCACGCCATCCGGCCCCTCTCGGCGATGGTCTGGAAGTGGCGGTCGCGCTGGCTGAGCACGGCGTCGCTGCGGGGCGGCACCACGACGGCGGCACCACGACGGCGGCGTCCGGATGGCGTTCGTGCACGGCTGCATAAACACTCGTCCGGTCGTAGGCGCCGTCCCCCGTTACCGAGGTCACCGATACGCCAACCTGGTCGACGACGGGCGATCCATGTCCAGCGGGTCGCCGCCCTGCGCGACATGCTCGCTGTCGCGTAAACCGCGCCATCGGTCAGCAGGGCGGTTCAACCCGCTTAACTCAAGTTTGGCGTGAGGTCTGACGGAACCGATTGTTCTGCTTTCGAACACGTCGGCGAAACTTTGAACATTGTAAAGTTGTGTGCCGAAATACATCCAGGCCATTTTTCACCACGGTCCCGCCACGATTTCCGGAAACATATGTGCACGAACTGAAACTGTAGCCGAACAAGCGCTATGTCCGCCATTTACTATTTAAAATTACGTCGGTACATCTCGCCTAATGGGCTACTCCTTGGGTGGGGGTGGCCGAAGGCAAAGGGGCAAGGGCATGGCCGTGGAGCAGAAGCGTAAGAGCCGCGACAACAGCGCGCGCGCCAACATGGCCAAGAAGACGATCCCCTCGTCCATGCACATCATGGCTCTGGAACCGCGCTTCATGTTCGATGCGGCGGGGGCGGTGACGGTCGCCGATCCCGCGCACACCGAACCCGCTCCACCCCCGGCCGATGCCCCCGACACCACCGACCACACCCTGGTGGACGCCCTGGCGCAGGTGGTGCCCCCCGCCGCCACCGGGCCGTCCGGGCATCAGGTGCTGCGCGAGGCCGATCCGGCGGCCAACGGCGGACGCAAGGAGGTGGTGTTCATCGACACCAAGGTCGCCGATTACCGGACGCTGGTGGACGGCGTGAAGCCGGGTGCCGAGGTGGTGGTGCTGGACGGTGCCCGCGACGGGCTCGACCAGATGGCGGCCTGGGCCAAGGGTAAGGCGGGGTACGACGCGATCCACGTGATCAGCCACGGCCAGGAGGCGCGGCTGTTGCTCGGCACCACGTCCCTGGAAACCGCGGATATCCCGCAACGTGCGGACGAACTGGCGCGGATCGGCGCCGTGCTTTCCAACGATGCCGACATCCTGCTCTATGGCTGCGACATCGGCCGCAATGCGACAGGCGGTGCGTTCCTGGATGCCCTTGCACGGGCGACCGGCGCGGACGTCGCGGCTTCGGACGACGATACGGGCTCCGTCGGATTGGGCGGGGATTGGGAACTGGAAACGTCGTCGGGCCGAGTCGAGACAGGCGTGGCGATCACCGATTCCGGAATGACTGAGTACGCCGATAAACTTACTGCGTTTGCAGCGGGCGATATTGTTGTCATTCAGGCATCGACAACCAACAATTATTTTGTCTTCGTCACCCTTGTCGATATTGATGCCAACACATCTGTAAAATTTACTGACCGCGGCTGGGGCACGGGCGCGGGCGGCCCCGCATTCATGACTGGAACTCCAAGCGCCGGTACGGGTGGTGAATTCTACACCACATGGACCCCGACCACGGCTGTTGCGGCGGGCACGCTGTTCCGCGTGACTCTTGGAACCGCGACAAGCACAACTCCAACGATAACTCGTTTGACGGACAACAGCACCGAGCCGGTTTCGCACTTAGCAAGCGCCAATACCGCTGAAGATCCATTTACGACAAATGGCGATTCTATATTCGTGTTTACCGGCCAATCGACATCGCCGTCATTTATTTCCGGTGTAAATTTTGTTGCTAGCACGACCAGCATCGGTGCGAACGGGTGGAGGTCCGACGCACTTGCCGTCACCGGGACCGTGTCTTCACTTGCTTCCAATCTTCCTGGCACATTGACCAATGGGTACAATACGCTCTCGCTAACGACTTCCACTGTCGGGGCCAAGGATAATTTCGCTTATACCGGCGACGCGAATGCCAAATCCAAATGGGAATGGCTTGCCGCGTTTACAACCGCATCGAACTTCTCGCAACTCGACTCGACAAACCCGTCGCTCACGAGCTTCTCCGGCAACAAGCTTCAGATTGTGGCCGACACCACCCCGCCCACCATCACCATCGCCTCCGCCGCCGCCGCCACCGTCACCGTCACCGGCGCCTTCACGGTCACCTTCACCCTGTCCGAATACGCGACCGATTTCGCTGCGGGCGACGTTTCGGTGACCAACGGGACGATCAGCAGTTTCACCGGCAGCGGCACCAGCTATTCCGCGACGATCACGCCGACCGCTGACGGTACGGTCTCGGTGGACGTGGCCGGCAGCACCTTCACGGATCCCGCCGGCAACAACAACACCGCCGCCTCCACCCAGCTTTCCCGCACCTATAACGCTCCCCCCACCGTCACCAACCTGAACACCGACAGCGTGGCCTGGGCCGGGGTGGGCGGCACGGTCACGCTGGACAACGGCGGCAACGCCATCGTCGCGGACACGGCATTCGGCGCGCTCAATGGCGGAAACGGCAATTGGAACGGTGCCACCCTGACCTTCCAGCGCTCGGGCACGGCGGTGACCACGGACGAGTTCGGGTTCGACACCGCGGGAGCGCTGTTCGGCGTCAGCGGCGGCAACCTGACGGAAGGCGGGCTTGATTTTGCCTCCTTCACCAGCGCAAACGGCGTGCTGACGGTCACCTTCAACAGCTCGCAGACCACGGCCACCACGGCCCTGGTGCAGGACGTGCTGCGGCGCGCAACCTTCCGCACCGACACGCCGACCGGCAACATGGACATCGCCTACAGCCTCAGCGACGGTGTGGGGTCTGGCACCGGCACGGTAACGGTCACCTCGAATGCCATCTACGTCAACGCCACCGGCGAGACCTCCGACAGCAACCGCAACTCGGTGACGGTGCGCGAGGCGGTGGCCATCGCCGCCGCCCAGTCGAACGGGGCGGAGACGCTGGTGCTGACCGGCGCGCTGGCCGGGCAGACCATCACGCTGAGCTCCGGCCTCACGCTGACGGAGGGGCTGAGCATCGACGCCGACGCGGCCAGCGGCTTCACGCTGGCCGGCAACACGCTGACCATCGCGTCGGGCACGATGCTGACCATCAGCAACGGCAGCGGCGACACCATGACGATCTCCAGCAGCCTCGCCGGCGGGGGCGGGGTGGCGAAGACGGGCGCCGGCACGCTGACGCTTTCCGCCAGCAACAGCTACGACGGCACCACCACCGTGTCGGCCGGCACGCTGGCGATCTCGAACGGCAGCGCGCTGGGCAGCACCTTCGGCGCCACTTCGGTGGCGAGCGGCGCGGCGCTGGCGTTGTCGGGCAGCATCACGGTGGCCGAAGCGATCACCGGCCTGGCGGGCACCGGAGTGGCGGGCGGAGGCGCGCTGGTCAACACCGGCAGCATCAACACCATCAGCGGCGCCGTCACCCTGACCGGTGACGCCACCATCACCACCACCGCCGGGCAACTGACGCTGAGCGGGATCATCAGCGACGGCGCCGGCACCTACGGCCTGACCAAGGCGGGTGCGGGCACGCTGGTGCTGTCGGGCAACAACAGCTACGACGGCACCACCACGATCTCGGCCGGCACACTGACGGCTGCACACGCCAACGCGCTGGGCAGCACCACCGGCGGCACCGCGGTGACGAGCGGGGCGACGCTGGCGCTGTCGGGCAACATCACCGTGGCCGAGACCATCACCGGGCTGGAGGGTGCGGGAGCGTCACAAGGCGCGCTGGTCAACACAAGCGGCAGCAACACGCTGAGCGGCGCCATCACCCTGACCGGCGACGCCACCATCTACGTCTCCAGTAACATCACCCTGACGCTGAGCGGCGTCATCGGCGACGGGACCAACACCTACGGCCTGACCAAGGCGGGCATAGGCACGCTGGTGCTGTCGGGCAACAACAGCTACGACGGCACCACCACCGTGTCGGCCGGAACGCTGACGGCTTCGCACGCCAACGCGCTGGGCAGCACCACCGGCGGCACCTCGGTGACGAGCGGGGCTGCGCTGTCGCTGTCGGGCAACATCACGGTAGCCGAGGCGATCACAGGATTGGGCGGCTTCGGCAATGTCGGCGCTGGCGCGCTGATCAATGACAGCGGCACCAACACGCTGAGCGGCGCCATTACCCTGACGGCCAACACCTACATAACCTTCACGAACGGCACCCTGACGCTGAGCGGGGCCATCAGCGACGGGGCCGGCACCTTCAACCTGAACAAGAACGGATCCGGCACGCTGGTGCTGGCAGGCGACAACAGCTACGACGGCACCACCACGGTGCAGGGCGGCACACTGTTGATCGCGCACGCCAACGCGCTGGGCAGTACCACCGGCGGCACCTCGGTGTCGAACGGGGCGACGCTGGCGCTGTCGGGCGACATCACCGTGGCCGAGGCGATCACCGCCTTGGCGGGCAAGCTGAACAACAGCAGCGGCACCAACACCATCAGCGGCGCCATCACCCTGACGAACGCCGCCGCCGGCATCGATGCCACCAACGGCACCCTGACGCTGAGCGGGGTGATCACCGACGGGGTCAGCACCTACGGCTTCGTCAAGAACGGATCCGGCACGCTGGTGCTGTCGGGCACCAACAGCTACGACGGCACCACCACGGTGCAGAGCGGCACACTGTCGATCGCCGGGGCCGCCAATCTCGGCACCGGTGCGCTCTCGCTCTACAACGGCACGCTGGAGGTGACCGGCGCCTCCGTCACGCTCAGCAACGCCGTCTCGCTCAACGGCAGCGACGGCGGCACGATCAACGTGGGCAGCGGCAACGCGCTGACGCTGTCGGGTGCCGTCTCCGGCGTCGGGATGGTGAACACGCTGATCAAGACCGGGGCCGGCACGCTGACGCTGACGAACACCAACAGCTACACCGGCAACACCGCCATCAACGCCGGGACGCTGGTCGTCACCGGAACGCTCAACGGCGCAACCGCCGGGGCCGTGAACGTGAACAGCGGCGGCACGCTGGCCGGCACGGGCACCGTCAACGGCGCGGTCACGGTCGCCTCGGGCGGTACGCTGGCGCCGGGCGTGGCCGGCACCAACAGCGGCGCCGGCACCCTGACGCTGAAAAACGGCCTCACCATCGCCTCGGGCGGCACGCTGGCCGCCGACATCAACGGCACCACCGTCGGCACGCAGTACGATCAGGTCGCCGTCACCGGGACCGTCACCGTAACCGGTGCCACCCTGTCGCTGTCGGGCACCCACACCGCCACCCTGACGGCGAGCGGGGAGAGCTTCGCGCTTATCAGCAATGATGGCTCGGACGCCGTCACCGGCACCTTCAGCGGTCTGGCCGCGGGCGGCACGGTCACCTTCAACGGGGTGGCGCTCACCGCCAGCTACAGCTACGCCAGCGGCACCGGCAACGATTTCGCGCTGATCGGCCCGTCCAACGCGGCGCCGTCGCTGGGCGGCACCTTCACCACGGCCGGCACGGTGAACGACAACGCCACCGCCACGCCCTTCAGCGGCGTCACCGTCACCGACGCCGACACCACCACCGGCACCTTCACCGTCACCATCACCTACACCGCCGCCAACGGCACGCTGTCGAGTGCCGGCGGCGGGCTGACCGGGACGGCGGGCAACTACACGCTGACCGCCAGCAGCACGACCGGCCTCACCACCCTGCTCCAGGCGCTGGTGTTCACCCCCACCGCCAACCAGATGACACCCGGCAGCACGGCGCAGACCACCTTCACGCTGACGCCCAACGACGGCGCGTTCGACGGCACGGCCGACAACACCACCGTCGTCACCGCCACCTCGATCAACGACACGCCGACCGGCCTGGCACTCTCCAACAGCTCGGTCAGCGTCTACGACGGGCTGAACGCCACGGTGGGCACGCTGTCGGCCACCGACCCGGACACCGGGCAGACGCTGACCTACACCCTGGTCAGCGGCACCGGCGACACTGACAACAGCCGGTTCACGATCACCGGCTCCACGCTCAGCGTCAACAACACCGGGCTGACCGGCGGCCAGAGCTATTCGATCCGGGTGCAGGTGAGCGACGGCACCGCCACCCGGCAGCAGACCTTCACCATCACCGCGTCGAACGATCTGGTGGTCACCGTGCTGGCGATCGGCAGCGACGCCATCGGCACCTACGCGGAGGAGGTGAGCGACGACGGCGGCCTCGACCTGCGCGAGGCGATCGCACTCGCCAACAGCGGCAGCGGCGCCGTCACCATCCGCTTCGCCGGCACGCTGGCGGGCACCATCACGCTCGGCGGCGCCTACACCGTGCGCGACGGGGTGACGCTCGCCATGGACAGCGACACCGACAACCGCGTGCTGACCATCACGGGCCAGAGCCTGACGCTGGGCAACAGCTTCGGCCTCAACGTCGGCACCGGCGACACGCTGACCATCAACTCGGCGCTGGCCGACAACGGCTTCGTCACCGCGGCCCTGACCAAGACCGGCGCCGGCACGCTGACGCTGGCTGGCACCAACACCCACAGGGGCACCACCACGGTATCGGCGGGCACGCTGGCCCTATCCGGCGGCTCGGCGATTGCCGACACCGGCGCGGTCACCGTGTCGGCGGGCGCGACGCTGTCGCTGTCGTCGAACGAGACCATCGGCGGGCTGTCGGGCGCGGGGGCGATGGCGCTGGGGTCGAGCACGCTGACCACGGGTGGCGACAACACGTCCACCACCTTCTCCGGCACCATCTCCGGCACCGGTGGCCTCACCAAGACGGGCACGGGCACGCTGACGCTGTCGGGCGCCAACACCTACACGGGGACCACCACGGTGTGGGCCGGCACGCTGACGCTGGACGGTGGCAGCGCCATCGTCGACACCGGCACGGTGACGGTGTCCAATATCGCCACCCTGGCGTTGACGGCGAATGTGACCATCGGCGGGCTGTCGGGCGGGGGGGCGGTGGCGCTGGGGTCGAACACGCTGACCACGGGTGGCGACAACACGTCCACCACCTTCTCCGGCTCCATCATCGGCAGCGGCGGCCTGACCAAGGTGGGCACCGGCACGCTGACGCTGTCGGGCCGCAACAGCTACACCGGCGCCACCACGGTGTCGGCCGGCACGCTGACGCTGAGCGGCGGCGTCGGCAACATCGCCATCGCCAACACCAGCGCGGTGACGGTGTCCAGCGGCGCCACGCTGGCGTTGACGGCGAGCGAGACCATCGGCTCGCTGGCCGGCTTCGGCACGGTGGCGCTGGGGTCGACCACGCTGATCACCGGCGACGACAACACGTCCACCACCTTCTCTGGCACCATCTCGGGCACCGGTGGCCTCACCAAGACGGGCACCGGCACGCTGACGCTGTCGGGCACCAACAGCTACGCCAGCGCCACCACCGTGACGGCCGGCACGCTGACGCTGAGCGGCGGCAGCGCCATCGTCGACACCGGCATGGTGTCGGTGTCCGGCGGTGCTACGCTGGCGCTGGCGGCGAGCGAAACCATCGGCTCGCTGACCGGCGCCGGCGCCGTGACGCTGGGCGCCTACACGCTGACCACCGGCGGCGCCGGGTTGTTCACCACCTTCTCCGGTGTCATCTCCGGTACCGGCGGCCTGAGCAAGGCGGGCAATTCCACCTTCACCCTGTCGGGCGCCAACACCTACACCGGCGGCACCACGGTGTCCGCCGGCACGCTGGCCGGCACGACCACCAGCCTGCAAGGCGCGATCACCAACAACGCCAC
Source organism: Azospirillum mesophilum (assembly GCF_053470405.2). Taxonomy (NCBI): domain Bacteria; kingdom Pseudomonadati; phylum Pseudomonadota; class Alphaproteobacteria; order Rhodospirillales; family Azospirillaceae; genus Azospirillum; species Azospirillum mesophilum. Next base: position 34,858 of record NZ_JBPXMQ020000050.1, read on the forward strand.
GGTGATCTTCAACCAGAGCACGGCGGGCACCTATGCCGGCGCGATGTCCGGCACCGGCAGCCTGACCAAGCAGGGCACCGGCACGCTGGAGCTGTCGGGCGCCAACACCTACACTGGCACCACCACCGTGTCGGCCGGCACGCTGACGCTGAGCGGCGGCGGCGCCATCGCCGACACCGGCGCGGTGTCGGTGTCCGGCGGCGCCACGCTGGCGCTGGCGGCGAGCGAAACCATCGGCTCGCTGGCCGGCGCCGGCGCGGTGTCGCTGGGCGACTACACGCTGACCACGGGCGGCGCCAACACGTCCACCATCTTCTCCGGCACCATCTCCGGCAGCGGCGGCCTGACCAAGGTAGGCACCGGCACCTTCACCCTGTCGAACATGAATGGCTACACCGGCACCACCACCGTGACGGCCGGCACGCTGACGCTGAGGGGCGGCAGCGCCATCGCCGACACCGGCGCGGTGACGGTGTCCAGCGGCGCCACGCTGGCGCTGTCGGCGAGCGAAACCATCGGCTCGCTGGCCGGCACGGGCGCGGTGTCGCTGGGCGCCTACACGCTGACCACCGGCGGCGCCAACACGTCCACCACCTTCTCCGGCGCTATCGGCGGCACCGGCGGCCTGACCAAGACGGGCACCGGCACGCTGACGCTGTCGGGCGCGAACACCTACACCGGCACCACCACCGTGACGGCCGGCACGCTGCTGGTGACCGGGTCGCTGACCGGGACCGGCGCCGTTGCCGTCAACTCCGGCGCCACGCTGGCCGGCACCGGCAGCATCGCCGGGGCGGTGACCATCAACGCCGGCGCCACGCTGTCGCCCGGCGTGCCCGGCACCAGCAACGGCGTCGGCACGCTGACCCTTGGCAACGGCCTCACGCTGAACGGCACGCTCGCGATCGACCTGGCCGGCAGCGGTGGCGTCCCCGGCACCGACCACGACCAGGTTGCGGTCACCGGCACCGTCACGCTGTCCAGCAGCACGAGCGCCGTCGCGCTGACACGCGTCAACGGCTACGCGCAGTCCGGCGCCTACAGCTACACCGTCATCGACAACGATGGCGCCGACTCGATCGCCAACACGCTCAACGGCGTCGCCGAGGGCGGTCAGGTCACCAGCGGCTCCGACCACTATTCGTTCAGCTACGTTGGCGGCACCGGCAACGATCTCGCCATCAGCGACCTGGCGTTCCCGACCGTCACCTCGGTCTCTTCCACGACCGCCAACGGCTCGTACAAGGTCGGCGACAACATCGCCGTCACCGTGACCTTCAACCGCGCGGTTACGGTGACCGGCACGCCGACGCTGACCTTGGCCACCGGTAACTCCACGGGCAACTCCACGGGCAACTCCACGGGCAACGCGGCCAGCTACAGCAGCATCTCCGCCGACGGCACGACGCTCACCTTCACCTACACCGTCCAGGCCGGCGACACGTCCAGCGACCTCGACTGCGCGTCCAGCGCGGCGCTGGTGCTCAGCGGCGGCACCATCAAGGACAGCGCGACGGGCAACGACGCGGTGCTCACCCTGGCCGCGCCGGGAGCCACCAACTCGCTGGCCGCAAACAAGGCCATCGTCCTCGACACCACCGCCCCGACCGTCTCCTCGGTGACGGTGCCCGGTAACGGCACCTACAAGATCGGCGACGTGCTGAGCTTCACCGTGACCTTCTCCGAGGCGGTGTCGGGCCTGACCGGCAGCACGTTGAGTCTGAGCATCGACCAGAGCGTCGCCGGCACCACCACCCGCCAAGCCACCCTGGACTCGTCCACCTCGACCACGGCGACCTACAAGTACACCATTCAGGCCGGCGACCTGGACGGCGACGGCATCGCGGTGAGCGGCCTGAGCGTCGGCACGGTGACCGACGCGGCCGGCAACGTTCTGATCACCACGCTCAACAGCGTCGGCTCGACCGCCGCCGTCAAGGCCGACGGTGTGGCCCCGGTGGTGAGCGCCGTCACACTGCCCTCCGACAAGACCTACAAGGAAGGCGAGACGCTGGACTTCGTGGTCACCTTCGACGATGCCGGCACCATCTTCACCAACACCTTCAGTTCCACGCTCGAATTCTCGATTGGCGGCGCGGCCAAATCGGCCAGCTGCTTCAGCCACTCCGGCGGCGCGGTGACCTACCGCTACACCGTGGCCAGCGGTGACAACACCAGCAGCGGCATCTCGGTCACCGGCCTGACGCTGGGCGCCGCCTCCATCAAGGACGCCGCCGGCAACGACGCCAGCACAGCGCTGACCGGCAAAGTCGGCGCCACCAGCGGCATCCTGATCGACACCACCGCGCCGACCTTCAACGCGGCGAATTCGACACCGGCCGACAACACCACGGGCGTCGTCGCCTCGGTCCATCCGGTGCTGACGTTCAGCGAACCGGTGCAAAAAGGGACGGGCGGCGGCTTCGTCATCTACAACGTCACCACCAACGCGGTGATCGAGACCATCGCCAACACCTCCAGCCAGATCACCGGCTGGGGCACCGACCAGCTGACCATCACGCCGTCCGCCCCGCTGCCGCGCGGCACGAGCATCGCCATCCGCTGGGATGCCACGGCGGTGACCGACAGCGTCGGCAACGCGCTGTCTGCCAACAGCACTTCCACCACCTACGATTTTGCCACCGCCCCCAATCTGGCGCCGAGCAACGGCGTGGCGCCGACCATCTCCGGCACCACCACCGTGGGCGGCACATTGACCGCCAGCACCGGCAGCTGGAGCGACGGCAACGGCGACACGCTGACCTACAGCTACCAGTGGTACCGCGCCGATGACGCCAACGGTGCCAACGAGACCGCGATCGCCGGGGCGACCGGCAACAGCTGCACGCTGACCACGGCCGACGCGCACAAGCACCTGCGCGTCGTCATCACCGCCAACGACGGGTTCGGCGCGACGTCGACGGCCACCTCCGCCCGTCAGCTGGCCACCAACGTGGCGCCGTCCAACGGCGTGGCACCGACCATTTCCGGTGCCGCCATGGTGGGCAACGCCCTGACGGTCAGTACCGGCATGTGGAGCGATGGTGACAACGACGCGCTGACCTACGGCTATCAGTGGTACCGCGCCGACGACGCCAGCGGCACCAACGCTACCGCTATCGCCGGCGCCACGGGCAACAGCTACACCCTGACCACAGCCGACGAGCACAAGCACCTGCGCGTCGTCATCACCGCCAACGACGGACATGGCGGTTCCGACCGGGCGGCCAATACCGTGTGGACGGCGGTCGGCGACAGCGCGCCGGTCAACAGCGTGGCGCCGTCCGTTTCCGGCGCGGGCACCATCGGCAGCATGCTGACCGCCACCACGAACGGCACCTGGAGCGACGCCGAGAACGACCCGCTGACCTACAGCTATCAGTGGTACCGCGCCGACGACGCCAGCGGTACCAACGCCGTCGCGATCAGCGGCGCCACGGGCAGCACCTACACGCTGACCGCCGCGGACGATGGCAAGTATGTCGGCATCAAGGTCACCGCCGACGACAGCTACGGAGCCACGCCGTCCGCCAATTCCGCCTGGAGGCTGATCACCAACACGGCGCCGACGATCACCAACGTCACGACGCTGGTCCAGCAGATCAACGACAGCGCGACGGTCAAGCCGTTCAGCGCGGTCACGATCACCGACCCCGACGTGCAGACGCAGACGGTGACGGTGACGCTGGACACTGCGGCCAAGGGCTCGCTGGCCAGCGCGTCGGGCGGCAGCTACAACGCGGCCACCGGCGTGTGGAGCTTCACCGGCACGGCGGCGCAGGCCCAGGCGGCGCTGCGCGACCTGGTCTTCACGCCGACGATCAACCGCCTGACCCCGAACAGCAATGAGACCACGACCCTGACTCTGTCGGTCAGCGACGGCATCGCCAGCGCGGTGACCAACAGCCAGACCATGGTGAAGTCGGTCTCGGTCAACGATATGACGGCGATCGGCGGCACCGTGGCCGGCCAGGCCATCCTGTACGCTACCACGACCCAGCCCTTCGCCACGGTGACGGTGACCGACCCCGACTATCAGACCTCGACCGTCCAGGTCATCATCACCGACGGCGTGAACAAGGGGGACTTCACCGCGGCCTCGACCACCGGCTGGACGCGCACCGTGATCAATGGGTCCGACATCCAGTACGAAAAGGTCT
>NZ_JBPXMQ020000051.1:0-37572 GCF_053470405.2 Azospirillum mesophilum
AAAGCATAGCGTCGCATCGGTCGGCCCTCCCGTCAGCCGACGCTCTATGAATCACGCATTCCGCCCGCTGGGAATCCCCTAACTGACGACACGCCCTAGGGAGGGGGCAAAGCTTGGCTTGGAAACCGCTTTTCTAGTGCCCGTCCGCCAGCCCGTAGGGCGCCGGCGCCAGGTTCACCACGCGCGAGTAGAGCGCCCGTGAATCCTCCTGCGCCTCGTCGCTGAACAGAGGGTCCTTGTTGTCGGCGAAGGCGGCGTTGATCTCCGCCCAGTCCTCCGGGTGGAGCGCCCGCTTCGCCATGGGCATGACGACGCCCTCTTCCTTCTGCAAATGCCGCAGTTGCAGCCGACGGTACTCCTCGGCCGCCTTGCGGAAGGCCGCCGCACCCCCGGAGGCGCCCGTCTTGTAGGCCTTCAGGGCGGCGCGCAGGCCGGTGGTGGCTTTCAGGCACAGGTCGTGCTCGGCCTCCAGCTCGTCCAGGATGCCGGCGGCATCGGGGTCGCGTTCGCGCAGGGCCTTGAACAGGAAGAGGTCTTCCTTGGGGTGGTGGTAGGTGTCCGGGAACTGCTGGAGATAGTCCACGATGGCGGTCAGCAGCGCGAAGTCCGGCTCCGCCTCCCGCAGCACCACGTCGAAGAGGTTGACCACACGCATCAGGTTGCGGTGCTCGGTCTTGATGACGGTGAGGGCATCGGTCATGGGACGGGTCCTCCGTAGCGGACCACCTCCTGGTCGATGGCGCCGAAGACGGACGCGCCGGCCGCGTCGAACAGCTCGATCCGCACCCGGTCGCCGAAGCGCAGGAAGGGGGTCTGGGATTTGCCCTGCTGGATGGTTTCGATGGTGCGGATCTCCGCGATGCAGGAATAGCCGACGCCGCCCTGCCCCACCGGCTTGCCCGGTCCGCCGTCCAGCTTGTTGGACACGGTGCCCGACCCGATGATGGAGCCCGCCGCCAGCACGCGCGTCTTCGCCGCGTGGGCCACCAGCGTCGGGAAGTCGAAGGTCATGTCCACCCCGGCGTCCGGTTGGCCGAACAGCTCCCCGTTCCGGTGGGTGACCAGCGGGCGATGGAGCTTGCCGCCGTCCCAAGCCTCCCCCAGCTCGTCCGGCGTGACCGCGACGGGGGAGAAGCTGGAGGCCGGCTTGGACTGGAAGAAGCCGAAGCCCTTCGCCAGCTCCGCCGGGATCAGGTTGCGCAAGCTGACGTCGTTGACCAGCATCAGCAGCCGGATGTGCCCGCGCGCCCGGTCCGTCGACACGCCCATGGGCACGTCGTCGGTGATGACGGCGATCTCCGATTCGAAGTCGATGCCGTAGGCCTCGTCCGCCACCGGGATCGGGTCGCGAGGGCCGAGGAAGGCGTCGGAGCAGCCCTGGTACATCAGCGGGTCGGTCCAGAAGCTGGGCGGCATCTCCGCCCCGCGCGCCTTGCGCACCAGCTCCACATGGTTCACGTAGGCCGAACCGTCCGCCCACTGGTAGGCGCGCGGCAGCGGCGAGGCAGCCTTGGCCGGATCGAAGGGCTCGCCGGCCTGAGCGTCCGCGTTCAGGTCCCGATACGCCTCCTCCAGCCGGGGGGCCAGCGCCGCCCAGTCGTCGAGCGCCGCCTGCAAGGTCCGGGCGATGCCGGGAACGGCCCGGCACCGCGCCAAATCCTTCGACACCATCACGAGCGTGCCGTCCCGGCCGCCCGCCTTCAGCGTTGCCAGCTTCATGCCGTCCGTCTCCTCCCTTTCTTGACCCCTCGCCCGCCTCCCTCTCCCATCGGGGATGGGCGAGGGTTTTCTCCATTGCCCTTACCGGGCCTTCCAACTGTCGACGTAGCCTGTCCATTCCGTGGCGGCCATGCCTTCGTAGACGTCCAGCGGGTCGCGGGTGTCGAGCATCACGGCGACCTCGTCGGTCTCCTTCCGCTCGAACTTCTGGGCGATCTCGTAGGCCTTCGGGTGCGGGCCGTGCGGGAAACCCGAGGGGTGGTAGGTCACCATCCCCGGATGGATGTTGTCGCGCGAGAAGAACTGGCCGCGGTGGTAGAACAGCACCTCGTCATAGTCTTCGTTCGAGTGATAGTAGGGCAGCTTCAGCGCCTCCGGGTCCGACTCGATGGGCCGGGGCACGAAGGTGCAGACCACGAAGCGGGAGGCCACCCAGGTGCAATGGGCGCTGGGGGGCAGGTGGTAGCGGTGGCTCATCAGGGGCCGCAGGTCGCGCCAGTTGATGCGGACCGGGGCCAGGTCCCCATGCCAGCCCACCGCGTCCAGCGGGTTGAAGGGATAAACCATGGAATTTACGCGCCCGCGCTTCTTGATGCGGACGACGGTTTCGCGCTCGTGCTTCTGGTCCTGGAACGCCTCGTCCAGGGCAGGCACATCGAGCATCGCCGGGTCGAAGATGGCGTGCGTGCCGACCAGACCCTTGTGGGGAAGCTGGTAGGCGTCGTTCGTCGCCTCGATCATCAGGGCGGTGACGGGCTCGTCCGCCTCCAGCCGCCAGGCGGTGTTGCGCGGCAGGACCACATAGTCGCCCTCGCGCACCTCCAGATGGCCGTAGTCGCAGAAGAGATGCCCGCCGCCCTGGTGGAAGAACAGCAGGTCGTCGCCATCGGCGTTGCGCACCAGATGCTCCATCCGGCCGCTGAAGCGCCACAGCCGCATCTGCGTCGCCCCGTTGCCCATCAGGCGCAGGGCTTCCAGCGGGCAGTCGGTCACCTGTTCCGACCGGGTCAGGTCGAAGGCGCGGGGCCGCAGGTCTCCGTCGAAGTGCGTCCAGCCGGTGGGCGGGTGGGCGTGGTGCATCTGGGTCGCCGGACCGAAAAAGCCCTCCCGCCCCATCTCGCGTTCAAAGGTGCCGGCGGGCAGGCGGACGTGGGCTTGGCGGGTGGCGGTGCCCTCCACGCGCGGGAACGAGATCCAGTTCTTCACGGGCCTTCTCCCCATCAAATTTTGTGCTTGGTCGTTGGCCTCTATGTTAGTTTCAATTGAAACTGTTGCAAGCAGAAAATCGTGGCGCAGGATGGAGATACGGACTCCCCACAAGGCGCGACGACCCATGGCCTCCCCCCGCCGCAAGCGCTCCGGCAGCGAACCCGACGTGTCGACGCTGCACCTGACGCACTTCCTGCCCTACCGGCTGTCGGTGCTGACCAACGTGGTCAGCCACACGGTGGCGAAGCTGTACGAGAAGCGGTTCGGCATCACGATCCCGGAATGGCGCGTCATCGCCGTGCTGGGCAGCGGGGAGACGCTGAGCGCCGGAGAAATCGCCCGGCGCACCGCCATGGACAAGGTGCAGGTCAGCCGCGCCATCAGCCGCATGCTCGACTCGGAGCTGATCCTGCGCGAGTCGGGCGACACCGACCGGCGCAAGGCGCTGCTGACGCTGACGCCGAAGGCCATGGGCATCTACGCGGAGATCGTGCCGCTGGCGCTGGCCTACGAGAACCAGCTGACCGACGCCCTGACGGAGGAGGAGTCCGAACAGCTCGACCGGCTGATGGCGAAGCTTCAGGCCCGGGCCGACCAGCTCGCGTCCTCCCCGGGGCAGACGCTGGCCGAGAAGGCGTGAGGCGCGCCCCTCACGCGAAATCCCGGAAACTGTCCGCCGCCGCCCGGTCGTAGCCCAGGCTGGCGCGCAGAAGCTGCTGCGTGTAGCCCTCCCGCGCCTCGCCCCGGCGCAGGGTCGCAACGTCCATCTCCTCCACGATGCGGCCACGGTTCATCACCGCCAGCCGGTCGCACATGGCCGCGACCACCGCCAGATTGTGGCTGACCAGCACGTAGGTCAGCGCGTGTTCCGCCCGCAGGCGCTTCAGCAGGTTCAGGATCTCCGCCTGCACCGACACGTCCAGCGCGGAGGTCGGCTCGTCCAGCAGCAGCACGCGCGGCTCCAGCACCAGGGCACGGGCGATGGCGACGCGCTGGCGCTGCCCGCCGGAGAGCTGGTGCGGGTAGCGGAAGCGGAACTGCGGCCCCAGCCCCACGTCCCGCAGCACCCGGTCGATGCGCGCGTCGGCGTCGCCCAGCCGGTGGATGGCGATGGGCTCCGCCAGGATGCGGTCGATGGTGTGGCGCGGGTGGAGCGAGCCGTAGGGATCCTGGAAGACCATTTGGCAGGTCTTGAAGAAGCCCTTGTCGCGGTGCCGCTTTTGCGGCTTGCCGTCCACCGTGATGCCGCCGGTCCAGTCGTGGTTCAGCCCGACGACGGCGCGCAGAACCGTGGATTTTCCTGAGCCGGACTCGCCCACCAGCCCAAAGCTCTCCCCCGGCTTCACCTCGAAGGACACGCCGTCCACGGCCACCACAGCGTCCGCCCCGTGGCCGAAGGTGACGCGAAGGTCGCGAACGCCGATCATAGCCCGCCCTCCCCGCCTTGTCCCCTCTCCCCTCCGGGGAGAGGGTTAGGGTGAGGGGGTCTCGGCGACGCTGGTACGTCCGGCAGAAGCGCAACCCCCTCACCCCGACCCTCTCCCCAGGGGGGAGAGGGAGATGCATCCTCCAGCCAGGCCGGATCCCGCGTCAACACCGGCAACTGCTCCCGCGTGTCGTCCAGGCGGGGCAGGCTGTCGAGGAGGCCGCGCGTGTAAGGGTGCTTGGCGTTGTGCAGCTCCGATGCGCGGCAGGTTTCCACCACGCGGCCGGCGTACATGATCAGAATGCGGTCGCAGAAGGAGGCCACGAGGTTCAGGTCGTGGCTGATGAAGATCAAACCCATCCCACGGCTGCTGCACAGCTCGTCCATGATGGCCAGCACCTGCATCTGCACGGTCACGTCGAGCGCGGAGGTCGGCTCATCGGCGATCAGCAGGTCGGGGTTGGGGATCAGCATCATGGCGATCATGATGCGCTGGCCCATGCCGCCCGACACCTCGTGCGGGTAGAGGTCGTAGACGCGCTCCGGGTTGCGGATGCGCACGGCCTCCAGCATCTCCAGGGCGCGCTGCCGGGCCTCCGCCTTGCCGGCCCTGGTGTGGACGCGGTAGGCCTCCGCGATCTGCCGGCCCACGGTCATCACCGGGTTCAGCGAGAATTTGGGGTCCTGCATGACCATGGAGATGCGCCGGCCCCGGATGTCGCGCAGGCGCTTGTCCGACGCGGCCAGCAGGTCTTCGCCCTGGAAGCTCAGCCGGTCGGCGGTGACGAGGCCCGGCGCGGGCACCAGCCGCAGGATGGCGCGCCCGGTCATCGACTTGCCGGAGCCGGACTCGCCGACGATGCCCAGCTTCTCCCGCCCCACGGTGAAGGAGACGCCGCGCACCGCCTGCATCATCCCCGTCCGGGTCGGGAATGAGATGCGGAGGTTCTCGACCTCCAGCAATGGCCGATCGTCCGTCATGCCTTCGGGTCCAGCACGTCGCGCAGGCCGTCGCCCAGCAGGTTGAAGCCCAGGCTGACCACGAAGATGGCGATGCCCGGCATGGTGGCGACCCACCACTGCTCCAGCACATATTGGCGGCCGGTGGCGATCATGGCGCCCCACTCCGGCGCCGGCGGCTGCGCGCCGAGGCCGAGGAAGCCCAGCCCCGCCGCCGTCAGGATGATCCCCGCCATGTCCAGCGTCACCCGCACGATCAGGGAGGAGCTGCACAGCGGCACCACATGGCCCAGAATGATCCGGACCCGCGAGGCCCCTTGCAGCCGCACGGCGCTGATGAAGTCGCTGCGGCGGATGGTGATGGTCTCGGCCCGCGCGATGCGGGCGTAGGGCGGCCAGGAGGTGATGGCGATGGCGATGATCGCGTTCTCGATCCCCGGCCCCAGCGCGGAGACGAAGGCCAGCGCCAGGATCAGTTTCGGGAAGGCCAGGAACACGTCGGTCACGCGCATCAGCACCGCGTCCACCCAGCCGCCGAGATAGCCGGCGGCCGTCCCGATCAGCAGCCCGGCCACCGGCGCCGTCACCGCGACCAGCGCCACGATCATCAGCGTCAGCCGCGACCCATAGAGGATGCGCGACAGGATGTCCCGCCCGAAGGCGTCGGTGCCCAGCCAGTGCAGGCCGCCCGGCGGCATCAGCCGGTTGCCGAGGTCCTGCGTGTAGGGATCGAACGGCGCCAGCAGCGGGGCCAGCGCCGCCAGGACCACCAGCAGCAGCACGATGCCCAGCCCGATCATGGCGAGTGTGTTGCGGGAAAAGGTCAGCCAGCCGAGATAGATCCGCCCCAGCCGCGCCTGCGCGCGGGAATGCGGGGTTTCGGTCGTCAGCCACGCGCGCGCGGTCGTCATCGCGCCCTCGGGTCGAGAAGTCGGTACAGCAGGTCGGACAGCAGGTTCAGGCCGATGAAGACCGCCCCCACCACCAGCGTGCCGCCCAGCACGGCGTTCATGTCGGCGCTGAGCAGCGAGTTGGTGATGTACAGCCCCAGCCCCGGCCAGGCGAACACCGTCTCCGTCAGCACCGATCCCTCCAGCAGGCCGGCGTAGGACAGGGCCACCACCGTGATCAGCGGCACGGCGATGTTGCCCAGCGCGTGGCGCCAGATCACCCGCGCCTCCGACAGGCCCTTCACGCGGGCGGTGGTGATGTATTCCTGGCGAAGCTGGTCCAGCATGAAACTGCGCGTCATGCGGGCGATGTAGGCAACGCTGTAGAGGCCCAGGATCCCCGCAGGCAGGACGAGGTGGGCCAGCGCGTTCCAGAACACCTCCGTCTCGCCGGCCAGCAGCGCGTCGACCGTGATGATGCCGGTGACCGGATCGACCAGCCCTTCATAGAACACATCCACCCGCCCCGGCCCCGGCGCGATCTCCAGCCTTGCGTAGAAGACCAGCAGGGCCATCAGCCCCAGCCAGAAGACGGGGATGGAATGGCCGATCAGCCCGATCACCCGGATCAGATGGTCCGGCCAGCGCCCCCGGTTGACCGCCGCCAGCACCCCCGCCGGCACGCCCAGCAGCACGCCGACGACGACCGCCGCCGTGGCAAGCTCCAGCGTCGCCGGGAAGACGCGCAGGATGTCCTCCAGCACCGGGCGGGAGGTCAGCACCGACGTGCCGAAATCGCCCTGAAGCACGTCCCCGACATAGCGCAGGAACTGCCGCCACAGCGGCAGGTCCAGCCCCAGCTCCTGCCGGACGCGGGCGTAGGTGTCGGCGGACACGCGGTCGCCGACCACCGCCAGCACCGGGTCGATCGGCACCACCCGCCCGATCAGGAAGGTGACGAGCAGCAGCCCGAGAAAGGTCAGCGCGACGGAGACGAGCAGCCCCGTCCCCCGCACCACATGTCGCCGGCCCGGCAAGCTCGGGCGTTTCAGGAATACAGCCACAACTCTCCCCAGCACACATCCCCCTCTCCCCTCTGGGGAGAGGGTCGGGGTGAGGGGGTCGCGCCCCCTGGTACATCCGGCAAAAGCGCATCCCCCTCACCCTAACCCGGTCGCTCGCAAGTCTCGCGACCACGCTTCACCTACAGTCGCCTTCGGCGCCTGTCCGGCTTCGCCGTCGGTTCCGCGCCCCGGAGGGGAGAGGGGATTGAAGGGAGGACGAGGACAGACGGTTACTTCTTGCTGACCTTCCAGTAGTAGTTGCTGTCGAAGCTCGGCCCCCACACCAGGCCCTGGACGTTGCTGCGCTCCGCGATCACTTCGGTCTGCTGGAACATGATCACGAAGGGGGAGGTGTCCAGCACCTCGCGCTGAAGCTCCTGGTACATCGCAGCGCGCTTGGCGGTGTCGCGCTCCTGCACGGCGGCTTCGGTCTTCTTGGTCAGATCCGGGATGTTCCAGGCGTTGCGCCAGGTCAGCGGCTTGGCCTTGGCGTTGTCGGCGTTGTCCGGGTTGGCGGCGAAGGTGTCGGCGTTGGTGTGCGGGTCCTGGTAGTCCGCACCCCACTGGTACAGCAGCATGTCGTGGTTGCGGGCGCGGTATTTGGTGACGACCTGCTTGCCGTCCGCCGGCAGCAGGTTGATCTTCACCCCGGCCGCCGCCGCGCTGCCCTGGATGGCCTGGGCCATGTCCATGCTGGGGGAGGTGTTGCGGACGTCCATGGTGATGCTGAAGCCGTCCGGATAGCCGGCCTGCTTCAGCAGTTCCTTGGCCTTGGCGGGGTCGTACTTGTAGGGGTTGTCGTCCAGCGCGCCGAGGAATCCCTTGGGCAGGAAGGCCTGATGCACGGTGCCGAGGCCGTTCATGATGGTCTTCGCCATGCCGTCGTAATCGACGAGGTACTTGATGGCCTTGCGCACCTCGGGCTTGGCCAGGATCTCGTTCTTCTGGTTCAGGCCGAAGTAGTAGAGCGTGCCCTTCGGCGCCTGCACGATGCGGATCTTGTCGTTGCCGCGCAGGGGTTCGAACTGCTCCGGCTTCAGGTTGCGGGCCACGTCCACGTCACCCTTTTCCAGCAGCAGGCGCTGGGTCGCCGGCTCCGCGATGTGGCGGACCAGCACGCGCTTCACGGTCGGCGCGCCGCCCCAGTAGTTGGGGTTGGCGTCGAAGGACAGCAGCTCGCTCGCCTTCCACTGCTTCAGGATGAAGGGGCCGGAGCCGGCGGAGGCGGTCTTCAGGAAGGCGTTGCCGAAGTCGCCGTTGACCTCCTTGCTCTTGACCAGCTTCGAATCGACCACGCTGCTCACGTCGGCGGTCAGGCAGTAGAGCACGAAGGTCGGGGCGTAGGTCTTGTCCGTCTCGAACACCAGGGTGCGCGGGTCGGTGGCGCGGACCTTCTGGTCGACATTCTCCGGCGTCAGCCCGAACTGGGTCAGGATGAAGGCCGGCCCCTTGTTCATCTTCACAGCGCGCTGGAAGGAATACGCCACATCCTCCGCCGTCAGCGGGTTGCCGGAGTGGAACTTGATCCCGTCGCGAATCTTGAAGGTGAAGGTCCGGCCGTCGTCGGACACGGTCCAGCTTTCCGCCACTTGCCCGTCGATCTTGCTGACGTCGTTGACGTCGAAGCGGATCAGCCGGTCGTAGACCTGCGCGCCGTACTCCGCCCCCGACAGCTCGAAGATCTCGCCGGGGTCGAGCGTCACGATGTCATCGAACTGCCAGGCCATCACGAAGGTGTCCTTCGGCGTTTCCGCCAGGACCGGGGTGGCTGCGGTGGCGAGCGAAAGTACGGCCGCGCCGATCAGGCGGCGAGCGAGCGTGTTCATGGTCTCCGTGCTCCCTGCGAATTCTCTTTGCGATTGGAATCCTTTAGTCGTGCCGCAGGGATGATCCGGCTGCGCGGGACACTCTGTCAAGCGGACGCCGGTCATACGGCAGGGCTATCGCATTTGGCGCTTTTAGCCCTCTCCCCTCCGGGGAGAGGGTGGCCCGGAGGGCCGGTGAGGGGGTTGTGCGTGGCGGTATGTCCGGCATAAACGCAACCCCCTCACCCTAACCCTCTCCCCGGAGGGGAGAGGGAATTGAAATGCGATAGCCCTGGGTCATACGGGGCGGAGCAATCGGCGCAGGACCGGGATTGGGCGTCCTTGGGCGGATTGTGCAGCCCCCGAGCGCTGCACAATGGCGGAAAACGGCCGTTTCGTGAGCGCCCGCAAGGGTTTGCTGTGATCCGTTCGTACGCGGTCATTGTGCATCGGATGCACAACGATGTGTGTGCGTATCAAACGGCGCCGCGCGGGCGGGCGCGGTTCGGTCCTTGATGGGGGCAGAATAGCGGGACCGCAGAAACGGATCAAGAACGGGAGGAGTGGGAACCACCGGGAGCTTGCCGGGCGCGGCCGGTCCTCCACATCACTGGCGACGGAACGGAGGACGCGATGGACGACGACCGGAACCCCGAGAACGGGCAGGCGCATGTGCCGAAGCCGCCCAGCCGCGCCGAGATCGAGAAGATCAGCGAAGCCCAGAAATACATCACCGACGACTGGACCGGCGACGGCGGAAAGCCGGCGGATGCTCCCGAACAGAAGTCCCCCGAACAGAAGGACGGTTGAGTCCGTACCCCTTCAGCGCGTAGCGTCGTTCCACGACCACGCGCGGGGAGCATCATGATCGGGAACGACGGTAAGCCGGTGTCGAAAGAGGCGTTGCGCCAGCACCTCGCCGCCTACAACACGCAGTCGCGCGGCTCCAAGGAGTTCGCGGCGATCCCCCGCGCGCTCGTCACCATCTGCGACAACCTAAAGGCCGGCAAGACCACCTACGTGAAGTGCCTGGACGGGCAGTTGCAGTTGTCGCGGCGCAAGGACAACAGCGTGCAGGCGGCGTAACGCCGGCCCCCTCCCCAACCCTCCCCCGCCTTCGGCGGTGGAGGGGGCTGCCGCCACACCGCTCAAGCCCCCTCTCCCGCGCAGCGGGGGAGGGTTGGGGAGGGGGCAAGGGGCTTCGCTCACACGCCCTTGCGGGCGAGCGCCAGGGCTTCCGTCAGCACCTCCATGTCGCCGATGTGGTTGGCGAGCAGCAGGACCAGCTTGGCGTTGACCATGCTGCTCTGCTCGGCGGTCAGGTCGCGGTGGGTGTCGATCAGCGCCTCGTAGAAGTCGTCGGGGCTGGCGAGGCGGTTGTCGGTCACGAGCGTGGCCATGGGCGGTTTCCTCCCTGAACGTTGCTTCTTATTGAAGGCCGACGGCGCGGTTCAGCGCGGCGGCCAGTTTGTCGGCGTCGAAGGACCGCCAGCGGGCGGCGACGTGCTGGTCCGGGCGGATCAGGTAAAGCGTGCCGGGGGTGGCGTCGTAGCGCTCCCGAAAGCGGCCGTTCACGTCCAGCAGTTCGTTCGGCAGGGCTTCGCGGCGGCGGTCGGTGACGGCGTACCACGCGAAGGGGATCGGCCCCCGCGCCAGCGCGTCGAGCTTGTCGGCGACTTCCGCCGGCACCGGGTCGGACCCGGCGGCGTAGAGCGCCACGAAGCGTCCGCCCAGCCGGTCCATCAGCCAGCCCGGCTGCCCTTCAGCCTCCACCGACGCGTCGATGGCCGGGGCGCCCGGCACCATCTTGCCCGCGAAGGTGTCGGTGTCCGGCGTGTTCAGCGGGCTGTCGGCGTAGGTGGTCGGCGTGGACAGCCGGCCGGAGTTGACCAGGGAGCGGGCGAAGGGATGCTCCCCCGCCAGATTCAGCACGGCGTCGCGGAAGGTGCGGCTGACGTCGCTCTTCGGCGTGATGAAGTCGGTGGAGCGGGTGGAGTTCAGCAGGTTCTCCCTGGCCGCCGCCACGCGTTCGTCCGAATAGCTGTCGAGCAGGCTTTCGGGGGCAACGCCGTCCAGCACCAGCTTCAGCTTCCACGCCAGATTGTCGGCGTCCGGCACGCCGGAGTTGGCGCCGCGCGCACCGAAGGGGCTGACCTGATGCGCGCTGTCGCCCGCGAAGAAGACGCGGCCGTGGCGGAAGTTCTCCAGCCGGCGGCACTGGAAGGTGTAGACGGACACCCATTCAAGCTCGAACTCCGTGTCCTCGCCCAGCATGGCCTTCAGGCGGGGGATGACGCGCTCCGGTTTCTTTTCCTCCTCCGGGTCGGCGTCCCAGCCCAGTTGGAAGTCGATGCGCCAGACGTTGTCGGCCTGCATGTGCAGCAGGGTCGATTGCTTGCGGTGGAAGGGCGGGTCGAACCAGAACCAGCGCTCCGCCGGGAAGTCGGCCTTCATCACCACGTCGGCGATCAGGAAGCGGTCCTGGAACACCTGCCCGACGAAGTCCAGGTTCAGCATCTTGCGGATGGAGGACTTGGCCCCGTCGCAGGCGATCACCCATTCCGCTTCCAGCGCGTAGACGCCGTCCGGCGTTTCGACCTGGAGGACGACATGGTCGTCCTGCTGTTTGACCGACAGCACGCGCGACTTCCAGCGCAGGTCCACGCGGTCGGTCTTCGTCGCCCCGTCCAGCAGGTATTCTTCGAGGTAGTATTGCTGGAGGTTGATGAAGGCCGGGATCTTGTGGTCCGGTTCGGGGAGCAGGTCGAATTGGTAGACTTGGCGGTCGCCGTGGAAGACCTTGCCGATCTTCCAGACCACGCCCTTGTCGATCATGCGCTGCGCGGCGCCCAGCCGGTCCCACACCTCCAGCGCGCGCTTGGCGTAGCAGACGGCGCGGCTGCCGATGCTGACCGTGTCGTCCTCGTCCAGCACGACGACCGGCACGCCCTTCTGTGCCAAGTCGATGGCCGCCGTCAGCCCGACCGGCCCGGCGCCGACCACGACGACGGGATGGCGCCTCACCGTGCCGGTGCGCTGTTCTTCGGACGGGATGTATGGGAATTTGGGGTAGGCGTAGGTGGCGTGCATGTGCGTTTCCCCCGGTGTTTCTTTGTATGAGTGATTCTTTATTTGTTTCGTATGATACAGTTGCAAATGATACTTTTCAAACGGAAAAGTCCTTTTGGGGAAGGGCTTTTACCCCCTCCCCGACCCTCCCCCGCTGCGCGGGAGAGGGAGAAAATCCCCTCCACCGCGGTAGCGGGGGAGGGTTAGGGAGGGGGCAATCGCAGTCTCACCCCTTCGGCCGCAAGTCCCGCACGCGCTTCGCCTTGCCTTGCGAGCGTTCCAGCGTGTGGGGGTCCACCACCTCGACCGCCGTGGTGATGCCGATCAGCGACTTGATGCGGTGTTGCATGTGCTTGCCGAAGGCCTTCCGGTCGTCCGCGGCGTAGTTCGGCGACACCTCCACACGGACGGCGAGGTTGTCCATGTGGCCGTCGCGGGAGACGACCAGCTCGTAATGCGGGGCGAACATCGGTTCCTTGCAGATCAGCTCTTCGATCTGGGTGGGGAAGACGTTCACGCCGCGGATGATGAGCATGTCGTCCGACCGGCCGGTGATCTTGTCGATGCGCCGCATGGAGCGCGAGGTCGGCGGCAGCAGCCGCGTCAGGTCGCGCGTGCGGTAGCGGATCATCGGCAGGCCTTCCTTGGTCAGGGTGGTGAAGACCAGTTCGCCGTATTCGCCGTCCGGCAGCACCTCGCCCGTCTCGGGGTTGATGATCTCCGGGTAGAAGTGGTCTTCCCAGATGACCGGGCCGTCCTTGGTCTCCACGCATTCGCTGGCGACGCCGGGACCCATGATTTCCGACAGGCCATAGATGTCCACGGCGTCGATGCCGAACTTCTGCTCGATCTCTCCGCGCATGGCGTTGGTCCAGGGCTCGGCGCCGAAGATGCCGACGCGGAGCGAGGTCTGCCATGTCTTCAGCCCCTGCCGCTCCATCTCCTCCGCGATGTTCAGCATGTAGGAGGGGGTGACCATGATGATGTTCGGCTCGAAATCGCGGATCAGCTGGACCTGCCGCTCCGTCTGGCCGCCGCCCATGGGGATGACGGTGCAGCCCAGCCGCTCCGCCCCGTAATGCGCGCCGAGGCCGCCGGTGAACAGGCCGTAGCCGTAGGACACATGCACCCGGTCGCCGCGCCGCCCGCCGGCCGCGCGGATGGAGCGCGCCACGAGGTCGGCCCAGTTGTGGATGTCCGCCTCGGTGTAGCCGACCACCGTCGGCTTGCCGGTCGTGCCGCTGGAGGCGTGCAGGCGCACCAGCTCCGTCATCGGCACGGCGAACAGGCCGAAGGGGTAGGTCTGGCGCAGGTCGTCCTTCACCGTGAAGGGGAAGAGCGCCAGGTCCTTCAGCTCCTTGAAGTCGGCGGGGGTGACGCCCTTCTTCTGGCACTTGGCGCGGAAGTGGGCGACGTTCGCGTAGGTGTGCTGGAGCGACCACTTCAGCCGCGAGACCTGCATGGCCGTGATCTCGTCCCGGCTGGCCGTCTCGTAATGGTCGAGTTCGTGCTGAAGCGGCTTGTTCAGGATCAGCATGGCGTTCTCTCCCCAAAGATGCGCTTCGGCCTGTTGTTATTTTGTTGGCCGCGCGTATTGATTCAGATGCAACAATGTAGGCACTCGTTCACGCGCGCTCCAGCATCAATGCGATACCCTGCCCCACCCCGATGCACATGGTGCACAGCGCGCGGCGAGCCCCACGCTGTTCCAGCTCGATCAGGGCGGTGCCGGCCAGCCGGGCGCCCGATGCCCCCAGCGGGTGGCCGAGCGCGATGGCCCCGCCCTGCGGGTTCACATGCTCCGCATCGTCCGGCAGGCCGAGCAGCCGCAGCACGGCCAGCGCCTGCGCCGCGAAGGCCTCGTTCAGCTCCACCACGTCCAGGTCGGCGATGGTCAGGCCCAGCCGCGCCAGCAGCTTCTGCGAGGCCGGGGCCGGCCCGATGCCCATGACGCGCGGCGGCACGCCCGCCGTGGCAAGGCCGGTGATCCGCGCGCGCGGGGTCAGGCCGTACTTGCGCACCGCCGATGCGGAGGCGACCAGCAGGGCGCCCGCCCCGTCGTTGACGCCCGACGCGTTGCCGGCGGTGACCGTCCCGCCCTCCTTCCGGAAGGGGGTGGAGAGCTTCGCCAGCGCCTCCAGCGTCGTGTCGCGGCGCAGGTGCTCGTCCCGGTCGACGATCTTCGGCTCGCCCTTGCGCTGGGGGATGGTCACGGGGACGATCTCCAGCGCCAGACGGCCGGACTCCTGGGCGCGCGCGGCGCGCTGCTGGCTGCGCAGCGCGAAGGCGTCCTGGTCGGCGCGGTTGATCCCATAGTCGGCGGCGACGTTCTCCGCCGTTTCCGGCATGGAGTCGATGCCGTGGGCGGCCTTCATCCGCGCGTTCACGAAGCGCCAGCCGATGGTCGTGTCGTAGACCTGCGCGTCGCGGGAGAAGGCGCTGTCGGCCTTGCCCATGACGAAGGGGGCGCGGGTCATGCTCTCCACCCCGCCGGCGATCATCAGGTCCGCCTCCCCCGCCTTGATGGCGCGCGCCGCCGTGCCCAGCGCGTCGAGGCCGGAGCCGCAGAGCCGGTTGACGGTCGTGCCCGGCACCTCCACAGGAAGGCCCGCCAGCAGGGACGCCATGCGGGCGACGTTGCGGTTGTCCTCCCCCGCCTGGTTGGCGCAGCCGAGGATCACGTCGTCCAGCGCCGCCCAGTCCACGCCCGGATTGCGCTCCATCAGCGCCCGCAGCGGCACGGCGGCCAGATCGTCCGCCCGCACCGCCGCCAGCGCCCCGCCGTAGCGCCCGAAGGGCGTGCGAACCGCGTCGCAGAGATAGGCTTCGGTCATGGTTCCTCCCGGAATTTCTTGTTTTTGAGGCCCCCTCCCTAACCCTCCCCCGCCGTTGGCGGTGGAGGGGACTGCCGCCGCTTCGCACAAGCCCCCTCTCCCGCGTAGCGGGGGAGGGTTGGGGAGGGGGCAAATGCACGCCTACAGCGCCACCACCTCCCCCTGGATCCGCGACGACTGCCCGCGGAAGATGCCCACCACCACGCCGTCCTGGTTGGTGACGGTGGTGTCGTAGACGCCGTTGCGGCCGCGCCGGTGCACCTCGCGGCATTCGGCCGTCAGCACGTCGCCGAGCTTCGCCGGGGCGGGGAAGACGATGGAGCAGGCCGCCGCCACGGTGACCTCGTTGCCGGCGTTGCAGGCGTAGGCGAAGGCGGTGTCGGCCAGCGTGAAGGTCATGCCGCCGTGACAGATGTCGTGGCCGTTCACCATGTCCTTGCGCACGGTCATGGTCATGCGGGCGTAGCCCGGCGCGATCTCCGCCAGTTCGATGCCGTGGGCGATGGCGCAGTGGTCGCGCTCGTACATGCCCCGGCCGACCGCTTCGGCGATGTCCTGCGGCTTCTTCTTGTCAGTCATGGAAGAAGGTTCCTCCCCAAACTTTGCGGCGCAGCAGCGCCGAGGCGCGGTAACGGTCCTCGCCGTAGGTGTGGGCCAGCGCGTCCAGCACATCGACGATCAGGTCCAGCCCCACCGTCTCCGCCCAGGCGAGCGGGCCGAGCGGGTAGTTGACCCCCCGGGTCATGGCCGTATCGACGTCGGCGGCGCTCGCCACCCCGTGCAGCACGGCGTCGGCGGCCTCGTTCGCCAGCATGGCGACGGTCCGCATGACCAGAAGGCCCGGCAGGTCGTCCAGCACCGACACGCGCTTGCCCAGCGCCTGGAACAGCCCCGCCGCCTTGGCCGCCGCCCCCTTCGCGGCCCCGTCCGCGACGGCAATCGCGATGCGCGAGGCGAAGGCGTAGTCGCGGGCAAGGTCGAACAGAACGAGGTCCTGCCGCCCGACCTCCGCCGCGTGCTGGGTTGCGCTGCGCCCGTCCGTCAGGGTCAGCGTCACCCCGTCCACGACCAGCCGCCCGATGCGGTTGCGGCCGAAGGGGCGGGTCGGCTGCGGCCCCGGCAGGGTTTCCACGGTGATGCCGGCCTCGCGGATCGCCCGCACCAGCGCGTGCGCCGGGCCGAGGTGCCCTTCCACCGACACGACGGAGGGGCGGGGCGATTGCGGAGCGTCCTTGGCCGTGGGCTTCGCCGCGTCGGGGCCGTAGTCGAAGAAGCCGCGCCCGGTCTTGCGGCCGAGCCGCCCGGCCTCCACCAGCTCCTGCTGGATCAGGGAGGGCTGGAAACGCGGGTCGCCGAAATAGGCGGCGTGGACGGAGCGCGTCACCGCGAAGTTCACGTCGTGGCCGATCAGGTCCATCAGCTCGAACGGACCCATGCGGAAGCCGCCGCACTCCCGCATCACGGCGTCGAGCGTCGCCGGGTCGGCGGCGCGCTCCTGCAAGGCGCGCAGACCCTCGGCGTAGAAGGGCCGCGCCACGCGGTTGACGATGAAGCCGGGGGTGGAGCGGCAATGAACCGGGCTCTTGCCCCAGGCCTTGGCCGTGGCGAACAGCGTGTCGGCCACGGCGCGGTCGGTCGCCAGCCCGCTGACGATCTCCACCAGCGCCATCAATGGTGCCGGGTTGAAGAAGTGCAGGCCCGCGAAACGCTCCGGCCGGGACAGGGGCGCGGCGATGGCTGTGACCGGCAGGGAGGAGGTGTTGGTGGCGAGGATCGCGTCCGGCGCCACGATGCCCTCCAGCTCCCGGAACAGGGCGCGCTTGACCTCCAAATCTTCGACGATGGCCTCGACGACCAGCGTGGCCGGGGCGAGGTCCGCCAGACCGTCCACCGGCTGCAAGCGGCCAATCAGGGCCGTGCGGTCGGATTCGGCCATTTTGCCCTTGGCGACCAGCTTGCCCAGCGCGTCGGCGATGCCCTGCACGGCCTTGGCCGCAGCGCCCGCCCGCGCGTCGGCCATCAGCACGCGGTGGCCGGCCGCCGCCGCGACCTGGGCGATGCCCGCCCCCATGGCGCCGCAGCCGACCACGGCCACGGTCGCCGCACCATCGAGTGCGGTCATGTCACTTGCCCTCGAATCGGGGCACCCGCTTTTCCAGGAAGGCGTGGACGCCCTCGCGATAGTCGGCCGTGCGGCCGGCGGCGCGCTGGAGGTCGCGCTCCAGGTCGAGTTGCTGGTCGAGCGTGTTGGTCGGCGCCGCGTAGATGGCCTGCTTGATGAGCGCCAGCCCCTTGGTCGGCTGGGTAGCGAGCTGCCGGGCCAGCGCCGTCGCGGTCGGCATCAGGTCGGCGTCGTCCACCGCCCGGTAGATCAGGCCGATCCGCTCCGCCTCCTCCGCCGTCACCTTCTCGCCCAGCATGGCGAGCGCCATGGCGCGCTGGGTGCCGATGCGGTGCGGCAGGAACCATGTGCCGCCCGAATCGGGGATCAGGCCCAGCTTGCAGAAGGCCTGGATGAAGCTGGCGGATTTCGCGGCCAGCACGAGGTCGCAGGCCAGCGCGATGTTCGCCCCCGCCCCGGCGGCCACGCCGTTGACCGCCGCGATCACCGGCATCTCCAGCGCGCGCAAGCTTCGGACCAGCGGGTTGTAGTTGGTCTCGATCGACCGGCCGAGGTCCGGCGCCTCCTGCCCCGGCGCCACGGCGCGGTCGGACAGGTCCTGCCCGGCGCAGAAGCCCCGCCCCGCCCCGGTCAGCAGCAGGCAGCGGACACTGCCGTCGTCCCGCAGACGGCCGAGCGCGTCGCGCAGTTCCGCATGCATGGCGCTGGTGAAGCTGTTGAGCTTGTCCGGCCGGTTGAGCGTCAGCGTCGCCACGCCGTCGGCCACCTCGAAAAGGATGCTGGCGTCGCTCATGGGCGGAGTCCCGCCCTGACTGCGAAGTGGTGCGTTTCCATTCCCAAATCGCCCCCGGTTGGTGGGCGTCCCTTGTTGCGGGCGTTCTTGTCGTTCGGCGGGGCGTTGGCCGCCCCGCTCGTTATGATACAGCTTTGTCGCGTGTATCGTTCATGAGTGTAATATGTCATCGGCGGCGGGGCATGGGCAAGGGTCATTTTCCCCCTCTCCCATCCCCGATGGGAGAGGGAGGGACCCGCGCCGCAGGCGTGGGAGGGTGAGGGCAAGGTGGAGCCGAGAATCCGCGGAAGGCGAACCGAGGATTCTCGGGAAAACCTTGCCCTCACCCTCCCGCTTCGCGGGTCCCTCCCTCTCCCGCCGGAGGCGGGAGAGGGTTTCTTCTCCCTCGAAGAGATACAGCGCGTCCGCTATACTCCAAAATTCGGTATCACTATCCGGCGGCGCTGGTGTAAGGTCCGGGCATGGCTGAGATCCTGATCGTCGTCGGTTCGGAATCCGGGAACGCGCGGCTTGTGGCCGAATGCGTGCGCGACGAATTGCAGCGGCTCGGCCACCCCGCCAGCCTCTCCGTCGACCGCGACTGCACCGATCTGCGCCTGCACGAGCGCGGGCTGCTGCTGGTCTGCACCTCCACCCATGGGCATGGCGACTGGCCGGACAACATCGCCCCCTTCGCCCGCAGCCTGGAGGAGGTCCGGCCCGACCTGTCGCGCCTGCGCTACGGCGTGATCGCGCTGGGCGACCGCACCTACGCCGACACTTTCTGCCTTGCCGGGCGGCGGCTGGACGACGCGCTGCGCCGGCTCGGCGCCGCGCGGATGGGCGAGCGGCTGGAGATCGACGCCTGCACCCAGCCCTTCCCCGACGAGGACGCGCTGGCCTGGACCAAGGGCTGGGCCGCCCTGCTCGCGGCGGCACCCGCCCACCACAACGAAAACAACCAACACGAAGAAACTCGCCAAAAAGAAATCAGGAGGAAACGCCTGCCATGACCCCGAATGAACTGTTCGAACGACACCGCGGCACCCTGGATCAGGCCGTGGCCGCCTCCCGCCAGCGCGGCTACTGGTCGCCCTTCGCGGAGATGCCGAGCCCGCGCGCCTATGGGGAGACGGCCGCGGCCGACGGCGAGACCGCCTTCAAGGCCCGGCTGAACAAGCTGTTCCCGCTCGACCAGCCGGCGGGGCAGGGTTTCGTGGGGGCGGAACGCTCGCCCTTCGGGTTTGAGCTGGGCGTGACCTACCCGAAGCCGGACCTGGACGCGCTGCTGGCCGCCGCGAAGGCCGCCATGCCCGCTTGGCGTAAGACCGGGCCGGACGGCCGCGCCGGCGTCTGCGCGGAGATCCTGACGCGCCTGAACAAGCGCAGCTTCGAGATCGCCAACGCCGTCCAGCACACCACGGGGCAGGCCTTCATGATGGCCTTCCAGGCCGGCGGCCCGCACGCCCAGGACCGGGGGCTTGAGGCGGTCGCCTACGGCTGGAAGGCGATGACCGATCAGGTGCCGAGCGCCCGCTGGGAGAAGCCACAGGGCAAGAACCCGCCGCTGGTCATGGACAAGGTCTTCGAGGTGGTGCCGCGCGGTGTGGCCGTGATGATCGGCTGCGCGACCTTCCCGACCTGGAACGGCTATCCGGGCCTGTTCGCCAGCCTCGTGACCGGCAACGCCGTCGTCGTGAAGCCGCACCCCGCCGCCATCCTGCCGCTGGCCATCACGGTGGAGGTGTGCCGGGAGGTGCTGAGGGAGGCCGGGCTCGACCCCAACCTCGTCACGCTGGCCGCCGACAGCGCCGAGGCACCGATCACCAAGGAACTCGCCACCCGGCCGGAGGTCGCGCTGATCGACTTCACCGGCTCCAGCGAGTTCGGCACCTGGCTGGAGCAGAACGCCCGCCAAGCCCAGGTCTTCACGGAGAAGGCCGGCGTCAACACGGTCATCATCGATTCGACGGACGACCCCAAGGGCATGGCGCGCAACCTCGCCTTTTCGCTGTCGCTCTATTCCGGGCAGATGTGCACGACGCCGCAGGCGATCTTCGTGCCGAAGGACGGCATCCAGGCGGGTGGGGAGCGTCTGAGCTTCGATCAGGTCGTCCAGGCCATCGCCGGGGCCACCGACAAGTTCCTGTCCGACGCCGAACGCGCGGTGGAGGTGCTGGGCGCCATCCAGTCCGACGCCACGCTGAAGCGGCTGGAGGACGCGCATGGCCTCGGCACCGTCGCGCTGGCCTCGCGCGCCGTCGCGCACCCGAAGTTCCCCGACGCCCGCGTCCGCACGCCGGTGATCCTGGTGCTCGACGCCAAGGACGAGGCGGTCTATGGGCGGGAGCTGTTCGGCCCGATCTCCATGATCGTGAAGGTGGACGGCACCGACGACGCGCTGGCCCGCGCCAGCCGGCTGGTGCGGGAGAAGGGGGCGCTGACGGCGGCGCTCTATTCCTCCGACCGGGCGGTGATCGACAAGGCCCAGGACGCCTTCACGGAGGCCGGCGTGGCCCTGTCGGTGAACCTGACCGGCGGCGTCTTCGTCAACCAGTCCGCGGCCTTCAGCGACTTCCACGGCACCGGCGCCAACCCGGCCTGCAACGCCGCGCTGTGCGATCTGGCCTTCGTGGCGAGCCGCTTCCGCGTCGTGCAGACGCGCATTCCGGTTGCTGCTTGAGGAGGGCCGCATGACGACGCTGCCGCGCCCTAAGGTCTACGCCATCGACGGCGTGGTGCCGGTCATCCACCCGACGGCCTTCGTACACCCGTCGGCCGTGCTGATCGGGGATGTGGTGGTGGGGGCCGGCTGCTACGTCGGTCCCTGCGCGTCCTTGCGCGGCGACTTCGGCCGCATCCTGCTGGAGGAGGGCAGCAATGTGCAGGACAACTGCACGCTCCACGCCTTCCCCGGCCATGACGCGGTGGTGGAGGTGGACGGCCACATCGGCCATGGCGCGGTGCTGCACGGCTGCGTCGTGAAGCGCGGCGCGCTGGTCGGCATGAACGTGGTCGTCATGGACGGCGCGGTGGTCGGCGAGCAGGCCATCGTCGCCGCCATGGCCTTCGTCAAGGCCGGCTTCACCGTGCCCCCGCGCACGCTCGCCGCCGGCCTGCCCGCGAAGGTGGTGCGGGAGCTGCGGGAGGACGAAATCGCCTGGAAGGCCGACGGCACGCTGGAGTACCAGCGCCTGACCCGGCGGTCGCTGGCGACGATGGTGGAGTGCGACCCGCTGGAGGCGGAGGAGCCGAACCGTCCGAGGGTGGAGAGCGGGGACGTGCAGCCGCTGTACAAGGTGAAGTCGTAGGGGCGGCTTTGCCCCCTCCCTATTGCCCCCTCCCCAACCCTCCCCCGCTTCGCGGTGGAGGGGACTGCCGCCGCATTGCCAAAGCCCCCTCTCCCGCGAAGCGGGGGAGGGTTGGGGAGGGGGCACCCGCAAACCCTACGGCAACCGCACCACACTCACCTTGTCCGCCCGGCCCTTGGCCAGCGCCTTGTGTTCCGCGATGGCGGCGTTCACCGTGTCCGGGGTCAGGCGGTGCGGGCCGGGCGCGATCACCACGGCGACGCCGCTGGCCGACAGCAGGGGGAATTCCCGCAGGGCGCCGTAGCGGTCCTTCGCCTCGAAGCGCCCAGCCTCGCGGGTCGCGGGGTCGTAGAGGCTTTCCGCGTCGGAGCGGAACAGGGCCAGCAGTTCGGCGATGCGGGCCAGCGCGTCCTCCTCCTCCGCGCCGCTGACCGCGACGAAGAAGTCGTCGCCGCCGATGTGGCCGGCGAAGCCGCCGCAGCCGGACGCCCAGGCCTTCAGCCGTTCGCTGAACATCAGGATGGCGCGGTCGCCCTGGCGGAAGCCGAAGCCGTCGTTGAAGGGCTTGAAGTTGTCGAAATCCAGATAGGCCAGGATGTGCCGCTGCCCGTGGTCGTCCAGCGCCCGTTCGATGTGGCGGACGATGGCGGCGTTGCCGGGCAGCCGGGTCAGCGGGTTCTGGTCGGCCGCCATGGCGAGGTTGCGTTCGTGCACCAGCCGGATCAGCGCGCCGCTGGACAGGAAGCCCGCGTATTCCCCGCCTTCGATGATGATGATCCCGTCGCTGGCCTCCTCCGCCGAGAAGGCTTCGATCACCTGGTCGAGCGGGGTGGAGATGTCGCAGACCGGGCTTTTGTTCACCAGCTCCATCAGCGTGTCGCCAAGGCCCCGGTTGCGCAGAAGCTCGCCCCCGAAGCGGGAATAGACGTAGCGCTTCAGGTCGCGTTCGCGGATCAGGCCGAGCGGGCGGCGCTGGTCGTCCACGATGGGGGCGATGGTCGGGCTGGCGTTGCCGCGGAAATACTCCAGCAGCTCCGTCTTGGGCGAGGTGACGGCGAGCGGCGGGAGGCGCTCGATCACCTCCGACAGGCGGGAGTGCGCCTCGCTGGGCTTGCGGCGGTCCTTGCGGTTCAGCTCCGCGATCAGGCCGTAGCGGTCCGGTACCACGCGGTGGCCCAGGCTGGGCCGGGCGATCAGGTAGCCCTGGGCGAAGTCGCAGCCGAGGTCGCGGCAGGTGTAGAATTCCTTCTCCGTCTCCACCCCCTCGGCGATGATGAGGATGCCGAGCGCGTGGGCGTAGCCGACCAGCGCGCTGGCGATGGCGCGCTTGCGGGTGTCCTGGTCGATGCCGGACACGAAGTAGCGGTCGATCTTCACATAGTCGGGCTTCGATTCGTACAGCAGCCGCAAGCCCGCGAAGCCCACCCCGAAGTCGTCCAGCGCCACGCCGACGCCGGCCTGCCGGTAGTCGCCGATGGCCTGCTCGATGCTGCGCTCCGGCTGCACCTCGCGGCGTTCGGAGATTTCCAGGCAGACGTGCGGCGCCTTCTCCGCCCCGTGTCCTGCCGAATGACTGCCCGTCCAGGGGGAGCCCGGCGCCCCGACCACCCGCGAATCGATGTTCAGGAACAGCTTCGCGTTCTCCCAGCCCTCCAGCGCGCGGAAGGCCTCCACCGCCTTGGCGTGCAGCGCGCATTCGACGTCCGCCAGCAGGCCCTGCACGCAGGCCGCGTCCAGCAGGTCGTGGGCGTTGGCGAAGGGGGTGCGGTCGAAGCCGCGCAGCAGCGCCTCCATCCCGTGGCAGCGGCCGGTGCGCATCTGCACGATGGGCTGGAAGGCATAGTCAAGCGCGTCCAGCACCCCCGCCCACTCCGACGGCAGAACAGACCAGGGCGCGCATCCACCTGGGATGCCCCCACCGCTCTCCCTCTCCTGTACAGTCATCCATGTCATGGGATGATCCACCGCCGGCTGCATGGATTTGTCACGCTTGCGGCTCAATTATACAGAATCATCTTTTCGGTTTCGTGACAGCGCGCTTTTTTACTTGGCCATTCCGGCCGATCCAAAATGCCCTTCGCCCCCCGGACCCCCTTTGGGGTATACGGGTGCCCTTCACCGGAACGGGGACGCTGGGGCATGAAGGTCGGCATCGACATGGGGACGGCCATGACCGCAGGGGCGGCGGGGGCACCCGCGACGCTCGACCTTGAGGAGCTGCTGGCGACCCGTCTTCTGGTGCAGGGCAATTCCGGCTCCGGCAAATCCCACCTGCTGCGCCGCCTGATCGAGCAGAGCGCCCGCTGGGTGCAGCAGGCGGTCATCGACCCGGAAGGCGACTTCGTCACGCTGGCCGAACGCTTCGGCCACATCGTCGTGGACGCCGACGAGCACACGGAGGCCGCGTTGCAGAGCGTCGCCGCCCGCGTGCGCCAGCACCGCGTCTCCGTCGTGCTGAACCTGGAAGGGCTGGACGCGGAGATGCAGATGCGCCATGCCGCCGCCTTCCTGGGCGGGCTGTTCGACGCCGACCGCGATTACTGGTACCCGATGCTGGTGGTGGTGGACGAAGCGCAGCTCTTCGCGCCCTCGGCCGCCGGCGAGGTGTCGGACGAGGCGCGCAAGGTCTCGCTGGGCGCCATGACCAACCTGATGTGCCGCGGCCGCAAGCGCGGGCTGGCCGGGGTGATCGCGACGCAGCGGCTCGCCAAGCTCGCCAAGAACGTGGCGGCGGAGGCGTCGAACTTCCTGATGGGCCGCACCTTCCTGGACATCGACATGGCCCGCGCCGCCGACCTGCTGGGCATGGAGCGCCGCACGGCGGAGATGTTCCGCGACCTGGAGCGCGGGCACTTCATCGCGCTCGGCCCCGCCATCTCGCGCCGCCCGCTGCCGCTGCGCATCGGTGCGGTGGAGACGCAGGGGCGCGCCGGCAGCCCGAAGCTGATGCCGCTGCCGGACACCCCGCTGGAGGACGCGCGCGAGCTGATCTTCAAGCCCGGCGAGCCGGAACCGCCGCGCTACCCCGTGCGGCGCCCCTCGACGTCGGCCAGCACCGACCTGCTGGCCCAGCTCGCCCGCCCCCGCCCCTTCGTGGAGCCCGCACCCGCCGAACTTCCGCCCGAGGAACCCGCCGAGGAGCCGGAAACCCCGGAACAGGCCGCCGAGCGGCAAGCCGCCTATGAAGAGGTGTTGCGGGACGTGCTGGCCGACCCGGAGGCGGCCTACCGCTCCATCGCCGTGCTCTATCAGGACTTCCTCGTGCGCTGCCGGAACCGCGAGGTGCGGGGCGAGCTGCTGGAGCTGCCGGCCTTCCGCCGCAAACTCGCCGCCGCCCGCGCCGGGGCCGGCAATGGCGCGGAGGAGAATCCCGCCTGGGAAAAGGCGACGCAGGTGGCCGCGACCCTGCCGGAAGACATCCAGGTGGTGTTCCTGCTGCTGGCCCGCGCCGCGCTGGACCACCTGCCCTGCCCGTCCGACGCCGACGTGGCGCGGGCCTGCGGCAGCCGCTCCCGCGGGCGGGCGCGGCGCCTGCTGACCTACATGGAGCAGCGCGGCTTCATCGCCACGCGCAGCGGCCTGGGCAACACGCGCAGCATCGCCCTGCCGGCGCTCGGCTGGGAAACGGCGCTGGGCGACCCGAACGCGGACGAGACCGTGGACGCGCCGGGGGAGGACGATCTGTTCGGGGCGGGGTGACCTTTACGTCTTCCGGGCTCCCTTCGGCAGCAGCACCATGCGGAAGCGGGCCTTGTTGGTCATCATCCGCTCGTAGCCCTCGGCGGCCTGTTCCAGGGGCAGGGTTTCGATCATCGGGCGGACGCCGGTCAGGGCGCTGAAGCGCATCGTCGCCTCCGAATCCCAGGAGGTGCCGGAGGGCCAGCCCACGACCCCGCAGCGCGATCCGATCAGCTGGAAGGGCGTGGCCTCGATGGGGTCGGCCGTCGCGCCGACCACCACCATCCGCCCGTCCACCCCCAGCCCGCCGACCAGTTCGGTCATCGCCTTGCTGCTGGGGGCGGTCGCCAGGATCACCTTGGCCCCGCCCAGGGCGGCCAGCGCCTCCGCCGGGTTTCCGGCGCTGCTGTCGATGTAGTGATGGGCGCCGAGCTGACGGGCCAGCGGCTCCTTGTCCTTGCCGCGCCCGACGGCGACCGTCTCGAAGCCGCACTTGGCGGCGAACTGCACGCCGAGATGCCCCAGCCCGCCAATGCCCAGCACCGCGACCAGATCGCCCGGCCGCGCGCCGCAGTTGCGCAGCGCGTTGAAGGTGGTGATGCCGGCGCAGAGCAGCGGAGCCGCGTCGGCGGCGGCCAGATCGTCGGGGATGCGCGCCAGCGCGTCCGCCGGGGCGATCATGTAATCGGCGTAGCCGCCGTCGTAGGAGATGCCCGGCACCTTCAAATTCCGGCAGCTCACGAAGTCGCCGGCCCGGCAGCGGTCGCAGTGGTAGCAGCTTCCCCCGAACCAGCCGACCCCGACCCGCTGGCCGGGCTGCCATTCGGCGACACCCTGCCCCACCGCGTCGATCACCCCGGCGATCTCGTGGCCGGGAACGGCGGGGTAGCGGATGCCGGGGTAGGTGCCGTCCTTCACGAAGGCGTCGCTGTGGCAGATGCCGCAGGCCTCGACCCGCACGCGGACATGGCCCGGACCCGGTTCCGGCACGTCACGCTCCACCACCTCGAAGGGGGCTCCCGGTGCGGCGACTTGAACGACCGTCATGCGTGCCATCGGACGGGTCCTTTCTGTAAGGGCGGGGATTGCCCGCGTGAACAGAAGGGCCGCCCGAAGGTCACGCTTCACCGGAAGGTGGCTGACGTTGGGTCGGGCGAGACCCGACCCAACCTACGGCCGCGCGCACTCCCCCGTAGGTTGGGTTGAGCGCCCGCGAAACCCAACGTCCGCTACGTCACCGGGGCGGGGTTGAACAGGGTCAGGGCGTTGCGCAGGCCCCAATGGTCGGCCCAGGTCGTCTTGCGGCCGCTCGCCACGTCCAGGATCAGGCGGAACAGCTCCCATCCGATGTCCTCGATGGTGGCCTCGCCGGTGGCGATGCGGCCGGCGTCCACGTCGATCAGGTCGTGCCAGCGCTCGGCCAGCGCCGTGCGGGTGGAGACCTTGATGACCGGGCACATGGCGAGGCCGTAGGGCGTGCCGCGCCCTGTGGTGAAGACCTCGATGTTGCAGCCGGAGGCCAGTTGCAGCGTGCCGCACACGAAGTCGCTGGCCGGCGTGGCGGCGTAGAGCAGGCCCTTGCGGTCCGCCCGCTCGCCGGGGGCCAGCACGCCGACGATGGCGCTGCTGCCCGACTTGGCGATGGAGCCCAGCGCCTTTTCCACCACATTCGCCAAGCCGCCCTTCTTGTTGCCGGGCGACGGGTTGGCGGCGCGGTCGGTCTGCCCGGCGGCGAGGTAGCGGTCGTACCAGTCCATCTCGCGGATCAGGGCGCGCGCGACCGCCTCGTCCGCCGCGCGTGGGGTCAGCAGGTGGATGGCGTCGCGCACCTCCGTCACTTCGGAGAACATCACCGTGGCTCCGGCGCGCACCAGCAGGTCGGCGGCGTAGCCCACCGCCGGGTTGGCGGTGACGCCGGAAAAGGCGTCGCTGCCGCCGCATTGCAGCCCGACCACGAGGTCCGACGCCGGGCAGGTCTCCCGCCGGCGCTGGTTCAGCTCGGCAAGGCGCTGGTCGGCCATCTCCATGATCGACGCGACCATGTCGCCGAAGCCCCGGTGCCGCTCGTCCTGGAGGCTGACGATGGAAGACTCGGCGCCGTTGGGAAGAAGGCGTTCGGGTTGCAGCTTCTCGCATCCCAAGCCCACCACCATCACGGCCCCGCCCAGATTGGGGTTGCGCGCGATGTTCTGGAGCGTGCGGATCGGCACCACCGCCTCCGGCGCGTTGATCGCCACGCCGCAGCCGTAGGCGTGCTCGATGGCGATCACATCGTCCACGTTGGGGTAGCGGGGCAGCAGCTCCTTCTTGATGCGGTCGATGGCGAAGTCCATGACGCCGGCCACGCACTGGACGCTCATGCTGATGCCCAGCACGTTCTTGGTGCCGACGCTGCCGTCCGGGTTGCGGAAGCCCTCGAAGCTGTAGCCCTCCAGCGGCGGCGGGGCCGGCGGCACGCTGGTGGCGAGCGGCAGGCTGTCCAGCGGCGGCGCCGTCGGCAGGCGCACCAGCGATTCCTCGATCCAGCTTCCCTTCGCGATGTCGCGCGCGGCGTAGCCGATCACCTCGCCGTAGCGGAGGATGGGCGCGCCCTCCGCCAGATCGGCCAGGGCGACCTTGTGCCCCTGGGGCACGAAGTCCCGCAGAACGAGCCCGCAGGGGAACCGCGTCCCCGGCGGCAGGCCCAAGGAGTTGACGACGATGGCGACGTTGTCGTCACCGTGCACCCGGATGTAGAGCGGCGCTTCGGTCATGGCCCAGTCTTTCTTCCATGAGCCCTTGTCCCCGGATGGTCCCCTCGCCCGCCTCCGGCGGGAGAGGGAGGGGCCCACCGCGCAGCGGTGGGAGGGTGAGGGCAGGGTTTCCCGAGAATTCAGGGGGATCGCGGCGAGGATTCTCAGGATGACCTTGCCCTCACCCTTCCCATGGCTGCGCCATGGGCCCCTTCCCTCTCCCGCCTCTCGCGCAAGCGAAGCTTGCGCTGACGGCGTCAGGCGAATGCCTCTGGCATTCGCTGAGAGCCGGGGGCGGGCGAGGGTTACATACGCCTCACCCCTGCGTCTTGAAGCGGGCGGCGAGCTGTTCGGAGCCGCGCGCCAGGAGGCCTTGGTCGGAGCCGACGGCGACGAAGGTGCAGCCCAGCTCCAGGTAGCGCTTCGCCAGCACCTCGTCGGCGGACAGGATGCCGACCGGCTTGCCGGCGGCGCGGATGCGCGTGATGGCGTCCTCGATGGCCTCCAGCACCTCCGGATGCTTGGGGTTGCCGACGTGGCCCATGGCGGCCGACAGGTCGCCGGGGCCGATGAACAGGCCGGTCACGCCGTCGACCGCCGCGATCGCCTCGATGTTGTCCAGGCCACGGCGCGTCTCGATCTGCACCAGCACGGCCAGCTCGTTCTCGCAGAGCTGCGGGTAGTCCTTCACCCGGCCGAAGCGGTTGGCGCGCGGCGCGGCGGAGTAGCCGCGCACGCCATGCGGGGGATAGCGGGTGTAGGACACGGCGTTCGCCGCCTCCTCCGCCGTCTCCACATAGGGGATCAGGAAGGACTGGACGCCGATGTCCAGATAGCGCTTCAGCGTCACCATGTCGTTCCACGGCACCCGCACCACCGGATGCGCCGTGCCGCCGGTGCAGGCCTGGAGCTGGCTGTAGACCATCGGCAGTTCGTTGGGCGCGTGCTCGGTGTCCAGCACCAGCCAGTCGAAGCCGGCGCCGGCCAGGATCTCCACGGAGACATGGCTGGAGAGGATCGACCACAGGCCGATCTGCGGCTGCCCGGCCTCCAGGCCGCGCTTGAAGCTGTTCAGCGGAAGCGACGTGATCGCCATGGGGTGTTCCTCCGTGATTCTCAGGCGTGTTTCTCAGGGCGCGATCAGGATCGCGCGGAAGTCGTTGACGTTGGTCAGGGTCGGGCCGGTGATCACGCTGTCGCCGATGGCCTCGAAGAAGCCGTGGCCGTCGTTGTTCTCCAGGCTTTCCAAGGGGCGCAGGCCTTTGGCGCGGGCGCGGTCCAGGCTGTCGGGGGTCAGGATCGCGCCGGCGATCTCCTCCAGCCCGTCCACCCCGTCGGTGTCGCCGGCGATGGCGTGGACGCCCGGCTGGCCGTGCAGGGCGATGCCGAGCGACAGCAGGAACTCCACGTTGCGCCCGCCCCGGCCGGCGCCGCGCACGGTCACGGTGGTCTCGCCGCCGGACAGCAGCACGCAGGGCGCCGTGAAGGGCTGGCCGCGCCGGGCGACCTGAAGCGCCATGCCGGCCATCACCGTGCCGACGTCGCGCGCCTCGCCCTCGATGCTGTCGCCCAGGATGTGGGCGGACAGGCCGGCGGTTCGGGCGACTTCGGCGGCGGCTTCCAGGGCCATCTGCGGGGTGGCGATCATGCGCGTCTCGCAGCCGGACAGGCGCGGGTCACCGGGCTTGACGCTCTCCCCCCGGCCGCTTTCCAGCGCCTCGCGCACTGCGGGCGGCAGGTCGATGCCGTAGCGCTTCACGATGGCCAGCGCGTCGGTGCAGGTCGTCGGGTCGGCGACGGTCGGACCGGAGGCAATGTCCATCGGATTGTCGCCCGGCACGTCGGAGAGCAGCAACGTGACCACCCGCGCCGGGTGGCAGACCGCCGCTAGGCGCCCGCCCTTCACCGCCGACAGGTGCCGGCGCACGCAGTTCATTTCGGAGATCGTGGCGCCGGACTTCAGCAGCGCGCGGTTGACCGCCTGCTTGTCGTCCAGCGTCAGCCCGTCCAACGGCAAGGCCAGCAGGGCCGAGCCGCCGCCGGAGATCAGGCAGAGGACGAGGTCGTCCGCCGTCAGCCCCGACACCAGCGTCTGGATGCGCTTGGCCGCGACCATCCCGGCGGCGTCGGGGACGGGATGGGCGGCCTCCACGATCTCGATCCGGTCGCAGGGCACCGCGTAGCCGTAGCGGGTGACCACGAGGCCGGACAGCGCGCCCGGCCAGTGGTCCTCCACCGCCCGCGCCATCGCCGCCGAGGCCTTGCCCGCGCCAATCACCACCAAGCGGCCTTTTGGAGGCGCCGGCAGGTGGGCCGGCACGCAGTGCGCCGGCTGGGAGGCGGCCACGGCGGCGTCGAACAGGTCGGTAAGGAGCGCGCGGGGGTCGGTGATGGGCATGGTCGGGTCAGTTTGGCGGGAGTGAAGCTGTCGCATTGAAAGTTCCCTCTCCCCTCTGGGGAGAGGGTTAGGGTGAGGGGGTTGCGCGTGTTGGGAGGTCCGGCAAAAGCGCATCCCCCTCACCCTCCCCTCTCCCCGGAGGGGAGAGGGTTGATCCCTTCTCAGGCCTTTTGGCCGATCTCGAAGTTGGCGAGCGTTTCCAGCGCGCGGACCATGGCGGAGTGGTCCCAGGCCTTGCCGCCGTGGGCGGCGCAGGCGTTGAACAGCTCCTGCGCGGTGGCGGTGTTGGGCAGGCTGACGCCCAGCGACCGGGCGGTGTTGAGCGCCAGGTTCAGGTCCTTCTGGTGCAGCTCGATGCGGAAGCCGGGGTCGAAGGTGCGCTTGACCATGCGCTCGCCATGCACCTCCAGGATGCGGGAGTTGGCGAAGCCGCCCATCAGGGCTTGGCGCACCTTGGCCGGGTCGGCGCCGGCCTTGGCGGCCAGCAGCAGAGCCTCGCCCACCGCCTCGATGGTCAGGGCGACGATGATCTGGTTGGCGACCTTGGTGGTCTGGCCGTCGCCGTTGCCGCCGACCAGCGTGATGTTCTTGCCCATCAGCTCGAACAGCGGCTTGACCGTCTCGAACGCCTTGTCCGGACCGCCGACCATGATGGTCAGCGACGCCGCCTTGGCCCCGACCTCGCCGCCCGACACCGGGGCGTCCAGGTAGTCGCAGCCCAGCTCGTTGATGCGGCGGGCGAAGTCCTTGGTGGCGACCGGGGAGATGGAGGACATGTCCACGACGATCTTGCCGGGCGTCAGCCCCTCGGCGACGCCGCCCTTCGCGAACAGCACCTTCTCCACGTCCGGGGTGTCCGGGACCATGATGAAGACGATGTCGGCCTTCTCTGCAACCTCACGGCCCGAACCGCAGGCGGTGGCGCCGCCGGCCGCCAGGGCGTCCGGCACCGCGCCGATGGTGTTGACGAACAGCGTGTGGCCGGCCGCCTGAAGATGGCCCGCCATCGGCGCGCCCATGATGCCCAACCCGATGAAACCAAGCTTGCTCATGATGTCTCCTTCCGAATGTCTTCCCTCTCCCCTCTGGGGA
Organism: Azospirillum mesophilum; assembly: GCF_053470405.2. Lineage (NCBI taxonomy): Bacteria > Pseudomonadati > Pseudomonadota > Alphaproteobacteria > Rhodospirillales > Azospirillaceae > Azospirillum > Azospirillum mesophilum. The sequence continues at coordinate 31,082 of NZ_JBPXMQ020000051.1, forward strand.
GAGGGAGTTAGACTCAACGCACCAGGCAGGGGCGCTTGTTGTCGAAGGTCCAGTTGGGGATCAGGAACTGCATGGCGATGGCGTCGTCGCGGGCGCCCAGGCCGCGTTCCTTGTAGAGTTCGTGCGCCATTTCCAGCTGCGCCATGTCGATCTCCACGCCCAGGCCCGGCTTCTGCGGCACGGCCACCAGACCACTCTTGATCTGGAAGGGCTCCTTGGTCAGGCGCTGGCCGTCCTGCCAGATCCAGTGGGTGTCGATGGCCGTGATCCTGCCGGGTGCGGCGGCGGCGACGTGGGTGAACATCGCCAGTGAAATGTCGAAGTGGTTGTTGGAGTGCGAGCCCCAGGTCAGCCCCCACTCGTGGCACATCTGCGCGACGCGGACCGAGCCCTGCATGGTCCAGAAATGCGGGTCGGCCAGGGGGATGTCCACCGACTGAAGCTGGATCGCGTGGCCCATCTGGCGCCAGTCGGTGGCGATCATGTTGGTGGCGGTCGGCAGGCCGGTGGCGCGGCGGAACTCCGCCATCACCTCGCGGCCCGAGTAGCCCTTCTCCGCCCCGCAGGGATCCTCGGCGTAGGCCAGCACGTCGCCCTTGCCCTTGCACAGGCGGATCGCCTCCTCCAGCGACCACGCCCCGTTGGGGTCGAGCGTGATGCGCGCGTCGGGGAAGCGCTTGGCAAGCGCGGTGACCGCCTCGATCTCCTCCTCGCCGGCCAGCACGCCGCCCTTCAGCTTGAAGTCGTTGAAGCCGTAGCGGGCGTGCGCGGCCTCGGCGAGGCGCACCACGGCCTCAGGCGTCAGGGCCTCTTCATGGCGCAGGCGGAACCAGTCGTCCTTGGCGTCCGGCTCGCTGCGATAGGGCAGGTTCGTCCTGTTGCGGTCGCCGACGTAGAACAGGTAGCCCAGCATCTCCACCGCGTCGCGCTGCTGCCCCTCGCCGAGCAGCGCCGCCACCGGCACCTCCAGGAACTGGCCGAGCAGGTCGAGCAGCGAGGCCTCAAGCGCGGTCACCGCGTGGATGGTGGTGCGCAGGTCGAAGGTCTGCAGCCCGCGCCCGCCGGCGTCGCGGTCGGCGAATTGCTTGCGGACGGTGTTCAGGATGTTGTTGTAGGCGCCGATCGGCTGGCCGACGACCAGCGCGCGGGCGTCCTCCAGCGTCTGGCGGATCGTCTCGCCGCCGGGCACCTCTCCGACGCCGGTGTGGCCGGCGCTGTCCTTCAGGATCACCACGTTGCGGGTGAAGAAGGGGGCGTGCGCGCCGGACAGGTTCAGCAGCATGTCGTCATGGCCGGCGACCGGCACGACCAGCATCTCGGTGACTTTGGGGGAGGTCGAAGCAGACATGGTTGTCACGTCCATAGGAGAAATCGGGGGGAGCGGTCAGGCGGCCTGGAGAAGCGCCTTCGTGTAGCCCAGCGCGAAGGCGAAGAAGCGCTCGCGGTCCGGGTCGAGGTCGGAGAAGGGAACGTGGTCGGGGCAGAGAATCCCCTGGTAGCCGACCTCGCGGTAGGCGCGGACGCAGGCGGCCATGTCGACCGAGCCCTCGTCCGGCAGCGCCTCGCGGAAATCCAGGTAGCCGCCCTTGATGTTGCGGAAATGGACCATGAAGATGCGGTCTTGCTGGCCGAACTCGCGGATCGCCTCCAGCACCGTCCCGGTCGGGTTGGCCGACATCTCGGCGATGGTGCCCTGGCAGAAGTTGAAGCCGAGCGACTTGCTTTCCGGCGCCAGAGCGATGAAGCGCCGCAGGCCGTCCAGGGAGCCCAGCACATGGTGCACCCCGTTCAGCCCGCCCGGCGGGTAGGCCGGGTCGTGCGGGTGGCAGGCCAGCTTCACGCCGGCCTTCTCGGCGGTCGGCAGGATCGCCTCGACCAGATATTCGATGGCGCGCCAGCCATCGGCCTCGCTGATGCCGCCGGCCTCGCTCGCCATCACCTGGCCGCAGGTCTCCGGCGCGCCGCGCGCGGCCAGCGGGGACGGCTTGGTGCCCGTCTCGTCCTCCGGCAGCACGGTGCCCCAGTAGGAGAAGCGCGCGTCACTCTCCGCCCGGTAGTCGGCGGCGCGGAAGGTGCTGCACTTCATGCCGCCCCGCCCGTCCACCACCCCGGTGCGGGTGATGCCGACCATAGCGACCGTGTACTTCACCATGTCCACCCCGCCGTCGGCGGCGGCCTGGATGTTGTGGCGCAGGCGCTCCGCCATGGCGGCGGCCTTCGCCGGGTCGCGCAGGCTGTCGAGAAGGATGGACCCGACGTCCAGCGCCATGCAGTCGAGGCTGAGCCCGTAGCCCTCCACCCACTTACGCTGGGCGGCGACCTTCCGGCCATCCCAGAGCCCGTCCTCATTCATAACCGGCGTGTTGGGGCGGCTGTCGATGACGATGCCCTGGGCGCCGAGCTGCGCGGAAAGCCGCAGGCGGGCGTCGGTCGGGTTGATGAGTTGCTCGCCGATGTACATCGGGAAACCCTTCCTTGCTGGCTCGTTACTTCTTCAGTTCCATCCGCTTGATCTCGCCGACGACGACGAGATAGCTGACCGCCGCGATCAGGGCGTTGGCGCCGACGAACAGCAGGGCGCCGTTGAACGAGCCGGAGGCCTGGATGATGGTGCCGATGACGATCGGCGTGGAGATCGACGACAGGTTGCCGCACATGTTGAAGACGCCGCCGCTGAGGCCGGTGATCTCCTTGGGCGCGCAGTCCGACATGACGGCCCAGCCCAGCGCGCCGATACCCTTGCCGAAGAAGGCCAACGCCATCAGCGCCACGACGACCCACTGCACGTCGGTGTAGTTGCAGGCGATCATGGCCATGGACATCAGCATGCCCAGCACGATCGGGGTCTTGCGCGCCGAGGTCAGCGAGAAGCCCTTGCGCAGCATCGCGTCCGACAGAACGCCGCCCAGGATGCCGCCGACGAAGCCGCAGATGGCTGGGATGGAGGCGACGAAGCCGGCGTTCAGGATCGACATGCCGCGGGCCTGAACCAGATAGACCGGGAACCAGGTGATGAAGAAGTAGGTGATGGCGTTGATGCAGAACTGGCCGAGGAAGATGCCGACCATCATGCGGCTGGCGAAGAGCTGGCGGATGTAGTCCCACTTGCCCCCGCCGGCGCCGTCCTTCTTCTTCTGTGCGTCGTCCATGTTGACGAGCCCGCCGCCGGCCGCGATGTAGTCCAGCTCCGCCTGATTGATCGACGGATGGTCCTTGGGGGCGTAAACGGTCTTCAACCACACCACGGCGACGATGATGCCGAGGCCGCCCATGACGCCGAAGGACCACGGCCAGCCGAAGGAATGGGTCAGCCAGCCCATCAGCGGCGCGAAGATCACCGTCGCGAAATACTGGGCGGAGTTGAAGATGGCCGAAGCGGTCGCCCGCTCATGGCCGGGGAACCAGGCCGCGACGACGCGGCTGTTGCCGGGGAAGGACGGCGCCTCCGCCAGACCGACCGCGAAGCGCAGCGCGAACAGGACCGCCACCGCCGCCCCGCCCGCCAGGAAGCCGACGAAGCCCTGCATCAGCGTGAAGACCGACCAGGTCAGGATGCTGAACGCGTAGACGATCTTCGACCCGAAGCGGTCGAGCAGCCACCCGCCCGGCAGCTGGCCGATGACGTAGGCCCAGCCGAAGGCCGAAAAGATGAAGCCCATCTGCGCGGCGTTGAGGCCAAGCTCCTTGGACAGCACCGGGCCCGCGATGGACAGTGTAGCCCGATCGGCATAGTTGATGGCCGTGACGATGAAGAGCATCACCACGATCATCCAGCGAACTTTGGTTTTCACGGCGGTGGCGGCCGGGTTCGCCACGGAAGTTGGGGCGGAGTTTGGGGCGGCCGCCTCGCTCGACACTGATTGGACACTCATCTGGGCTCCTCCTGCTTTCATGCCCTGCGGCCGGTCCTTCTGCGGGTCCGTGCGCACACGATGATCCGAACGCTCTTGGTAGCGCTCCTATGTTGGCTGCTGGAGACCGCTCGTCTTTGTTAGCGCTCACAACAGCGCTATGATTGTTAGCGTTAACAAAGCTCCGATGCAAGGGGATCCAACGCCGCCTCATCTTTTTCCCCCGGCCATCAACCAAACTGTTGATTCGGCAAAGCATTTCCCCGCAACCCGGCCGTCGTCCTTGCGCCGGCGCTCCGCAACCCGTATCTAAACATCACATTTTAGGGCTTTTGCCGTGTCCGACACTCCGACTCTCCGCCCCCGCCGCAGGGCGTCAAAAGATGCGTCCAGCCAGGGAACCGCGCCGGCCAAGACCGCCGGGACCCGCGGCGCGCGCCCGTCCAGCGGCCGCGTGACGCTGGAGGACGTGGCAAAGCTGGCCGGCGTCTCGATGATGACCGTGTCACGCGTGGTCAACCGCCCGGAAACCGTGACGGCCGAGGTGAAGGAGATCGTCCGCAAGGCGATTTCGGAGACCGGCTACGTCCCCAACCTGCTGGCCGGCGGCCTGGCGTCCAGCCGCACCAAGCTGGTGGCGGCGGTGGTGCCGACGCTGACGCACGTCATGTTCGCCGGCGCCATCCAGTCCTTCAGCGACCGGCTGGCGGAGGACGGCTACCAGATGCTGCTGGGCCTGTCCGGCTACCCGACGGAGCGCGAGGACAATCTGATCCGCGCCATTCTCAGCCGCTGCCCCGACGCGCTCTACCTCACCGGCACCACCCACACGGCGGAGAGCCGGCGCCAGCTGCGCGCCGCGAAGATCCCGATCGTCGAGACCTGGGACCTGTCGCACAAGCCCATCGACATGGCCGTGGGCTTTTCGCACAGGGATGTCGGGCTTCGGGTGGGCGAGTATCTTCACGGCAAGGGCTACCGGCGCGTCGCCGTGATCAGCGCCGACGACGAGCGCGCGACCATCCGCCGCGACGCCATCATCGAAGCCCTGACCGCGCGCGGGGTCGGCGACGTCATCTCCGTCCCGACCCCGGCCCCCAGCAGCCTGTCCATGGGGCGGAACGTGCTGGGCGAACTGGTGGACGCCGGATTCCGGGGCGCCATCCATTGCAGCTCCGACGCCATGGCGCACGGCGTCGTCCTGGAAGCCCAGGCGCGCGGCCTGTCGGTGCCGGAGGACATCGCGGTCATCGGCTTCGGCGACCTGGATTTCGCCGCCTACACCTCGCCCCCGCTGACCACCGTGCGCGTGGACCGCTTCACCGTCGGCCGCCTCGCCGCCGAGGCCCTGCTGGCGCGCTTGGCCGGAAAGCCGGTTTCGCCAAAGGTGGTCGACGTCGGCTTCGACATCGTGGAACGGGCGAGCGCGTGACGGCGACGGGCGCCCCCGTCTCGACAGGAGCGCCGCGACGCGCTATCGCGTAGAGCGAACTCCGGACAGGAACCATCCCGACATGTCCATGCCCGACACCCCCGTTGCGAAAATCGACGAGACGGAACGCCGGATCGAGGTGGAGGGGGGCAGCCTCTTCGCGAAGATCTGGACGCCGGAAACCACGGACGCCGGTCCGCGCGCGCCGATCCTGCTGTTCCACGATTCCCTCGGGTGCGTCGATCTGTGGCGCAGCTTCCCCCGGACGCTCGCCGCGGCGACGGGCCGGCGCGTCGTCGCCTATGACCGGCTCGGCTTCGGCCGCTCGGACCCTCATCCGGGGCCGCTGGACTTCGATTTCGTCGCCATGGAAGGGCAGCGTACCGTCCCGCGCCTGTGCGAGCAGCTTGGAATCGCCGACTTCGTGGCCTGCGGGCACAGCGTGGGCGGTGGCATGGCCACCGAAACGGCCGCCCGCTTCCCGACGCGCTGCCGGGCGCTCGTGACGATCGCGGCCCAGGCCTTCGTGGAGGACCGGACCCTCGCGGGAATCCGCGAGGCGCAACGCGGTTTCGAGGATCCCGCTGCCCTGGCGAAGCTGGCGAAATACCACGGCGACAAGGCCAAGTGGGTCGTGGACGCCTGGATCGACACCTGGCTGTCGCCCCGCTTCGCGGACTGGACCCTGGACACGGCGCTGGCGGCGGTCCGTTGCCCGGTGCTCGCGGTCCATGGCGAATGGGACGAGTACGGCTCCGGCGAGCATCCCGCGCGCATCGCCGCCGGGCGCGGGACCGCCCACATCCTGCCGAAAACCGGCCACGTCCCGCATCGGGAACAGGAAACGCTCCTGACCGAGGTGATCAGCCGGTTCCTCCGGGGCGTTTAGCTGCTCTCTATCATCTTCATCTGTTGAAAGCACCCTGGCGGTTGTCAAAATGCCCCTCTCCCTTGAGGGGAGAGGGGTTGGGGTGAGGGTGGCGCCGGCGCAGGCGGCCAGTCTTTTCCCGCTCTTCGAGCGGCAACGACCCCTCATCCCAACCCTTCTCCCCCAAGGGGAGAAGGGCTTTGCGGTAGGCCGGCATCTCTTCGGCTCTGGCAAAGTAGTGTTAGAGCGTGTCGTCAGTTGAGCCAGATGACAGCCGAGACGAGGTAAACGGCGGCCAGAAAGGTGCTGGCAAGCTTGTCGTAGCGTGTGGCAATGGCCC
>NZ_JBPXMQ020000052.1:0-34083 GCF_053470405.2 Azospirillum mesophilum
CTCCGCCATGCGCACCCCCCTCACCCGGCGCTTCGCGCCACCCTCTCCCCAGAGGGGAGAGGGCTGGCCCCCTCACCCCGACCCTCTCCCCGCTTTCGGCGGACCAAAGGTCCGCCTGTCGCGTCAGCGCAAACTTCGTTTGCGCGTGAGCGGAGGGGAGAGGGAGAAAGGAATGAGCCCGCGCCATCACATCGCCTCCAGCAGGGCCTTATCCAGCCCGAAATAGGCGGCCTTCGGCAGGAAATGCGGGCGGATGCCGGCGGATTTGAACTCTCCGTACAGGCGCCCGTCCGGGCGCTCGCCCTTGAAGTCGAAGGTGAAGAGGTCCTGCATGGTGATCACGTCGCCTTCCATGCCCACCACCTCGGAAATGGCGGTCACGCGGCGCACGCCGTCGCGCATGCGGCTGATCTGCACGATGATGTCCAGCGCCGACGCGATCTGCGTGCGCACCGCCTTGGACGGCATGTTCAGCCCGGCCATGCCGAACATGTTCTCCAGCCGGGTCAGCGCCTCGCGCGGGCGGTTGGCGTGGATGGTGCCGAGCGAGCCGTCGTGGCCGGTGTTCATGGCCTGGAGCATGTCCACCGCCTCCGACCCGCGCACCTCGCCCAGGATGATGCGGTCGGGGCGCATGCGCAGCGCGTTCTTCACCAGATCGCGCATGGTGATCTCGCCGTGGCCTTCCAGGTTGGGCGGGCGGGTTTCCAGCCGGACGACGTGCGGCTGCTGCAGCTGAAGCTCCGCCGCGTCCTCGATGGTCACGATGCGCTCGGTGTGGTCGATCATCTGCGACATGGCATTCAGCAGCGTCGTCTTGCCGGACCCCGTGCCGCCGGAAATCAGGATGTTCAGCCGGCAGCGCGCGGCGATCTTCAGCACCGTGCACATGGCGACGGAGATGTTCTCCGTCCGCGCCATGACGTCCAGCGTGATCTTCTTCTTGGAAAACTTACGAATCGAGATGCTGGGGCCGTCGATGGCCAGCGGCGGAATGATGATGTTGACGCGGCTTCCGTCGGCCAGACGCGCGTCGCAGAGCGGAGAGCTTTCGTCGATGCGCCGCCCGACCGCCGTGACAATGCGCGTCGCGATGGCCAGGACGTGGGCGTTGTCGCGGAACTGGACGTCCGTCGGCTCCAGCTTGCCCCGGCGCTCCACATAGACCTGCTTGGGGCCGTTCACCATGATGTCGGTGACCGCCTCGTCGGCCAGCAACGGTTCCAGCGGCCCCAGCCCCAGCATGTCGTCGAGCATCCGCTCCACCAGCTCCTGCCGTTCGGCGAGGTTGAGCTGGAGCTTCTGCTCCACCAGCAGGTCGTGCACGATGTCGCCGACGTCGCGGGTCAGCTCCATGCGGCTGAGCGTGGCGGCGGCCGAGGTGTCGATGCGCGCCAGCAGCAAGGGCTGGATCCGCTCCTTCGCCTGATCCACGGTCGGGCGGTGGGTGGTGGCGGCGCGCGGCGGCGGCTCCGGCGCCTTGGGCTCCTCCGGCGGTGGCGGTTCGGGCTGCGGGGGTGCCGGCGGCGGAAAGGAAGACGCCGTGAAGGACGGAACGCCGGCCGCCTTCAGGATCGCGGAGATGGAGGGCGGCTCCGGCGCCGGTTCGGGAACCGGCTCGGGAACCGGCGGCGGTTCCGGCGCAACGGGAGGAACGGGCTCCGGAGGGGGCGCGGAGGCAACCGGCGCAGGCTCCGGGAACATCCCCGGCCGCAGCGGCAGCGGCACCACCACCGGACGGACGGCGGCCAGCACTTCGCTGCTGTCCACCGGGCGCATGCCCAGCACGCCGTTGATCAGCAGCGTCACCAGATCGCGCTGGTCGAGCAGGTTCAGTTCCCGCCGGTCGCGCGCCAACAGATCCAGCAGGATCGTCTTGACCTCGCGCGCCACGTCGCCGCGCGGCATCCGCGCCGCCTGCGCGGGGTCGAGCCGCCGGGCGAGGTCCGGCAGATAGCGGTCGCGCAGGTCGGTCAGCCCCTTGTCCGGCTCTCCCGACGCCCGCCCGCGCGGCGGTTCCTCTCCGCTGCCGCGCCCAAACATCACACCTTACCCTTTTTGAACCAGGACATGGGGTCGAAGCTCTTGCGGGCGGGCGGCTGCGCGTCGGCCATGACCATCGCCAGCGCGCGCATCGCCTTCACCGACGCCGCCTGCGGCGCCATGCCGGCCACGGCCTTGCCCTGGTTGGCGGCGGTCGCCATCACCTTGTCGTCCTGCGGGATCACCTGCGCGATGGTGCCCTGGATGCCGCGTTCGAAGGTCGCGCGGTCCACCTGCGGCGAGCGCGGGCCGCCGGCCACCACATGGCAGGCCGGGCCGCCCAGCACCTTGATGGAGGACATCAGCCGCACCGTGTCGCGGATGCCGGCCAGCGAGAAGTCGGACACCAGAATGACCTGATCGGCGGAGCCCAGCACCGGGCGATGCACCGGCAGCAGGTGGCGCGGCAGGTCCACCACCACCACCTGGAAGCCGCTGCGCAGCTCCTCCAGCAGCGCGCTCAGCGCCGTCGGGCCGAAGGACACCCCGTCCTCCAGCGGCTCTTCCGCGCCCATCACGGACAGCCAGTCGCTTTCGTTCACCAGCGAGCTTTTGACGAGCAGGCTGTCCAGCCGGTTCGGCGTCTCCAGCGCCTCGCGCAGGCCGCGCCCCGGCTCCAGGTCCAGCGCCAGCGTGTCGGTGCCGAATTGCAGGTCGAGGTCGAGCAGCGCGGTCTTCAGCTTCAGCTCGTGCCCGATCAGCCAGGCGGTGTTGACCGCCACCGTGCTGGCGCCCAAGCCACCGCGCACCCCCGCCACCACGATCAGGCGGGCGGGCGTGACCTCCGGTGCCGGGGCGCGCTTGGGCGTCTGCTTGGCAGAGCGGATGATCTGGTGCAGCGCCTCCGGCGTCAGCGGCTTGACGAGGTAGTCGGCCGCCCCCGCCGCCATCAGGTCGCGGTACAGATCGATGTCGTTCGGCGTGCCCAGCCCGACCACGCGGCTGTCCGCCCCGCCCATGGAGGCCAGCCGCGCCATGGTCACCACCGGGTTGGCCGTGCCGTCCAGATCGACCAGCAGGATACCCGGCAGCGGCACCGTCCCGGTGAAGAGGTCGAGCGCGTCGCCCGCCCCGCCCCGCTGCACGGTCGCGGCGGCCCAGCCCAGCTCGCCCGCCACCGCCCGCGCCACCTGAAAGGACGCGTCGTCAGAAATGTAGGCGAGGAACAGCTCCCCCGCCGACGACTCGGCCGAGCCTTTGAACAGAGGAACGACGCCGGACATCACTGCCCCCCTGCGCCGCCGGCCGGCATCGCGCCGCCCGTCGCGGGGGCGGCGGCCGGGGCGATGCTGCTCGCCGCCTCGCGTTGCAGCGGCTTCTCCTGGCCCAGGCGGTAGCGCCGGGTCGCGGCGGCTCCGCGCTGCCCGTCCGACGGCCCCGCGTCGCGCCCGACCACGAGATCCCGCGGCTCCGCCACCATGACGCCGAGGTTGTGCGCGGTGGAACAGCCGATGTTCAGGTCGGAATTGTGCCACGCCCCGACAAGCGGACTGCCCGGCGGCAGCGACGCGGCGGCGCAGTCCGGCGGCACGACAGCCAGGCGCTGGGCGTTGCCGTCCACCGGAGCGACCGTGACCGCCCAATCGCGCGTCTCCAGCGGGTACTGCGCGCAGGCGGCAAGGGTCAGGAACACCCCCATGAGAAGCGTCCGAGGAAGCAGCCCCTTGCCGTCATCCCCGCGAAGGCGGGGATCCAGGGCATCCCGACGAGCGCCCGAGTGGCCCTGGATCCCCGCCTTCGCGGGGATGACGAAAGAGAGCAATGAAGCGCGCATGACGGACCTCATTCGACGGCGAAGCCGGCCGGGCCGGTCAGGCTGAGGCGGGCGGGGGGACGGGCGCCGGGGCCGGCGGAGGTCAGGCGGCCGCGCAGCAGGCGGTCGGCCAGCGTCGTGGGCGAGATGGTGTCCGTCGGCGCCGCGATCTGGCCGGGGTTGGCCGCCGGGCGCACCAGATAGGGCGTCACGATGATGACCAGCTCCGTCTCGTTGCGCTTGAAGCTGGTGGAGCGGAACAGGGTGCCCAGCACTGGCACGTCGCCCAGGAAGGGGAACTTGTCGATCGCCTCGTCGATGTTGTTCTGGAGCAGGCCGGCGATGGCGAAGCTCTGGCCGCTGCCAAGCTCGATGGTCGTCTCGGCCCGGCGCGTGGTCAGGCCGGGCACGCGGAAGCCGATGTTCGACCCGGCCGACACGGTCAGGCCGCCGACGTCGGTCAGCTGGCTGACCTCCGGCCGGACGCGCATGCTGATGCGGTCGGTGCCGACCAGCGTCGGCGTGAAGGACAGGGAGACGCCGAACTGCTTGTACTCGATGCCGGTCCGGCCGTTGTCGCCGGGCACGGGGATGGGAAACTCGCCGCCGGCCAGGAAGCTGGCCGTCTCGCCGGACAGGGCGACGAGGTTCGGCTCGGCCAGGATGGTCACCAGCCCGTCGCGGGCCAGCGCGTCGATCAGCCCGTTGACGTCGTAGTTCTTGCCGCTGGCCCCGCCGTAGAGGGTCATCTTCTCCGCCGGGCGGATCAGCGTGCCGTTGTTGAAGGTGATGTCGGTCAGGCCGGAGCCGAGCAGGAACCGGAAGCCGCCGACCTTCAGCATGTTCTCCCAGTTGATGCCGAACTCTTCCCGCACCTCGCGGCTGACCTCCGAAACGCGCACGCGCAGCATCACCTGGGTGGCGCCGGTGATGGACAGGCGGTTGACCACCTCGCCCTTGTCGGGATCGATGAATCGGCGGGCGATGGCGCGGGCGTCTTCCGCCTCCGTCTGGCTCGCCACCTCGCCGCTCAGCACCACGGCGCCCTCGGCCGACGAGACGGAGATGGCGCGGTTCGGCAGTCGCTGGCGCAGCGCGCGTTCCAGGCCGCTCAGGTTCTGGGTGATGACGACCTTGCGGTTCAGCAGAACCTGTTCCTTGTCGTTCACCGCGATCAGCGAGGTCTCGCCCGACTTCTTGCCGAACAGATAGACCAGCGTCGGCGACATCACCTGCAAATCGGCGACGTCCGGGTTGGCGATGAACACCGACGAGGCCGGCTGCGGCAAGCGCAGCATCTCGCCCTTGTCCTGCTCGATCTGGAGGACGCCGGGTCCCTGGGCGGAGATGGCGGTCGGGGCGGTTGGCCGGCCTTGGGCAGGCGGGCTCTGCGGAACAAGCTTCTGGGTGGCGGCCTGCGCCGCGCCCGTGGCGGTCCAGCCCAGGGCAAGAAGAACGAGGCAGGACAGGATGCGGCGGGTCATGACGGTTCGGCCTGAGGCGCTAGCGCTGCGGGAAAGAGACCTCCGCGGATTCTCGCCCACGGACGACCTGGACCTTTACTACAGCACGAGCATTTTCGCTTTGGTTAACCTCGGGCCGGGCGTCCGGCTTCGGCTCGGCCTTCGGTTGAGCTCCGAACGCGCGGCTGAGGTCGCTGTCCCAGGTGATGGTGTGGGTCGCGATGGTGTGGGCCGCGAGCGCCGGCCCGTCGGTCGCGTCGGTCAGGGTGGTCGCCAGCGCCTCGGCCGCCGCCATCTCCACCGTGTTCGCGTCGGGATTGCCCAGGCTGCGCAAGGACAGCGAGAGATGGCCGAGTTCCTGGGCCAGCGCCACGGCCTCCGCCTGACGGGGAGCGACCTCCAGCGTGGCGATCTGCGACAGCTTCGCCTCGCCCTTCTGGTCGCTGGTGCGCTGGTCCATGGCCAGCACGCGGACGTCCGACAGGACCGTCTCGCTGGCCCGGCGGTCGCCGGTGCCGTCGCCGTTCTCCGGCCCCTTGATGCGCTGTGTCAAAATCAGGTCAACGCGGTCGCCCGGGAAGACGAAGCCGCCGATGCCCGTCACCCCGTTGATGGCGACCGACACCGCCCGGTTGCCGGGGGTCAGCACGGCGGCGAGGAAGCCGCGGTCGTCGGGCTTCACCAGCCGTTCGGTGGTCACCGGCTCGCCCGCGCGCAGCCCCTGACGGACCACCGCGCCGGCGAACTCCTCCAGCTTGCGGGAGCCCTCCACCACATAGGTGCGCTCCAGCCCGTCGTCGTCCGGCCAGGAGCGCCAGCGCAGATGCGCGGGCTGCACCAGCGTGCCGGCCGGCAGATCGCTCGCCGCCACCAGGATTCGCTTCGCGGCCGGAGCGGGCGCCGCCGCCTCGGCCGGAGTCGGGGCGGGGCGGTTCTGCGACATCACCGCGCGCGTGAACTGCACGGTCGCCCCGGCGATCAGCAGAGCCAGCAGGACAAGGATGATCTTGCGGACGGACATGGCTCACCTCACACCGGAAGGGTCGCGCGCAGCAGCAGGGTCCACAGCCCGCCGGCGGCGATGGCGATTCCATAGGGCAGCCGCGCCTGGAGCGCCGAGGCCGCCGCCTCCCCCGACGGGGCCGGGGCCGCGCGTCGCGCGACGCGGCGGGCCAATAGGATGGCCGCCCCCAGCAGGCCGCCGGTCAGCGCCGTGACGAACAGCAGGTCGGCGAACAGGCCGGGGCCGGCCCACAAGGCCGCCGCGGCGAACAGCTTCACGTCACCGCCGCCCATCACGCCGGCATGAAAAAGGCCGGCCCCCACCACGAAGGCGGCGGCGCCGGCCAGAAGGTGGCCGGGTATGGACAGCCCGGCTGGGGACGTGACGGTGTAAGCCGTGAAAAGGCCGGCCAGCAGCAGACTGGCCGCGTTCGGAATGAGATAGCGGCGGGCGTCGGACACGGCCGCCCAAACGAACAAAGCCGCCGATGCGGCGAAAATCGCGTTGATGACGATCATGACGGCGCTCCCCCAGGCTGCTATCCGCGCGGACCGGGGGAAGGCGTCGGACGGCGGATTGCGGTGAAAACCGCAGGGTCTGTCCGGGCGGGAGGCCGCTGCCCTGCCCCGCCCGGACGCCGACCCAACGCGCTTTCGGCGTCTTACGCCGTCAGCGCCGAGACGACGGGATCAGCCGCCCGACGAGCTGGACGAGGAGCTGGAGGTGGTGCTCGGCGTCAGGGCGGTGGTGACCTTGCTGCCGATGCTGGTGATCTGGCTGCCGACGCCGCCGAACGCGCCGATGATGAACACGGCCACGAGCGCGCAGAGGATCGCGTATTCGATGGCGGTGGCGCCGGACTCGTTCTTAAACAGCTTGCGGATGGTGCGCATGGGACTCTCCATTGGGCCGGTTCTTGCGCTGGTCGGCGCTTTTACTTGTGAGCGACCGATCTGGCTCGTTCGCGATAAGCCCATTCAGCACCCAATTTATTAACGCGTAGTTAACACGCAACATTGGAGACAGAAAAAACTTCGCAGTCTATAGTAATGCCATTTTGGACACCTTTTTGCCCCCTTTTTGCCCGCAGATTTTCGACGGCTATTCTTTTATGTTCACCAGGATTTTGCGCGGAACACGGCGCAATTCAGCCGCATCATGCGCGCTCTTCGTTTGCAGATTGCTTCGATTTTCGAACCATTTCGATCGCAATCCGCGCGGACAGTCCGAATAACTCCAAAGAATAACCGAATATTGCACTCGCGATCATTCACTAGACGGCATTTTAGGCAAAGTCACAATTCATTCCTGGACATACTGTTAATCTCTTTTTAAAAGCTATCCGGCATATTCGCCCCACCCTCTCCTTCATATCCACTCTGGAGAACGCCGATGGTGATGGTGTACCACCCATACGAGCTCCGGCCGCACGAGGAACGCCGCTCGGGCCGGAAGGCTGTGCTGGCGCTGGTCTTCGCGCTCGGCCTGCCGATGGTCGCGGGGTTTGGATACACCATCGACACGCTGCGCGGCTACGCCGTTCAGGCGCGCCTGTCGCAGGCGGTGGACGCGGCGGCGCTGGCCGGTGGCCGCGTCATGTTCGACGACCAGCGCGACGGCCACATCCGCACCTTCTTCGCGACGGCCTTCCCCAATGGATTCCTGGGGTCGAACACCGCGCCGCTGGCGATCGACGACGACCCGCGCGCCGGCACGCTGACGGTCAGCGGACAGGCGACGGTGAAGGCGCTGTTCACCCGCCTGATGGGCGGCACCGACCTGACGGTGGAGGCGCATTCCATCGTCCGCCGCGGCAGCGCACACGGCCGCAAGGGCTCATGATACCGTCGCGCAATTTTGCTTTTCCTGGCCACCATGCCCGGCCTTGAGCCCATAGGCACTAACTTTAGCTGCTGTTTGACTGAATCCGGCCTCCACCCCTTCTTCCGTCGTCATCCCCGCGAAGGCGGGGATCCAGAAAACTCCGCGTCTCAGTGCTTGACCGGTCTGGATCCCCGCCTTCGCGGGGATGACGGGAGGGTGGTTGCCCGTGACTGGCCGCTCCTAACGGCTAAAGCTAGCGCCTACGGGCCTTGATCCGGGCATTCACGGCCGTTCCGACACGCGCCCGCTCCGGCGTGGATGCCCGTGTCAAGCACGGGCATGACGACCAGAAGAAGCAAAAGTGATGGCCTCTTCTGCAAAAAGCACAATAAGAAGCCTGAGAAGAAACGGCGGTGTCTCATAAAGACAATGCGCTGTAAGACAATGCGCCGAATCACCCCGCCGCGACCGGCGCTCCCGCAAGCATCCAGGAACGCTCCAGACTCGGCCGCCCGAAGCGGTAGCCCTGGAACAGCCGCACGCCCTCGCGGCCCAGCGCTTCCGCCTGCCCGTCATCCTCAACGCATTCCGCGACCGTGGTCAGGCCGAAGCCCTCGGCCAGCCCGACCAGCGTGCGGATGAACAGCAGCGCGTCCGGCCCGTCGCGCATCTCGCGAACGAAGGACCCGTCGATCTTCACGATGTCCACGGGCAGCGCCTTCAGGTGCCGGTAGGACAGATAGCCTGCCCCGAAATCGTCCAGCGCCGTCCGGCAGCCGAGCCCGCGCACGGCGGCCAAAAAGGCGGCGGTTTCCTCCAGATCCTCGATGGCGGCGGTCTCGGTGATCTCGACGATCAGACGCCTCGCGAGGTCCGGACGCCGGCCGAGTCGCCCCTCCAGCGCCGTCAGCCACGTCGGGTCCGCCGTGGTCGTGGCCGACAGGTTGACCGACAGTTCCACGCCCGGATGCGCCTCCAACTCCCGCAGGGCGAGATCCATCGTGTGGTGGTCGAGGCGCCGCGCCATGCCCAGCCGCTCCACCGCCGCCATGAAGGACCCGGCGGCCACCGGCGCGCCGTCCGCCCCGATCAGCCGCAGCAGGCATTCGTGGAAGGCCACCGCCCCCTCCGCGTCGACCACGGGCTGGAAGGCGAAGCGCAGCCCGTCGGACTGGAGCGCGGCGCGCACCGTCTGTCCGATCGCCAGCGCGTTGCGCAGGCCGGTCTGGTGCGGGCTGGTCGCGTGGTGCGGCCAGAAGCAGTCGCCGCCCTGGCGCTTGGCCTCCTGAAGCGCGGTTTCGGCGCGCGTCATCGTCTCGTCAACGCCGCAGGCCTCCTCCACCGATACGCCGCCGACCGACACGCCACCCACCGACACGGTGACGAGAATCGGCCCGGCCGGCGTTGCGACCGGTTCCGTCCGCACGGCGCGCAGCAGCTTTTCGGCGACCTGCGCCATGCTGTCGTCCGGGCATTGCGGCAGCACGACGCCGAAGATGTCGCCGCCGGCCCGCCCCAGCGCGTCCCCCGGGCGCAGCACCCTCCGCAGCCGGCGCGCCACCTCCCGCACGACATCGTCGGCGGCGGCGTGGCCCATGGCGCCGTTGACCAGGCCCAGCTTGTCGATGCCCACGGCGAGATAGAGAGCGCTGCGGCTCAGGCCGCCGTCCTCCGCGGGCACCGCCGCGCTCGCACCCGCCAGCGATTCGCGCAGGCGATGGCGGTTGACCAGCCCGGTCAGCGGGTCGAAATGGGCCTGGTGCTCCAGTTCCACCTCGTAGGCCTTGCGGCGGTCGATCAGGCGCAGGACACCGCGCAGGCGCACCGGCATGCCCTGCCCGTCCCGCTCCACCCGGCCGCGGTCATGCACCCAATGGATGCTGCCGTCGGCCAGCCGCAGGCGGTAGTCGCAGTCGAAGGTGCTGCCCGTGTCGATGTGCTGCGACAGCGCGGCGCGGCGGCGCGACCGATCCGTTGGCTCGATGCGGGCGCGCAGGGCGTCGCCGCTGGCAAGCTCCGTCGGGGCGCCCAGCAGCGCCGCCCCCGCGCCGGCCCAGGTGATCCCGTCGCTGGCGATGTCCCAGGCGTAGGCCACGTCGCCGGACGCGTCCAGGGCGGCCGCGATCATGGGCTGCTCGTCCCCGGAAAAAGCGTCGGTCGGTCGCGTCATGCTGTTCGCCTCTCAGCACGGATGCGCCCGGCGGCGCCGTTGGGAAGGGGGAAAGGGCCCGGACGGGCGGGCATGCACCAATCCGGAACATTATGCACACGAGCAAATAGCCGAACAACACCATCAAATTTGAGCGAATTGTTGGGCAAGCCGAAATTTCTTGAGGCGGCAATCCCCCTCCCCTGCTAACATGCAGGGTCGGAGCCGATTCAACCCGAACCCCGCCGCCATCCCGTGTCCAGCATCCCCGCCCTTTCCTCGCCGACCAGCGCGCAAGCCACCTCCGGCTTGGCGCGCATACGGCAGATGCTGGCCAGCGACGCCGCCGCCATACAGCCGGTCCGCCGCGTCCCGGGCGAGCAGGAGCGCAAGCGCTCCGCCGACGTCAAGGCGACGGAGGACGCGCTCCAGAGCAGCAAGCGGGCGGACCTGGACGAGACCGGCGGCAGCCGCACCCGGCGCTCCGGCGCGTCGCGCGGCTTTTCGCTGAACAGCGACGAGGGCGAGGGGCCGGTCACGCCGGGCCTCGTCCCCCTGACCGCCACCCCCAACGCCGGCTTCGTCGCGCAGAGCATCCACCAGGACGCCATGGGCAGCGGCCTGCACATCGAGCCCTGGCCCGCCGCCATCGAAGCCTATCAGAAAGCCGACGCCGCCCCGTACGGCGGCACTTCGGTCAACCGGGTGTCGGTGTAGGCGCGGCGCTTAGAAACCCCTCGCCCATCTCCGATGGGAGAGGGAGGGGCCCATGCGGAGCATGGGAGGGTGAGGGCAAGGTTTCCCCGAGAATCCTTCCTATGCCTCACCTGGATTCTCGAACTGACCTTGCCCTCACCCTCCCGCCGGAAGCGGGCGAGGGCACTTACCGGCAATAACCCTCAGTCATCGCCCTTGTAGATCTGCTCCTGCTGGTAGGCGGTCAGGCCGACGCGCTGGATCAGGTCGAGCTGGGTTTCCAGCCAGTCGATGTGCTCCTCGGTGTCGTCCAGGATTTCCCGGAAGATCTCGCGGCTCTGGTAATCGCGCACGGCCTCACACTCGGCGATGGCGTCCTGGAGGTTGCCGCGGTTGTGGCTTTCGATGCCGAGGTCGGCGGTGAACATCTCCGGCAAGTCCTCGCCGATCTTCAGCTTGTGCAGGTCCTGGAGGTTGGGCAGCCCTTCCAGGAACAGGATGCGCTCGATCAGCTTGTCGGCGTGCTTCATCTCGCCGATGGACTCTTCGTAGACCTTGTGGGCGATCCGCTTCAGGCCCCAGTTCTTCAGCATGCGGGCGTGCAGGTAGTACTGGTTGATCGCCGTCAGCTCATTCGTGAGAATCGTGTTGAGATGACGGATGACCGTCGGATCACCTTTCATAGTCCCCTCCGTGTTGAACCGCCACGCAAGGTGCGCCGCGGCCCCGTTCTTCCTGATGCTCGAACGGAAGTGTACGCATCATCGACCGATCGGCAAACCACTTTGGCCGGGTGTTATCCCGTTCGTCAGAGTCCCCCGTCCTTACCGTCCCCGCTCTTCCCGGACGGCGCCGGCCAGCCGCTGCAGCCCTTCGTGACCGGGCATCGCCTCGACCGGCGCGGTCAGGCGGCGGCGCCAGTTGGGGTGCTGGTCCACGGTGCCGGGCAGGTTCGGCTGCTCCTCCTCGCCCAGCGCGTCCTCGACCTGCACCATGGCGATCCGGCCGGGCGAGCGGGCGAGATAGCGGTGCACCGCCTCCATCAGCTCCCGCGAGAAGGGCTGGGAGCCCTCGTCGGTCGGGTAGCTGGCGGGCTTCAGCCCCTGCGCCGACAGCGCCTGCAACAGGCGCCAGCGGTCCACGCCGCGGTCCCAGGCGTCCTTGTCGCGCGAGGCCTGATCCGGGTAGAGGTCGAGCCGCTGGCGCCACTCCAGGTCCCGGTTCGTCCAGAAGCCCTTGAAGGTGGCGAGGTCGTGGGTGGTCACCGTCACCATCGCGTCCACCGGATAGTCCTGCGGCGCCTTGAAGCCGCCGTCGCCGCTGCGCTCGAAATACAGCACGCGGTAGCTCAGGATGCCGGCGCGCTCCATCGCCGGGCGGAAGCCCTCCGGCACGGTGCCCAGATCCTCGCCGATGACGATGCAGCGGTTGCGGCGGCTCTCCAGCGCGATGATGCGCAGCAGGTCGTGCATCGGGTACTGGACGTAGGCGCCGTCGCTTCCGTCCTCCGGGATCCAGAACAGGTGCTTCAGGGCCATGACGTGGTCGATGCGCAGCGCGCCGGCGTGGCGCATGTTGGCGCGCAGCATGGCGATGAAGGTCCGGTAGGCCGATTCGTGCAGCCCCACCGGCGACAGCGGGGACAAGCCCCAGTTCTGGCCCTTCAGGTTGAACTGGTCGGGCGGCGCGCCGACGTTGGCGCCCTGCACCAGGATGCCCGAATCGGCCCAGGCCGCCGCCCCGCCGGGATGCGCCGCCACCGCGAGGTCGCGGTAGAAGCCGAGCGCCAGCCCCGCCTTGCGCGCCCGCTCCGCCGCCTCGCCCAGTTGGCGGTCGGCCTCCCATTGCAGATACTCGAAGAAGGCCACGCGGTCGGCGTGTTCCGCCGCGAAAGCCTGGACCTCCGGGCTGTCCGGGTCATGGAAGGCCGGCGGCCAGTTGCGCCACATCCACAGATTCGGATCCTGGCGGAAGAAGTGCTCGTGCAGCGCCTCGAAGATGGCGTGGCGGCGCAGCGGCTCGCCCATCTCGGCCCGGAAATGCTCGAAGGACTGCCGGCGCGGCTCGCCCTCCCCCAGCGTCCGGAAGGCGGCGTGCAGCGCTTCCAGCACCGGCAGCTTCAGCGCCGACACGGCGGCGTAGTCCACCAGATCGGCCGCGCGGGCGGCGGCGAGGCGGTTGCGGAACTCCTCCGCCCCGATCAGCGCCTGCGCCTCCGTCGAACCGGCCAGCTCCGGCACCCGCTCCACGTCGATGTAGAGGATGTTCAGGAAGGTCCGGCTGCTCGGCGAATAGGGGCCGATGTGATTGGGGTCGGCCGGGAACAGCGCGTGCAGCGGGTTCAGCCCGACCAGCCCGGCGCCCAACCCCGCCGCCGTCTCCGCGAAGCGGCCGAGGTCGTCGAAGTCGCCGATGCCCCAATCGTCGCCGCTCTTCAGCGCGTAGAGTTGCAGGCCGATGCCCCAGGTCCGGCCACCGGGCACCACATCCTCCACCGTCAGGCAGCGCTCCGGCGCCACGATCAGGGTGGTGCCGCCCTCCAGCGCGCCGCCGACGCCGCGCGGGCGGATCTCCACCGACAGGCTGTGATAGCCGAGCGGCAGCGGCGGCAGGCGCGTGGACACGGTCCGCCGCTCGAAGGCCACGCCGTCCACGGTGGCGCGCTCGGCCAGAGGCAGGTTGCCGACGGTCAGCTTGGCGCGGTGGCTGAGCCCGCCCTCCTCCGTCAGGGTCCAGAACAGATCCGCGTCCTCCAGCCCGGTCGGGACGGCCAGCGTCAGGGACAGCGGCGCCCCCTCGTCCAGGATGACCACCGGCGGCAGCATGCGGCGCCACGTCCGTTCGTCCACCGCGCGCAGGCTGGCCTCCACCTCCGCGTCGTTGCCGGCGGGCAGGCCCATGGCGGCGACCAGAGCCCGCTTCGTCGCGTCGGATGTCTCCCGCCGGTTGCCCCAGATGTCATGGTAGAAGGGCTCGATGCCGACCAAGTCGGCAAGCCGGTCGAGAGCGCTCATGCACGGTCCCCGCGGGTTCGGTCGAGTGATGGCGGGCGGATGAATGCCCGCCGCGAACATCGCGCGTCGGCACTCTCCCGTCCAGCCCCGAACATTCGAATTTTCGCATTCGCCGGCAAGGCGATAACCCGCAAGTCCGAGGCACGGGTGACAACACGCCGCAAGCCCGGATGATCCGGCGCCCTGGAACTCCTCGGGGTTATCGTTTAACGGTAAACTATATCCGTTGGAGAGAGGTCCACCATGAAGAGACGCGCGTTCCTCCGTCTGGCCGGGGGCGGAATCGTCGTTGCCGCCGCCGGCTGGTCCGCGAGCGGCCTGTTCGACGCGGTGCCGCCCCCTGCGACGGCGGCCTGGGCGCCCTCCTCCGCCGAGCCGGATGTGCGCGTCTGGGCGCTGTCCCACGCGCTGCTGGCGCCGAATCCGCACAATCTCCAGCCCTGGATGGCCGACCTGGGCACCCCCGGCGCGATCCTCCTGACCCTCGATCCGGAGCGGCGGCTGCCGGCGACCGATCCCTTCGGACGGCAAATCCTGATGGGCGCGGGCGCCTTTCTGGAGCTACTGACCATCGCCGCCGCCGAGCGCGGCCACCGCGCCGACATCGCGCTGTTCCCCGATGGGGAGCCCGGCGCGCGGCCGGACGACAAGCCCTTCGCCCGCGTCCGCCTCGCGCACGATCCCGCCGTGCCGCGCAGCCCGCTGTTCGCCAGCATCCCCGCGCGCCGGACGGAACGCGGCCCCTACGATCCCCACCGCCCGGCGACCTCCTCCGAGGCGCAAACCCTGGCCGACTCGCTGGCCGGCCTCCCGGTGACCTTCGGCGTCGCCAGCGGCACCGCCCCTTCCACGGCGGATTTGGCCCGCCTGAACGGCATCCGCAGCATCGTCCGCGACGCCTGGAGGGTCGAGATGACCACGGAGCGGACCTTCATGGAATCCCTGCGCCTCATGCGCATCGGCGCCGCCGAGATCGACCGGCACCGCGACGGGATCAGCATCGCCGACCCAATGCTGGTGGCGGCGGCGAAGGTCGGGCTGTTCGACCGCGAGACCTACCCCGGTGCGTCCTCAATGACCATCGAATCGCAGATCAAGCGCTTCGACGCCCTGACGGACTCGACGCCCTCCTACCTGTGGATCGTCACCGACGGCAACAGCCGGCCCGCGCAGATCGACGCCGGCCGCGCCTACGCCCGCCTGAGTCTGGCCGGAACCGGCCTCGGCCTCGCCATGCACCCCAACGAGCAGGCCTTGCAGGAATACCCGGAGATGGCCGACAACCACCGCGCCATCCACCACCGGCTGGACGCGCCCCATCCCGCCCGCAAGGTTCAGATGCTGGCCCGGCTGGGCCGCCTGCCCGAAGGCACCGCGCCGTCGCCCCCCGCACCCCGGCGCGGGCTGGCCGCTCACCTGAAAGGATGATCCGGCATGGAGCTGTTCCGCATCTTCACCGAAATCGCGATCATCGACCAGCTGATGCAGAACGAGGCCGAACGGCTGCTCGCCCCCGACCTCAACATGTCGCAGTTCGCCGTTCTGAAACACCTCGTGCGGAACGGCGACGGCGTGCCGCTGGTCAGCATCGCCCAGGCCATGCAGGTGACCAAGGGCGCCATGACCAACACCATCGGGCGGCTGGCGGAAAAAGGTCTGGTCGCGGTGGAGCCCGATCCCCTCGACAAGCGCGGCAAGCGGGTTGTCCTGACCGCGACGGGGCTGGACGCCCACCGCCGCGCCCTCACACTGCTGGGTGACCGGTTCGATCCGATAAAGGCCGCGATCCCCTCCCCCACCCTGACGCAGGCCCGCGAAACCCTCACTACCATCCGGTGTTGGCTCGACGCGAACCGCTGAGGCCGGCGGCCAGATCGCCCCAAGCGGCATCCCTGGCACTGTCGGCAGGCCCATGCGCGTGATATCTTTGATTCGCGATTCAACGATGACGGCGACAGAGAGGCGGCATCCATGGGTTCGATGACCATCCGCGACATCCCGGACGAGGTCATCCGGCGCCTGGAAGAACGCGCCACGTCCACCGGCCAGTCCTGTGAGGCGGAGGCGCGGAAAATCCTCGCGGACAGTCTCACCCCTGAGCAGGAATGGGCCGCGTTCGAAGCGGCGGTCGGCCTGTTGCGCGAAGGTTTCGCCGGACGCCGCTTCAACAACAGCGTCGATGACCTTTCGGACATCCGCGCCGACCGCTACGGCCGTCCCGAAGGGCAACCGGAGTGATGCTCGTCGTCGATGCATCTGTAGCCGTCAAATGGGTGCTGGACGAAGATCCCGCCGCGGAGACCGCCGCCGCCCGGTCCATCATTGGACGCCACGCGGTTGCCGCTCCAAGCCTGTTCGACTTCGAACTGGCAAGCATACTGTGGTCGAAGCGGCGGCGCGGTTTTCTGACCGATGCGGAGGTTGCCCCGATCGCTCTGGCGCTTCAGGCAGCACCGATCCGGCGGATCAACGATGAGGGCCTTTGGTTGCGCGCTTTGTCGCTGGCCGACAGCGTCGGGCATCCACCCTACGATTGTGCTTACGTCGCTGCTGCTCTGGTCGCCGGAGCCGTGGGCGTTGTGACAGCCGACCAGCGTTTCGCCCGCGCCTTCGAGTCGTGGCGGGCTCCTCATGCGCCGGATCGCCCCTTCGTGGTGTCGGTGCTTCAAATGGACCGGCTGTTTCACAGCCGCTGACGCTTACCCCGCCGCGGCTTCCCTTGGCGCTTCCGCTTGCGGAGCTTCCGCCGCGGCGACGGCGGCGCGGGCGGCTTCGGCCTTGGCTTGGGCCATCTGCTCCAGCCGCGCGCGGTAGCCGGCGACGGCCGTGGCGACCTCACCGGTCATGGCGTCCAGGGGGCGGCTGCGGTCGACGCCCTGCATCAGTTCGCGGGCCAGCTCGCGGGCGCGTTCCAGCTCTTCCGGAGCGACGGAGCCCGACTCGGCCTGGGTGCGCAAGCGTTCCACCAGCATCTTCAGCGACTTGGCGGCCCCCGCCACCGGGTCCGGCTCGCCGCTGTCGTCCAGGCGGCGCAGCAGGTCGTCCAGGAAGGCCGGCACGCGGGCCAGATGCTCCACGGCCATGCGCTCCGCCGGGCTGGCGGACAGGCCGGGGACGGCGAACTCCACCAGGAAGGAGACCTGGATCGTGGTGCGCAGCAGCTTCTGTTCGTTGACGAAGCTGTTCGCCTCGGCCATCAGCTGGCGGGCGTTGATGTGCGCCCAGCGGTTGGTGGCCTTCAGGCGCAACGTGTTCGGCGCGTCCAGCAGGGGCACCTGCGTCCCGTCGCGCGGCGACTTGCGGCGGTCGGGGCCGGTGTAGTCGGCGGTGACGACGAACTTCTTGCGCGCCTCGATCAGGGTGGTCAGCCGGTCCAGCACCTGCTTGGGCGACACGGGCTTGACCAGCAGGTCGTCGGCCCCCGTGTTGGTCACCCGCGTCAGCAGCAGCGGGGTCGGCGTCCAGGTGGTGGCGACGATGCAGGCGTAGGCGTTGCGCGAGTCCGGATCGTTGCGCAGCGTGCGGATCAGGCGCAGCGCCTCCCCGTCCTCGCCGTCGGTGTCCAGCAGGATCAGGTCGGGGCTCGCCCCCGCGATGGCTCCGGCGGCGTCGCGGACCGAGCTGTAGGTCTCCACCCGCTTCAGCCCCAGGCGCGACAGCACCTCGCGCAGGACGCGCAGCGTGTTGTGCTGGGTGTCGATGATCGCGGCATCGACCAGGGAAAAGTCGTAGTCGGGCATCGTCGGATCCGGAGGATCTGGGGGGAGCTGGCGAACCGGCGGCAACCTTAGCACATGCGGAAGGCGGTTCCAGATGACTCCGATCAACGTGCGCGGGATTCGACCTGCACGAAGACCAGCGCCGTGCGCCCGTCCACCGGGATCGGCCGCCCGGCAAGCTGCATGCGCTCGTCCCCCGCCCCGTCCGGCACGCGGGTGTCCAGCACGCAGCGCCAGCCGCGCGCGTCCGGCACCTCCGGCAGGGTGACGCTGACCGTTTCCGTGTGGGCGTTCAGCACGATCAGCAGCACGCCGTCGTCCTGCGGCTGGCCGTCCGCCCCGGTGTAGGTCCCGGCGTGGCCGTTCAGCAGCAGCACGATGCAGCGCGCGTGCGTGTTGCGCCAGTGCTCGGCCGTCTTCTCGACGCCGTGCGGGGTATACCAGACGATGTCCTTCAGCCCGTCGGCCGAGGTCTCCCGCCCGTGCAGGAAGACCGGCCGGCGCAGCACCGGATGCGCCTTGCGCAGCGCGATCAGCCGCTTGACGAAGGCCAGCATGTCGCGCCCGTCGCCGTGCCGCTCCTTCGATTGCAGATGGGTCCAGTCCAACCACGAGATCTCGTTGTCCTGGCAGTAGGCGTTGTTGTTGCCCTTCTGCGTGTGGCCGATCTCGTCGCCGGCCAGCATCATGGGCGTGCCCTGCGACAGGAACAGGGTGGCCAGCAGGTTGCGCCGCTGCTGGGCGCGCGCCGCCCGGATGGCGGGGTCGTGCGTCTCCCCCTCCGCCCCGTGGTTCCAGGAATGATTGGCGGAGTGGCCGTCGCGGTTCTCCTCCCCGTTGGCCCAGTTGTGCTTGTCGTTGTAGGCGACGAGGTCGTACAGCGTGAAGCCGTCGTGCGCCGTGACGAAGTTCACCGACGACCAGGCGCGCCGCCCCCGCTTCTCGAACAGGTCGGAGGAGCCGGCGATGCGCCCCGCCAGTTCCGGCAGCATGCCCTCGTCGCCACGCCAGTAGCGGCGCACCGTGTCGCGGTAGCGGTCGTTCCACTCCGCCCAGCCCGGCGGGAAGTTGCCGACCTGATAGCCGCCGGGGCCGACGTCCCACGGCTCCGCGATCAGCTTCACCTCGGCCAGCACCGGGTCCTGCCGCACGGCGTCCAGGAAGCCCGAACCGGGGTCGAACCCGTAGGGCTCCCGCGCCAGCACGGTGGCGAGGTCGAACCGGAACCCGTCCACATGCATCTCCGTCACCCAATAGCGCAGACTGTCCATGACCATCTGCAGGACGCGCGGGTGGCTGAGGTTGAGCGTGTTCCCGGTTCCGGTGTCGTTGATGTAGAAGCGCGGGTTGTCGGGCAGCAGCCGGTAGTAGCTGAGGTTGTCGATGCCCTTGAAGGACAGCGTGGGGCCGAGGTGGTTGCCCTCGCCCGTGTGGTTGTAGACCACGTCCAGGATGACCTCGATCCCCGCCTCGTGCAGGCGGGCGACCATGGTCTTGAACTCCGACAGCACGCCGGTGGTCATGTAGCGCGGCTCGGGCGCGAAGAAGCCGATGGTGTTGTAGCCCCAGTAGTTGCGCAGCCCCTTCGCCACCAGATGCCGTTCGTCGGCGTAGGCCTGCACCGGCAGGAACTCCACCGACGTGATGCCCAGCGCCTTCAGATAGTCGATCACCGCGTGGGTGGACATGCCCGCGAAGGTGCCGCGCAGGGGAAGCGGCACCTCCGGATGGCGCATGGTGAAGCCGCCGACGTGCGTCTCGTAGACGATCGTGTCCGACCAGGGCACCGGCGGGTGCCGGTCGTGCCCCCAGGTGAAGGCGCGGTCCACCACCCGGCATTTCGGCATGCCGCGCGCGTTGTCGCGCCGGTCGAAGGACAGATCCTCGCGCGTCGAGCCGACCCGGTAGCCGTAATGGGCGTCCGACCACTTGAACGGCCCGAACAGCGCCTTGGCGTAGGGGTCGAGCAGCAGCTTGCTCGGGTTGAACCGGTGCCCCGCCGCCGGATCGTACGGCCCATGGACACGGTAGCCGTACAGCATTCCCGGCCGCGCGTCAGGCAGGTACCCGTGCCAGACCTCGTCCGTGTGCTCCGGCAGGACGATGCGCTCGACCTCCCGCTGGCCGGTCTGGTCGAACAGGCACAGTTCCACCTTCTCGGCGTGCGCGGAGAACAGGGCGAAGTTGACGCCGAACCCATCCCAGTTCGCCCCCAGCGGATAGGGCTTGCCGGGCCAGACGGCCGTGCGCGTGGCGGTGGCGATGGACATCAGGGGACGCTCCCCACGGGCACGCTCATCGGAAGGGATGGCGGAAGGACGGATCGACATGGCAAAACGGCATAGCCGAAACAGCTGGCCGCAGGGTGCAATAAAGGAGAGGTAAGACGGGAACGTCAAGGGCCGCAACAGGCGTGACGTTGGGTTTCGCTTTGCTTAACCCAACCTACGAACGCACGAGGATGGACAGCCCCGTAGGTTGGGTTGAGCGGCGCGAAACCCAACATCATCCGCACCGTCCGAGCTTCTCCTACCCCCGCCGCTCCAGCACCACCGTCCCCAGCGGGGGGAGCGTCACGTTCAGCGAGTGCGGGCGGCCGTGCCACGCGATGTCCTCCGTCGCGACGCCGCCGGGGTTGCCCACGCCGCTGCCGCCGTATTCCGCCGCGTCGGTGTTCACCACCTCCTCATACCGCCCCGGCAGCGAGACGCCCACCCGATAGCCGTGCCGCGGGATCGGGGTGAAGTTGCAGACCACGACGACGTGGTGCTCCGGATCGTCCTTTTCCTTGCGCAGGAAGGCGAGGACGGAGTTGTCGCTGTCGTTGGCCTCGATCCATTCGAAACCGGCGGGGTCGCAGTCGGTCTGGTGCAGCGGCTTCAAATCCCGGTACATGCGGTTCAGGTCGCGCACGAGGTCGTGCAGGCCCTTGTGCAGCGGCTCCTCCAGCAGGTGCCAGTCCAGGCTGCGGGCCTCGCTCCACTCGCGCCACTGGCCGAACTCGCCGCCCATGAACAGCAGCTTCTTGCCGGGGTGGGCGAACATGAAGCCGTAATAGGCGCGCAGGTTGGCGAACTTCTGCCAGTCGTCGCCCGGCATCTTGTTGATGAGCGAGCCCTTGCCGTGCACCACCTCGTCGTGGCTCAGCGGCAGGACGAAGTTTTCGGAGAACTGGTAGATCAGACCAAAGGTCAGCTGGTGGTGATGATAACGGCGATGGATGGGATCCTTCGCCATATACTCCAGCGTGTCGTGCATCCAGCCCATGTTCCACTTGTAGCCGAAGCCCAGCCCGCCGAGATACACGGGCCGCGACACCGCCGGCCAGGCCGTGGATTCCTCCGCCACCGTCATGATGCCCTGGTGGTGGCCGTAGGTCAGCTCGTTCATGCGCTTCAGGAAGGCGATGGACTCCAGGTTCTCCCGCCCGCCGAACTGGTTGGGGATCCATTCCCCGGCCTTGCGGCTGTAGTCCAGGTAGAGCATGGAGGCCACGGCATCGACGCGCAGCCCGTCCAGCCGGTACTGGTCCAGCCAGAACAGCGCGTTGCCCAGCAGGAAGTTCTGCACCTCCGTCCGGCCGAAATTATAGATCAGCGTGTTCCAGTCCTGGTGATAGCCCTGGCGCGGGTCGGAATGCTCGTAGAGATGCGTGCCGTCGAACCAGCCCAGCCCGTGCGGGTCGGTCGGGAAATGCCCCGGCACCCAGTCCAGCAGCAGGCCGATGCCCGCCGCGTGGCAGGCGTCCACGAAATACTTGAAGTCCTCCGGCGTGCCATGGCGGCTGGTCGGGGCGTAGAGCCCGATCGGCTGGTAGCCCCAGGAACCGTCAAAGGGATGCTCCGTGATCGGCAGCATCTCGATGTGGGTGAAGCCCAGTTCCTTGACGTAGGGAACCAGCCGGTCGGCCAGTTCCCGGTAGGTCAGGAAGCGGTCACCCTCCTCCGGCACCCGCGCCCAGGATCCCAGATGGACCTCGTAGATCGAGATGGGCGCCGTCAGCTCGGCGCAGTGGGCGCGCGTGTGCTGCCACTCACGGTCCTTCCAGCCGTATTTCGGCAGGCCATGCACGACGGAGGCGGTCTGCGGCCGCATCTCCGCCTGGAAGGCGTAGGGGTCGGACTTCAGCGGCAGCAGGTCGCCGCCGGCGCCCTTGATCTCGAACTTGTAGCGCTCGCCGACCTGGGCGTGGGGCACGAAGATCTCCCACACGCCGGCCTCGACGCGCTTGCGCATCGGCAGGCGGCGGCCGTCCCAGTCGCAGAAGTCGCCGACCACGCTGACCCGCCGCGCGTTGGGCGCCCAGACGGCGAAGGCCACGCCCTGCACGCCGTCCACCTCGCGCGGGTGGGCGCCCAGCCGCTCGTAGCTCTTGAGGTGCGTGCCCTCGGCCAGCAGATGGATGTCCAGCTCGCCCAGCACCGCGCCGAAGCGGTAGGCGTCCTCGAACTCCAACGTCGCCAGCGGGTACTGCACGCGCAGCCGGTAGCGGAAGCGCTGGCGCCGGTCCGGCATGGCGGCGATGAAGAAGCCGTCGTCCTGGACCATCTCCGCCTCGGCCACCGGGTCGCCGCTGGCGCTGTCGATGACCCAGATGCGCTGGGCGCCGGGGATGAAGACGCGGACCTCCACCGGCCCGTCCGCCCCGTCCTGGTGCATGCCCAGGATCGCGAAGGGGTCGCCGTGGTCGGCGCGGACGATCGCGTCGATGCCGCCGCGCAGCGACGACGCCCTCTGTTCCGACGCGTCCTTTTCCTCGGCCCGGCTCCCCGTGCGGATGTCGTTCGGCATCGCTCGACCTTTTTCCTGCCTTTCGTCTTCGGGTGTGAACATACCGCCCCCGCGATTGTCACACCATGGGCGCTATGACTTATGCCGTCCCATCCAGCAGGCCCAGCACGCCTTTGACCGGGATGCCGATCCAGTTCGGGCGGTGGGCGGCTTCGTAGGCGATCTCGTAGAGCGCCTTTTCCATCAGGAACAGGGACAGCAGGCGCCGCTCGACCGCCTCGTCCGACGGCAGGCCCGGCCCGTCTCCCAGCGCGTCGCCCAACGCGTCGCGGTAAGCGTCCAGGAAGGCCTGGGTGCTGCGCCGTTCCCAGTCCTGCGCGGCTTCCAATGCCGCGCCGGTGCCCTCCAGCGCGCCCGGCTCGTCAATGCGCAGCAGCGCCGCCCAGGCCGCGTAGTTGAAGGAGCGCAGCATGCCCGCCACGTCGCGCAGCGGGCTCAGCTTGGCGCGGCGTTCCTCCAGCGTCTTGGCGGGCTCCCCTTCGAAGTCGATCAGGTACCAGTCGTTCTGCGCGCGCAGCACCTGCCCCAGGTGATAGTCGCCGTGGATGCGCGTCTTCAGCCCCTGCGGCGGCACGTCGGCCAGCTCCGCCAGCCGGTCCATCACCTCGTTGCGCCGGGCCAGCAGCCCTTCGGCCTGCTGCCGCACGGGCGGCGCCATCCGGTCGAGCGCGCCGGGCAGACAAGCGAAGGCGACCTCAGCCTGCCGCCGGGCGGCGTCGGCCCAGGCCTTCAGGTCGGCGGCGGTCACCGGCTCCGGATCGAAGGCCGGGTCGCCGGTCTGCCGGGCCAGCGCGCCGTGCAGCTCCGCCGTGCGCCGGCCCAGCGTCGCCATCATGGCGATGTGGATTTCGAAGGACTCGCCGTCCGCCCCCTCCTCCCTGGTCTGGGGCAGGCCCATGCGGATGTCGTCCAGGTCGCGCACCAGCGAATCGACCGTGCTGGTCCAGCCGTCGCCCTGGTTGCGGATGAAGGCCTGCACGACGACCAGCGCCGTCGGCGTGCCGTCCTCCGCCACATGCTCCACCGAGCCGAGCAGCGGCGGCGTGTTGGCATAACCGGCGACCTCCGTCAGGAAGCGGCCCATCTCCAGCTCCGGATGGGCGCCTGGGGTCAGGCGGCGGAAGACCTTCAGCACCGCCTGCGCGCCCACAAGCACGGAGCTGTTGCTCTGCTCCACGCCCAGCCGACGGACCTCCACATCCTCAGGCAGGGTCAGTTCGGCCATGCGGGCGGTCGGGGTGAAGCGCAGCACGCCGGTGGAGGCCGGCAGCTCCCGCCCCTCGCGCAGGTTCCCCAGCAGGGCGAGCGTGAAGGCGTCCGACTGCACGGCATCGAACATCGCGCCGGTGCGCGGCCCGCGCCGCACCTTGGCCAGCGTGTAGGGCAGCAACGGCCAGCCGGCGCTGCCGGCGTTCTCCTCCCAGCTCATCGCCAGCGGCAGGAAGTAGGACTGCTGCCCACGGTCGCCCAGCCGCACGTCCGTCCAGGTCAGCATGAAGCCGTCGCCCGGGCCCTCAAGGCGGGCGAACATGGGGACGTGGGCGCTCTCGATCCGGCGGTCCTTGGCGGCGAACCAGCGCTGCTGCGGCAGGTAGGCCTGCAGGATGTCGCGCGACAGTTCCTCCCGCGCGTGGCCGCTGGTCAGGCTGTGCCAGCCTTCGCGCACCACCACGGTCAGCAGGTCGGGCACCGGCTCCGGCACCGTCTCGTGCCAGGTGGGCAGTTCGGCCTCCGCGGCCAGCGCGAACCAGTAGAATCCGTAGGCCGGAATCGTCAGCAGATAGGGCAGATCGCCGATGGGCGGAAAGACGGTGCGGCCCAGCATCTCCACCGGCACGCGGGTGCGGAACTGCTTGAGGTCCAGTTCAACCGCCTGGGCGGAGCGCGACAGGTTCGCCACGCACAGGATGATCTCCTCCCCCTCCTCCGTCGTATGGCAGCGCAGGTAGGCGAGGATCTTGCGGTTGCCGGGGTAGAGCAGCCGGAAGGCGCCGCGCCCGAAGGCCTTGTGCTGCTGGCGCACCGCGATCAGCCGCTTCATCCAGTTCAGCAGCGAGGACGGGTTGCGCTGCTGCGCCTCCACATTCACCGCCTGGAAGCCGTAGATCGGGTCCTGGATCGCCGGCAGGTACAGCCGCGCCGGATCGGCGCGGGAGAAGCCGCCGTTGCGGTCGGGCGACCACTGCATGGGGGTGCGCACGCCGTCGCGGTCGCCCAGATAGATGTTGTCGCCCATGCCGATCTCGTCGCCGTAATAGACGACGGGCGTGCCGGGCATGGACATCAGCAGGCTGTTCAGCAGCTCGATCTTGCGGCGGTCGTTCTGCAACAGGGGGGCCAGCCGCCGGCGGATGCCCAGGTTGATGCGCATGCGCCGGTCGGCGGCGTAGAAGTCCCAGAGATAGTCCCGCTCCCGGTCGGTCACCATCTCCAGCGTCAGCTCGTCGTGGTTGCGCAGGAAGATGGCCCACTGGCAGGGGTCCGGGATGTCCGGGGTCTGGCGCATGATGTCGGCGATGGGGTGCCGGTCCTCCATGGCGACGGCCATGTAGATGCGCGGCATCAGCGGAAAGTGAAAGGCCATGTGGCACTCGTCCCCGCCCTTCTCCAGGTCGCCGAAATAGGGCAGCACGTCCTCCGGCCACTGGTTGGCCTCGGCCAGCAGCATGCGGTCGCTGTAGCCCTTGTCGATCTCGGCGCGGATCTGCTTCAGCACCTCGTGGGTTTCGGGCAGGTTCTCGTTGTTGGTGCCCTCGCGCTCCTTCAGGTAGGGCACGGCGTCGAGCCGCAGCCCGTCCACCCCCATGTCCAGCCAGAAGCGCATGACGTTCAGCACCTCCTGCAAGACCTTCGGGTTGTCGAAGTTCAGGTCGGGCTGGTGCGCGTAGAAGCGGTGCCAGAAATAGGCCTGCGCCTCGGAATCCCAGGTCCAGTTGGACTTTTCCGTGTCGCAGAAGATGATGCGCGTGCCCTGGTATTTCTGGTCGGTTTCGGACCAGACGTAGAAGTTGCGGTGGTTCGAGCCGGGCTTGGCCTGCCGGGCGCGCTGGAACCACGGATGCTGGTCGGAGGTGTGGTTGATGACCAGCTCGGTGATGACCCGCAGGCCGCGCTCGTGGCATTCGCGCAGGAAACGCCGGAAGTCCTGCAGGTTGCCGTAGGACGGGTTGACCGCCTTGTAGTCGGCGATGTCGTACCCGTCGTCGCGCAGCGGCGACGGATAGAAGGGCAGCAGCCACAGCGTGGTGACGCCCAGTTCCTGGATGTAGTCGAGCTTCTGCGTCAGGCCGGCGAAGTCGCCCATGCCGTCGTTGTCGGCGTCGAAATACGCCTTCACATGAAGCTGGTAGATGACCGCGTCCTTGTACCAGAACGTGTCATTCCGGTCGATCCGGCCGTTGTCCAAGCTTTTCATGCCGCCGCCGCCACTCCGAGATGTCTGTCGGGGGAACCGCCGGGGGCGGTCGAGGCCCCACGCGCAACGACATAAACCACGCAATCCGGGGGACCGTTCCGCAGCGAAGCCAAAGTGCGTTGTCCAACCCCCGATAGCGGCACCCGATGGCGGCACCACAAACGGGGATTGCGAACAAAGACGGAACGGTTTAGGATGACCGCGTCGGCCAGACGATTCGGCCGGGCTTGCAACGGGGGGCGGAGGGCCGCGCGGTGCCGCGGTCCTCCGCCCTTCCCGTTTCCGGGGACTCTCCTAAAGCGAACGTCCGTTCGCTTTAGATTCAAATGGCCTCACTTGCCGGCTCTCAGCGGATGCCTGTGGCATCCGCCTGCCGCCAGCGGGAACAGAGTTCCCGCGATAGGCCGGGCTTCGGCCGCATGGGCGGCCGGGACCGCCGTCGCGGTCCAAAGCGGATCGCAATCCGCTTTACCCCTTGGCCCGCCCGGCGGGTTTGGGCAGGCCGAGGTAGGCGCCCTGGTCCTCTTCGATGAAATGCGCGATCAGGCGGTGCACGACCCAGTTGGACAGTTCGTTGGGCGTGCAGAAGACGACGCCGAACTCCTCCTCATGGCGGAGCGCGGCCAGTTCCTCGGCGATTTCCCGATGAACACGGCGATGCGCGTTCACGGTCGTGCTCTTGGAGCCCGCCCAGAAACGCTCCTCGTCCGCGAAATGCTCCTGTGTGTATTTCTGCAGCGCGGCAAAGGCGTTCTGAATGACCTTGTAGCCCTGCCCGGCATTGACCGCGATGTGCAGGAGCTCCGCCAGTTCCAGCAGCGTGCGATGCTGGGCGTCGATGAACTCGTTGCCGACCGTGTATTCCTTCTTCCAAGGAAACTGCACCGGGGACTTCATGCGACCCTGACTGTCTGGCGGGAGGACTGGCGAGGCGAGCGCGCGCGCCGCCACGATCATAGCACCGTCCGCCTACGACGGGGCCTGGACAACTTGCCGCAAATCGCGACAGTCACCGATCGAATTTTCGACAAATTGCAACGTGTACGTTGCCATACGCGGTCCGAAACATTCGGACCGCTGCGTTCACACGCGACGCAGGCTTCGGCCCTCGCGGGCCGCGGCCGCCGACGCGGCCGATACCATGTTCGAAAAGTCAGAAATTTTCGAACATGGTATCAGCCAACCCGCGCCCGGCGGACCACGCGGGGTTTCGGCTTGTAGCGGCCTTTCTGCTGGGCGGCGATCGTCAGCGCCTCGTGCGCGATCAGGCGGCGGTAGTCACGGTCGACCCGCGCGAACATGGCGTAGGCGTTCTTCACCGCCTCCGGAGTCGGAGTGGCGACCGCGGCGCGCAGGGCGTTGCGGAACATTCGCAGTTCCAGCACGCCTTTCACGATGATGCGCTCGACCGCTTCGGCGAGGATTTCGATCGAGCACAGCGACGCTTCGTCGTCGAGCCGATACTGCAATATGCACCTGATGGAACGCCCGAAACGAAAAGTGGCGTTATTTATAGATGCTTTGTAACAAATACCAGATGTTTCGAAGCGCGGACGTTCCCGCCTTGACTTGTTCGCATACCAGCATCACCGTGCGGCGATACCTCGTCCGACCGGACACCCACCGCGCGAAAATCCCCCAAAAATCCCATGACTTCGCTAGGCTCCTTCATCGTCGTGACCGGCGGCGATTCCCGTTACTGTCCGCTCATTCAGGAGCTGGTCGCCTCCCTGCGCGCGCTGAAGCCGGCGGAGGACTGCCCCATCGGCGTCGTGGACTCCGGCCTGACCGAGGAGCAGAAGGCCGCGCTGCGGGCCGACGGCGTGAAGGTCGTCACCCCGCCCTGGCCGGTGGAGATCCCGGCGCGCCGCCTGCGCGGCCGCATCCACCTGAAGGCGAACCTCGCGAAGCTGCACCTGCCGACCTACTTCCCCGGCTACGACACGGTGATCTGGGTCGACGCCGACGCCTGGGTGCAGGACTGGGACGCCATCGACCTCCTGCGCCGGGGGGCGGCCACCGGACGCTTCGCCATCGTCGCCCAGTTCGGCCGCTTCGCGGAGACGGAACTGCGGCTGAGCTGGCTGTTCGGGCGCTTCGCGCGGGTGCGCTCCATCCTCTACAAGAACGCCCGCCGCGCCGGCCTGTCGGGGGCGGAATGCCGCGCGCTCGCCACCCGCCCGACGCTGAACGCCGGCGCCTACGCCCTGAAGGCCGACGCCCCGCACTGGGCGGCCTTCCAGCGCTGGCAGGTCCGGGTGCTGAAGAAAGGCCGGCTGTTCACCTCCGACCAGCTCGCCATGGCCGGCGCCATCTACCTGGATGGGCTGCCCATCGAGCTTCTGCCGGAATGGTGCAACTACATCGGCCCCTGGCGCTTCGACCCGGACAAGCGGGAGCTGGTCGAATACTACCTGCCGAACCGCCGCCTGGGCATCGTCCACATGGCCGGCGAGGACACCATGCGCGCGGATCCGTCGGTGCGCCGCCCCGTGCTGGACATGAACGACCGCGAACACACCCTGAGCCTGCGCTACCCGGCCTGGGTGGAGGAAAGGGAGGCCGTGAAGGGGTAATGCCTTCCCGGACCATCGCCGAAGCCGTATCTTTGGTGATGGCTCAAAATTCGGGAGCGAAACGATGACGGTCGGCTATCCGAAACCTCGCCCAACGGACGAGGATCTCGATGCCATCGAAGAAGGCATCGAGCAGGCCGACGCCGGTCAGTTGATCCCCTTCGACCGGATCAAGGCATGGGTGGCGTCCTGGAACACGCCGGACGAACGCCCGATGCCTGTGCATGAGAGGCGGTCCGGCCAGAGCCTTTGATGTTACGGACCATCTCCTTGACGGCGGCCAACTCCACCGGATTCCTGCAAGCTATTCCTCGAACACCACACCCCGATAGATCTCGGCCATGGGCAGTTCCAGGTCGAGCGAGTCGACGCGAACGGACGCTTCCAAGCCGTTCAGGAAGTCCAGTTCCCAATGGTCGCCGTTGCGGCGGACAAGGCGAGCTTGAGGCTTTCCCGTCTCGACGAACAGAATGGCCTGTACGCTGGGCAACGCGCAATATGCGGACAGCTTCGCCCCTTCGTCGAAGCTGGCGGTACCGCGCGACAGCACCTCGACGATAAAGACCGGGTTCGGGACGATCCAGCCGGGGATCCGACCTTGGGTGCAGGATACCAGCACGTCGGGCTTGAAGTAGGAGCGGTCGTCGTCCGGACGCGCCACGCCCGCGTCGCTGAACGCCCGGCATGGGGGCCGCAGCCGGTTCCGCAATTCGCCCCCGACATTCGCGACGATGGCGGCGTGCTCGGCCGACGCAGCAGCCTGCGCCACGGGGCGCCCGTTGATGTAGCGAATGTGCCGCGGCACGGGCTCGCCCAGATAAAGCTCGTAATCAATGCCCGAGCCGTCGTCCCATTCAACGAACTCCGCGACGGTCATTCGCGGAGTCTTGCGTGCCGGTTCGCTCATACCCCCGCCTCCATATGCGAGCTTGGTACCATCGAATGGTACATTTGGCGACGCCGGCACACCATTCCAAATCTTGCGCCATATCGCGAGATAGGTTACTTTTCCTGTCAATGAAGGACGTTGCACGCCCGCGCTCCGTTGTGCATCGATGCACAACGCAAGCACGGACGCAGCCACATCCAAGTCATTGCTACAAAAGGATATTCCGCCCCTCCACGCCGTTGTGCATGACGCGCGGCCTGCACAATCTGCACAACGGCGCCCAATTCGATGCCGGCAGACCGGGCCTACACCCCCGGCGGCTTGATCCGCCAGATCGCCGCGGGGTTCTGGTGCGGGTCGAGCCAGACGTGCTGGAATTTGCCGATCCAGGTGAAGCGGTGGCCGCTGAACAGGTCCTCCACCTGGACGTGGGCTCCGTCGGGAAGGCCAAGCTCCCACAGCGGGACCTCGATGGTGCCGCCGTGGCCGTTGTGCGGGTCGAGGTTCACGGCGATCAGGACGATGTTGTCCTTCGCTTCCGTCATCTTGCCGTACAGCAGGATGTTGTCGTCGAAGGCGTTGTAGAAGCGCAGGTTGGTGAACTTG
The DNA here is from genome assembly GCF_053470405.2 of Azospirillum mesophilum. NCBI lineage: Bacteria > Pseudomonadati > Pseudomonadota > Alphaproteobacteria > Rhodospirillales > Azospirillaceae > Azospirillum > Azospirillum mesophilum. The sequence goes on from NZ_JBPXMQ020000052.1 coordinate 29,942, forward strand.
TGCAGCGCCGGGTTCTCGCGCCGGATTTCGTTCAGCTTTTTGACGTAGCCGACGATGTTTCCGGGCTTGTTCCAGTCCCAGTGCCGGATCTCATATTTTTCGGAGTGGTTGTACTCCTCCTTGCCAGGATACGGGTCCGCCTCGCACACGAAATAGGGCGTGTAGAGGCCGTAGACCCCCGACAGGGTGGCGGCCAGCACGGCGCGCATCATGTGCGCGGGCCGCCCGCCATGGACCAGAATCGGCGGCAGGATGTCCGGCGTGTTGGCGAAGAAGTTGGGCTGCATGTAGTCCTTGGACTCGCCCTGGGTCAGTTCCGTCAGGTACTCGGTCAGTTCCGGCTTGGTGTTGCGCCAGGTGAAGTAGCTGTAGGACTGCGTGAAGCCCAGCTTCGCCAGCCGCTTCATCAGCTTCGGCCGGGTGAAGGCTTCGGCCAGGAACAGCGCGTCGGGGTAGCGGTCCTGCACCTCGCGGATCATCCATTCCCAGAAGGGGAAGGGCTTGGTGTGCGGGTTGTCGACGCGGAAGATGCGCACCCCCTCGTCGCACCAGAACAGAACCACGTCGCGCAGCGCGTACCACAGGTCCGGGTAGGATTCGCGGTAGAAGCTGACGTTGACGATGTCCTGGTACTTCTTGGGCGGGTTCTCAGCGTAGCGGATCGTGCCGTCCGGGCGCCAATAGAACCAATAATGGTGCTGCTTGACCCAGGGATGGTCGGGGGAGCACTGGACGGCGAAGTCCAGCGCGATCTCGATGCCGTGCCGCTTGGCCTCCTTCACCAGCCGCCGGAAGCCCTCATGGTCGCCGATCATCGGGTCGATCTCGGTGTGGCCACCCTCATCCGCCCCGATGGCGTAGGGCACGCCGGGATCGTCCGGGGCGGGGTTCAGCGTGTTGTTGCGCCCCTTGCGGAAGCTGCGCCCGATGGGGTGGATCGGCGGGAAGTACAGCACGTCGAAGCCCATGTCCCGGATGAAGGGCAGCATGTTCGCCACATCGTCGAAGGTGCCCGGCCGCGACGGGTCGGGCGAGGCGGAGCGCGGGAAGATCTCGAACCACGCCGAATAGCGCGCGGCCGTGCGGTCCACATAGACCTCCAGGTCGCAGCCGTAGCGGGACAGGTACTGCCGCTCCCCATAGCGCGCCATGGCCTGCCGGGGCTCGTCCGACAGGGCGTAGGTGACGAGGTCCTGGCCCTGGAGAGCGTTCATCCGCTCCACCACCCGCTCCAGCGCGGCGCGGCCCTCTCCTTCGCTCAAGCCCACGGAATGCTCGATGAAGCGCCGGCCCTCGATCAACTCCAGGCTGACGTCCAGCCCGGCGTCGTGCTTCTTCGTGAAGTCGGCGCGCCAGCTTTCCCACACGTCGCGCCACGCCAGGATGCTGTACTGGTAGCGGGTGTTGCGGGTCAGCGGCACCTTGCCGACCCAGCGGTCGTTCTCGAACAGGGTCATGGGCACCTCGCGCCACGCCTCCTCGTCCACCGGGCGGTAGATGACGCGCGCGGACAGGACGAAGGTGCCGTCGGTGTAGATGTCCGCCCACACGTCCATCACGTCGCCGACCACCCGCTTGACCGCGAAGCGGCCGGAGTCGATCTCCGGATAGACGTTCTCGATGGTGACGCGCCGCGCCGCCAGCTCGTCCATGCGGGCGCGGGACTCCGTGTCGTGCTTCGGCCCCTGCTCGCCCAGGTGGCTCAGCTCGATGGGCCGCTTCTGCGCCGGGCGGGCGCGGAAGACGCGCATCTCCAGCGGGCGCAGGCGGAGTTCGCGGCCGGGCTCGAAGGGAACCGGCCCCGCGTCCGGCGTCACGTCCTCGAAGTCGGCGTAGCCGCCGCCGGTCGCGGCCAGCACCGGGCCGGGGTCGATGGGGTGCGCCTGCCCCTCGTCGGGGTTGATGAGGACGACCGAGCATCCGCCCTCGGTTCCATTGGCCCCGGACCCGTTCGCCCAGCCGTCGGTGCTGCGGACCAGCCCGACCACCGGGTTGTGGGGGGAGGTGACGCGGCGCTGCGGCCCCTCCACATTCAGGGCCGGCGAGTCCGCCTTCATGGCGTTGACCCGCCCGACGAAGCCGGTCAGGTCCAGCTTCGGCGGCTCCCAGTCCTCCGGCTTGGTCTGCACCACGTCCAGCTTGCGGGTGAAGCCGTACTCGTAGCCGACCGGCATCATCACGCCGGTGGAGAAGGCGGCCGCGAACAGGTAATGCATCTTCAGGTGGGCGGCCAGCCGCTCCGTGTCCTGGCTGCCGACCTCCGCCGCAAGGCGGTCGGTGTCGTGGCTTTCCGGGAAGGCGATGGAGGGCGCGATCCAGCGGAACTCCTCATACTGGTCCAGCAGCCAGTCGGCCTTGAAGTCCCACCACTTGGCGCTGTTGAACAGGAAGTCGAAGCCCGCGCCGCACAGGTCGCGCACCTGCTCCACCGTGCAGCCCAGCGTCTCCGCGAAGAATGTCACCTCCGGATCGACGGCGCGGGAGGCGTCGATCAGCGTGCGCCAGACCTCCGCCGGGATCTGGTAGGCGGCGTCGCAGCGGAAGCCCTTCACGCCCAGCCCGATGTAATGGCGCAGGTAGCGGGTCCAGTGCTCGATCAGCCCGGCGCGCGCCTCCGCCTTGTCGTAGTCGAGCATGGCGAGGTCGCCCCACACCGTGACCAGCGACGGGTCCACCGGGTCCACGGCGCGCGGGCTGTACAGCTCCCCGTTGCCGTCGCGGCGGTACCAGTCCGGATGCTCGCCGACCAGCAGCGCGTCCTTGGCGGTGTGGTTGATGACGAGGTCGAACATCACCGACTGCCCGTGCCGCCGCGCCTCGGCGGTGAAGGCGCGCAGCAGCTCGTCCGGGTGCTCCGGCGAACCGCCCTGCAGGCGGTCGTGCAGCCGGTAATAGTCCTTCACCGCGTACAGGCTGCCGGAAAAGCCGGGGTAATGGATCGGGTTCAGGAACAGCCAGTCGAAGCCCATCCCCTGGATGCGCGGCAGATGCCCCGCCCAGTCGCGAACCGGGCCGATCAGGGTGGGGAACAGGTTGTAGATGCGCGGTCCAGCGGTGGCCATCGGCATTCCTCATGGTCGGGCTGCGGCACACCCGCCTCGCTTGCCGGTTGACAATCCGGACGACCCCCTATGGGATCGAGGCAGACCGGGGACGGAAGCCCGGCGGGGCGCACGCGCTCAACCCAGGGAAAGCGCGAAGGTTCCGCCGCCGCCCGCAGCGGAAGGAAGGCGTATGGGCAACGGGAACGGCAAAATCCGGCTCGACAAGCTGGACATGAAGGCGGCGACCATCGACTCCAAGGAGGAGTACGAACGCCGACTCGACAAGCTCCAGAAGGAGCTGCTGCACATCCAGCAGACCTACTGGCACGAAAAGCGCCGTGCCATCCTTGTGTTCGAAGGCTGGGACGCCGCCGGCAAGGGCGGCTGCATCCGTCGCCTGACCGAGCCGCTCGACCCCCGCGGCTTCCACGTCTGGCCCATCAGCGCCCCTTCGCCCGAGGAGCAGGGAAAGCATTATCTCTACCGCTTCTGGACCCGCCTGCCCGCCCCCGGCACCTTTGCCATCTTCGACCGCTCCTGGTACGGCCGCGTGCTGGTGGAACGGGTGGAGGGCTTCGCCGACAAGGACGAGTGGAAGCGCGCCTATGACGAGATCGTCGAGTTCGAGCGGATGCTGACCGACGACGGCGCCCGCATCATCAAGTTCTTCATGCACATCACGCCGGAGGAACAGCTCGACCGCTTCCGCGAACGGCTGACCAACCCCTACAAGCGCTGGAAGCTGACGGAGGAGGACCTGCGCAACCGCGCCCGCTGGGACGACTACGCCAAGGCCATCGAGGCGATGTTCGACAAGACCTCCACCGACGCAGCACCCTGGCACGCCGTCCCGGCCAACTCCAAGTGGTTCGCCCGCCTGCGGGTGCTGGAGATCGTCACGGAGGCCCTGCGCAAGGGGGTGAACGTCGCCCCGCCCCCCATCGACCTGTCCGTCGCCAAGATCGCCGCCGAGGTGCTGGGCGTGCATCTCAGCTTCGGCGAGGGGAAGCAGTAGGCGGTAATTGTTGGGTTTCGCTGCGCTCAACCCAACCTACAATCGCACCTTTCCGTAGTGCTTTTCCGTAGGTTGGGTTGAGC
>NZ_JBPXMQ020000053.1:0-33340 GCF_053470405.2 Azospirillum mesophilum
CTCACGTCCGGCCAACCAAACGCAACACCGGATCGCCAACCACCCCCAATGCGCGCAGCGCCTCGACAACAGCCCAGGCTCAGCCAGCCCCGTGAGTAGTTACCTTTGGTTTGCCCGCGACAAAGGCGGACGCTCAGAACCAAAGTCCGGAAGGCTTGTTGCCGTCCTGGTGAGCAGGGAGAATGGACCCAGGGAGAATGACTATGGACCGGGACAAATTGAAGCGCGTCGCCTCGGCGCTGGGCGACGTTCACCTGTACGACAAGCACCACACCGGGGAACTAATCGCGATGCGCCTGCGCGACTCGCTGGCGGACAGCCCGGGCTTTGATGCCGCCGCGGTGGAGGACAAGCTGATGGAACTGGCGAAGGTCGCGCTGGAGGCCGCCGAGGGCTCCTCCCTTGGCCGGCCTTGACCGGTATTCGCGTCAACAGGTCCGATTTTTTCCGGGCCAGCCGCGCTTTCTGCTGGAACGCGGCGGCGAAATCGCCTAAAAGCGGCGTCCCGCTGGCAAGCGGCGACAGGAGTGTAGCTCAATTGGTAGAGCACCGGTCTCCAAAACCGGGGGTTGGGGGTTCGAGCCCCTCCACTCCTGCCATGTTCCGATAGGCCCCCGGAACAGGCACTTTTCCCCGTTCCGCATCCTTCCCGCGACCCGCGACATGGTTTCCGCCGGAAGCCTGCGGCAACGTGTCGCTTTGTCCCGATAGCCACTCCGACAACTTGGCGCTGTCCACGTGCGATATTGCGGCACGTTGGCGGGGGCGTTGCCATGGCCTATGGTGCGCCCGCCGCGACGGTTGGTCCTTGGGGGGACGGAAAGAACGGCGCGGTGGTGATGAAACCCGGAAACAACATTGTTTCTTCATCAAAGCGCAACCATTCGTGTTTACCCCCAAACACATACCTTTGGGCACATGCCTTTGGGCACATGCCTTTCGTTAGAGTGGAGTTATAGGAATGTCTCAGAAGATCGCGCTTGTCACCGGTGCCATGGGTGGCCTCGGCACCGCCATCTGCCAGGCGCTGGCCAAGGACGGCTACCTCGTGGCGGCCAACTGCCTGCCCAATTTCCAGCCCGCCGCGCAGTGGCTGGGCCAGCAGGAGGCGGCCGGCTTCAAGTTCTACGTGGCCGAGGGCGACGTTTCCGATTTCGAGAGCTGCAAGGCGATGGTCGCGAAGATCGAAGCCGACCTGGGCCCGGTCGACATCCTGGTGAACAACGCCGGCATCACCCGCGACAAGTTCTTCCCGAAGATGGAAAAGGCGCAGTGGGATGCGGTGATCGCCACGAACCTGTCCAGCCTGTTCAACGTCACCCAGCAGGTGTCGGCGAAGATGGCCGAGCGCGGCTGGGGCCGCATCATCAACATCTCGTCGGTGAACGGCGTGAAGGGCCAGGCCGGCCAGACCAACTACTCGGCCGCCAAGGCCGGCGTCATCGGCTTCACCAAGGCGCTGGCCGCTGAGCTGGCGACCAAGGGCGTCACCGTCAACGCCATCGCGCCGGGCTACATCGGCACCGAGATGGTCATGGCGATCCGCGACGACATCCGCCAGGGCATCATCGACTCCGTCCCGATGAAGCGTCTGGGCCGGCCGGAGGAAATCGGCGGCGCCGTGTCGTACCTCGCCTCCGATCTGGCGGGCTACATCACCGGCTCCACGCTGAATATCAACGGCGGCCTGCACTACCAGTAAGCCGTTCAGCAAGCCGCCTCACGGCTTGTCCGGGTGAAAAACGCCCGTTCCGCCACCGGATCGCTCCGGCCGGCGGGGCGGGCGTTTTTCGTTGCGCGCGGTCGCAATGCGGCTGATGATGTTCCATCGTAAATTGACTTTGCCGGTATTTCCGCATAAGCTTTGGTGTCAAATTCAGCCGATATTCTAATTTCGGTGGCCGCTGCGACGGCCGCAGATCATTCCAGAGTGGAGGATTGACACCGCATGCGCTCGCCCATCTCCCGCCCGGCCTCCCGTTCGGTCTCTCTCTTCCTCCGGCGCTCGGCCCTGGTGGTCGGCGCGCTGTGCGCCGTGACGCTGGCGCCGGGGGCGGGGGCGATGGCGGCGGAGCCGTCGCAGGCCCGCACCGCTTCCCAGGTGGCCGAGGCCGGCCCGACCATCATCGGTCATGAGGTGGTCGGCGAGGGGCCGGAGGCCATCCTCGTCATGCACGAGTGGATGGGCGACCACAGCAACTACAGCGGCCTGCTGCCCTTCCTGAACCGGAAGTCCTTCACCTACGTGTTCGCCGACCTGCGCGGCTATGGCTGGTCCAAGGACATCAAGGGCGACTACACGGCTGACGAGGCCGTGGGCGACATGTTCGCGCTGATGGACAAGCTGGGGCACAAGCGCTTCCACGTCGTCGGCCATTCCATGTCCGGGCTGATCGCCCAGGCCATGGCCGCCAAGGACAAGTCCCGGATCAAGAGCCTGACCGCCGTGACCCCGGTCCCGGCCTCCGGCTTCAAGACGGACGAGGCGGGCTTCAAGAAGCTGGCGACGGTGATCGACACCGACGACGCCATGCGCGGCGCCATCAAGGCGCGGGTGGCCCAGCGCTACACGGACGGCTGGATCGACTACAAGATGGCCATCGCCCGCCGGGCAACCGGGCCGGAGGCGATGCTCGGCTACCTCAAGATGTTCACCGGCACCGACGTCAGCGCCGCCGTCACGGGGCTGGACCTGCCGGTGCTTCTCATCACCGGGGCCGACGACATTCCGTTCTACCAGGAAGCGACCGAACGCCCGAAGTTCGAGCAGGCCTACAAGAACCTGACGGTCGAGACGATCCAGAACGCCGGGCACTATCCGATGCTCCAGACCCCGCCGCTGCTGCTGGCGAAGATCGAAAACTTCGTCGCGGCCAACGCCCAGAAATAGGAACCAGCAATCGCGGCCAAGGATAGGCCAAGAAAACCGGGGCCGTGACGTCCAGCGCGCCGCCCAAGCCGGGCGGACGAGGCGACCCCCGCCAGACCGCGCGGACGTCCCGGGACGGGGGCTGGAGCGAGGCCGATCCTTCGGCGCCGCGCCGGCCCCTGTTCCGCCCAGACGGCCGGGGGAAGGGTGCTAGGCCGATGCCCCGCCCACGATCCGGTCAAGGATCGTCTCAAGCGCAAGATTGTCGAACACCCAGTCCAGATGAGCGGACTTGAGCCGCCGGCGCCTGTCCGCATCGCCAAGCAGATTCGCCAGCGTGCGAACGGCGTCGTCTTCGTCCACGAAGGTCAGGTCGCGCTCCTGCGGGCCGAACAGGCGGGCGCTGTCGACGTGCTGCCAACTGACCAGCAAGCCTTCCCGCTTGATGATCTCCAGCGTCCTGGGGAAGGCCGCGGTGTCGAACGCAAGGCTTCCGAAGTCCACGCAGGCGGCAGCGGCGTGATAGACGTTCCGCGGCTTCGACGACACGGGGTGCGCCTCGATCCCGAAACGATCCCAGCCGTTTCCCCAGATGGACAGCCTGTCCCCGAAGGCCGTCCGCAGGGCGCGGGCGAAGCGTCGCCGGTTTTCCACGGCGAAGGCAAATTTGAACGCCTTGTTGAAGGCCAGCGTCCAGGCGGGGTCCGCCGCCATGGACTCCAGCCCGCAGGCGTCCATGGCCTGCGTCCGGTGCAGGGCCGGCTGCGCGCGCATGACCTCCGCGACCCGCAAGGCGGTGTGGGACAGGGCGGGATCGGCGGCCACCTCCTCATCGGGCCAGCCCTGTCCCAGATAGAGGATGCGGTCCGCCACCAGCGCGCCCGCGTCGTCGGCGTCGGCCTCTCCCTTCATGGACGCGTAGGGATAGCGGACGAGATCGGGGTCCGTCCGCGACATCCAGCGCTTGTACAGTTCGATCCGGCCATCCTCGCCGGAACGCCGGGCGTAGACCCACCGATGCACGCCGAGCGGCGCATGGAACACCCGCGTGAGCCCGAGCCGGGAACATTGCTCGGCCGTGCCCGGACACATGCACCACAGCGCGATGCCCTGCCGCGCCATCCAGCGGTCCGCGTCCCGAACCTCGTCCGGCGTGGTGGCGCCGATCTCCTCCAGGGGGTGCTTCAGGCAGATATGGACGACGAAGGGACGCCGGCCGAGGCTCGCCACATAGGCGATCAGCATCTCCACGGTGTCCCGCGGAATCTCGAACAGATTCAACACGAAGAGGCCGTCGATGGGACGGTCGATCACGTCCTGCGAGATGTCGGGCAAGGCCAGGACCGACTCGTGCCCCAGATCGACCAGCGCCGCGTGCACGGACCACAGGATTTCCGACGTTCCTTGGCCGCACAGAAGGAAGCGCATCGCCAGCCTCACGCCCGCTGATGGAACAGGGCGACCGCCTCGTCCAGATAGGCGGCGAGCCGCGAGGCGTCGTTTCCTTCCGCGGCGAGCGCGGCAAAGCGGGTCCGCGCCTCGCCACGGGCTTGGTCCAGCAGGGCGGGGTCGCCGGCCAGGGCCGCCGCGCGCCCGACGAACGCGTCCGCGCCGTCCACGAGGAAGGCCGGGCCGGCAACGCTGGCCACATCGCCCCCGGTGAAGGAGAGCACCGGAACACCCGCCGCCAGGGCTTGCGCCGCGCTCGCCCCGCCGCCGGTCCGGCGCGGGTTGAGGTACAGGTCGCACACACCCATCAGCCCATCCACGCGATCCACGTAGCCGAGCCACCGCAGCCGGCCGGCATGCCGGGACAGGGCCAGCCGGTCGGGCAGGGCGTCCGCCACGCCCGCGAACAGCACCAGACCATGAGGCACCGCGTCCAGAAGACGCTCCAGCAGATGGAGGAAATCGGCGCCGACCTCGGCGTCCAGACGGTTGCTGACCACCACGCAGGCGAAGGCGTCGTCGGGAATGCCGAACTCAGCGCGGGAGGATGGGGTGCCGTCCCGGCGCAGCGACAGCCCCAGGCGGAAGGGACGCCATGCCTTGGCCATGGGTCCGGCACCGGCCGGCGGGGTCGTGCTCCCGAAATCCAGAACGATGTCGGCGAGGGAGACCGGCATGCCGGTGGTGGTCGGCATGCACAGAAGGGGACTCGCGGGCGCCATCAGGTCGGCGACGACCACCGACCCACCGAACGCGACCACCACATCCGGATCGCAGGCCTCCACCGCCGCGAAAAAGCCCTTCACCTTGGCGGCCGTGATGCCCGGCTCCAGGGACGACAGGATGCGCAGGCGATGCCCCTCGAACTCGACGACCTGTTCGCCGGACAGTTGCTCCTCCACAGCCGCGGCGAAGGGGGGAACGAACGGGCTGTAATAGCGGTCCGGCATCATGTTGGTGTTCAGGATCAGCACCTCTCGCCCGCACCGCGCCTGGAGGAAAACGGCCTGCTGGAGCAGGTCGCGCGAGGGCTGATGGTACGTCGACAGGAACTGGTTGGTGACCATGACGACGCGCCCGGAGGAGGGCGACCCCGTCGGGCGCGGCGACGGGCGCGCGTCCAGGCGGCGCCCGATCTCACGAAGGAACCGTTCATAGAAGGGGAAAAGCCGGGACGGCACGAAGTCCGGCACGGTCGCCCCATCCATGCGCAGCAGGAAGAGTTGGCGCTGCATGCACCAGTAGATCTGGTTGATCCCCTCCAGCGGCGCCAGATCCAGCACATTCTCCAGCATGTCGAGAATGCGCAGGTAATGGCGCAGGTCCCCGGACACACAGGCCAGCGCCGACTCGCGCAGGATCGGGTCGAGATCGGCGGCCGCGGCGTCCAGCGCCGCCATCAGGGCGGGGTCGTGCGCCAGACCGGCGTCCCGCGCGTCCTCGCACGCGGCGGCGATCGCCTTCAGATCCTCACCGGTGCCGGCCAGACCGCGCAGACGCTCGATCAGCGTTTGCAGGAGGCTTCCGCGTGCATCGGCGTCTTGCGGCATGGGACGGGTTCCCGAAGCTGAGGATGGGACGGTCAGGGCTGGTCGAGGATGCGGTCGATCATCCGGGCATAGTCATCCAGCCGCGCGCGCAGGGCCTTCAACCGCTCGGCCTCTTTGCCGTTGAGCGCGCGCCGCTCCGCTTCCAGCGCCGCCAACCCGCTCTCCAACCCATCCTGCAACTTCGGCAGCGCCGCGATGAAGCGGGCCGGGGAGGGGCGGGCGGGAGATCGCTCGGTGGGCGGAGCGTCCGCCTCGCCCTCCTTGCCCTTGCGCAGGGTCCGCGCGGCGCGGACGGTCAGGGTGCCGGCCGTGGCCTGCTCCCACGCCGGCGCCTGCTCGGCCGGCGCCATGCGCGCGATTTCCAGCAGCAGCGCCTTCGGCATGTCGGGGTGTGACGTCACACAAGCCTGCCGGATCGCGGCGTCCAGGCGCAGCAGCGTCAGCGTCGTGTTGACCTCCGTCCGCGACCGGCCGAGCAGGGCGCCCGCCTGCTCCTGGCTGTAGCCGTGGCGGTCGATCAGCCGCTGGATGCCCTCCGCCTCCTCCACGGGGGACAGGTTCACCCGCTGGAGGTTTTCGATCAGCGCGATCTGGTCGGTGTCCGTGTCCTCGGACAGGATGTGCGCGGCGATGGTGCCGAGATCCGCCAGCCCCGCCGCGCGCCAGCGCCGCTCACCCGCGATCAGCAGGTAGCGGCGCGTCTCCCTGGGGTGCGGCTTGACCAGGATGGGGGACAGCTGCCCGACCGTTTGCAGCGAGGCGGCCAACTGGTGCAGCTCCGCCTCGTCGAAGAAGCGGCGCGGCTGGTCCGGGTTCGGCATCACGTCGGACAGCCGCAGCGCCACCGTGTCGCGCAGGTGCCCGTCGCCGCCGAACAGCAGGTCCGAGCCGGCGTTCTGCAACCCCTTGGCCAGGGACTCGGCCCCGCCGCCGGCCTTGCGCCAGTTCTTAGCCATCGATGATCTCCTTGGCGAGCTTGCGGTAGACGCCGATGGAATGGCTCTTCGACAGCACGCGGATCGGCAGGTCGCCGGCGTAGGTCGCCTGATCGACCTCCGTCGAGCGCGCGATGGGGTCAAAGATGCGGGCCTTGCCCTCCAGCAGCGTGCGCAGGTCGGACAGCACCTGCTGCTCCACGGCGAAGCCCCGGTTGAACATGGTCGGCAGGATGCCGAGGATGTTCAGGCTCGGGTTCTGGCGGCGGCGGATCTTGCCGATGGTCTCGATGATCAGCGGAATGCCGCGCACGTCGTACCGGCTGGCCTTGGTCGGGATCAGCACCTGATCGGCGGCGATCAGGGCGGTCACGGTGATCAGCGCCAGTTCGGGCGGGCAGTCGATCAGGACGAAGTCGTAGTCGCGCTGAACCTCCTCCAGCCGTTCGCGCAGCACGTAGCGGCCGTCGTCCGGGTCGAGCAGGATTTTGATCTGCGCCTCGGCCAGCGCGATGGTGCAGGGCAGGATGTCGAACCCCTCGCGCGGGACGATGGCCTGCCGGATGCCGGTCTGGCCGAACAGCACGTCCTCCAGCCCGCGGCGCTCGTCCTGCACGGTGATGGGGTCGAGGCCGGCTCCTTCGGTGCAGGTGGCCTGCTGGTCGGCGTCGATCACCAGCACGCGCTTGCCCAGTTCGCCCAGCGCATAGGCGAGGTTGAGCGCGGTGGTGGTCTTGCCCACGCCGCCCTTCTGGTTGGCGATGGCGATGACGCGGGCGGCGCGGTTGCTTTCCTCCGCGATGAACTCCGCCACCTTGGCCGGGATGCGCTCGCCACCCGATTCCCAGCGGCTGATGGTGGCGTTGTCGTATTTGCGGCCGAGGCGGCTGTTCAGCCACTGGGCGAAACCGGCCTGGCTCTCGCCACGGCCTTCACGAAAACTGCGGAGCGCTTCGGGAGTCATCGGGGCCACGGGCTGGGGCAGCGGAGGGACTTGAGGGCAAAGGAACTTGAGGGTTGTCTCAACCCTACCCCTTTCTGTCAAGGGTGCTGGCTGTCCTGTGCAGGGCTATTGCACTTGGCATTTTAGCCCTCTCCCCTCCGGGGAGAGGGTGGCCCGGAGGGCCGGTGAGGGGGGTGTCGGGGGACCGAAGCGCTCGGCAAATGCAGGACCCCCTCACCCTAACCCTCTCCCCGGAGGGGAGAGGGAACTAAGTACAAGTGCGCTCACGATCCTGTGTGACGTCACACAGCCCCGTCCGGCCTCATAACGTCGTCGATCACCAGCCGCAGGGCGGAACGCGCCGCCTCGATCGCGTCTTCCAGCGTGAAGCCGAAGTAGAAGCGGTAATAGTGCCAGGTCGTTGCCGCGAGGTAATAGCAGAGGTTGGCGGCGGCGATCTTGCGGTCATGCTCCGACCGGTGCCCGGCGCGCTCGTCGATCAGGACCTTCACCGCGCGCCAGCGCTCGTTGGCGGTGATGACGCGCATGCGCTCGAAAATCTCCGTGTGCAGGGCGGACTTCACCAGCCCCGCGCGTTCCTCGAAGCGGGTGTAGAGGACGCGCGGATACTCCGGCAGATCCTCAAGGCGGGCCGGTGGCGGCGGGGTCTGGAGGCTGCGCGCCGCCGCCTGCGCCACCGCGTCCAGGAAGTCGTCGCGCGAGGCGTGATAGCGGAAGATCGTCCGTTCGGAGATCCCTGCCTCCTTCGCCACGGCGCGCACGGTCAGCTCGCCGACGCTCGACCGCTCCAGCAAATCCAGCGCCGTCGCCAGGATCAGCTTCTGCGTCGCGTCGGTGTGCCGGTCTACCAAGGAAGGGGTGATTGACATGCTGTCTGCCTTGATGTCATACTGTATGACATCATAACAGGGAGACCAGCCATGAGCAAGCAGGCGGTTGTGGTGAAACAGGGTGAGGGCGAGGCGCTGTCGGTGCTCGGCACGCAGGTCCGTTTCCTGTGCGAGGCGGAGCGGACTGACCACAGCTTTTCCATCATGGAAGTGACGCTTCCCAAGGACCAGGGGCCGCCCCCGCACGACCACCCCTGGGACGAGGCTTACTACATCCTCGACGGGCAGGTCTGGTTCCTGGTGGGGGAGGAGGCGCAGGTGTACGGGCGCGGCGATTTCCTCTACGCGCCGGCCGGCGTGCTGCATGCCTTCAAGGGCGCGGGGGATCAGCCCGCGCGCGTGCTCGTGCTCGACGCGCCGGCCACGGCGGAGAAATTCTTCCGCGACGTGGACCGGGAGGTGAAAGTCCTCCCGGACGATCTCGCCAAAATCCCGGAGATCGGACAGCGCAATCAGGTCTATTTCCGGCCCCCGGCATCCCAGCCGGCATCCGCCGACGCATAACCCGACCGCAGGGGAAACGGAACCGGGGCGGGGGACGGCGGGTTGTAGGGCTATCCAAGACCGTAGTCCCGAGACCAAAGTGCCAACGAACCGATTGCAGCGCGGGGATGCGTCCTCCCATCCCGACCGGTTTGCGTCCCGAGCGGGCGTCGCCGCTCCGGTCGCCGTCGACCCCAAGGCGAGGCGGCGGGAAATCGCCATGTTCCTGCTGCTGGCCGTGGTGATCTGGCCGATCCTGTCCATCGCGGTGGTCGGCGGCTACGGCTTCCTGGTCTGGATGGCGCAGTTGATCATGGGCCCGCCGGGGCCGCCGCCGGTTTGACCGGGTCGGCGGTGCGCCATGCCCAAGGACACCCCTGACGACACCCCCGACGAAACGATCGATGCGGGACGGCGGCGCTTCCTGCGGGGGCGGCTGCGCGCGGCACCCGACGCCGTCCGTCCGCCCTGGTCCCGGATCGCCCATTTCACCGCGCTGTGCACCCGCTGCGGGGCCTGCGCCCGCGCCTGTCCGGAGGGCATCCTGCGCCCCGGCGACGGCGGCTTTCCCGAGATCGACTTCAGCCGGGGCGAGTGCAGCTTCTGCGGCGCCTGCGCCGACGCCTGCCCGGCCCCGGTCTTCGACCGCAGCGCGGCCCGGCCCTGGGCCTTGACCGCCGCGCTCGGCCCGTCCTGTCTGGCGGTCCAGCGGGTCGTCTGCCGAAGCTGCCGGGACGCCTGCCCGGAATCGGCCATCCGCTTCACACTCATGCCCGGCGGCGCGGCGCAGGGCGCCGTCGACGCCCAGGCCTGCACCGGCTGCGGCGCCTGCGTGTCCGCCTGCCCGGTCGACGCCGTTTCCATCCATCCCCGGCCGGAGGACGCCCATGCAGCCTGACACCGCCCCACCCGCGGCCGAGTGGCACGTCGCCTCAATCCTCGTCCATCTGCGGCCGGAGCGGCGGGAGGCCGTCCGTGCCGCCGTGGCCGTCCTGCCCGGCACCGAAATCCACGCGGAGGAGGGCGGCAAGATGGTGGTGACGGTCGAGGGGCCGCACGAGGGCTGGATCGCCGACCGCATGACGGCGCTGCACCTGCTGGACGGCGTGCTCTCCGCCGTCCTGGTGTTCCACCACGTCGAGCCGAATGGAGATGGCACCGTGCAACGGGCCTGAACGTTCGAAAGCGGAAAAACAAAGAGGGGGAAAGCACCCATGTTGGATCGGCGGGACTTCATCAAGGCGCAGGCGGTGGCCGCTGCGGCGGCGGCGGGCGGCGTCACGCTGCCGGCGATGGCCCAGACCTCCATGATCGCGGGCGAGGACGCGCAGCTGAAATGGTCCAAGGCGCCCTGCCGCTTCTGCGGCACCGGCTGCGGGGTCATGGTGGCGACGAAGGAGAACCGCGTCGTCGCCACCCACGGCGACATGCAGGCGGAGGTCAACCGGGGCCTGAACTGCGTGAAGGGCTATTTCCTGTCCAAGATCATGTACGGGCAGGACCGCCTGACCCAGCCGCTTCTGCGCATGAAGGACGGCAAGTACCACAAGGATGGGGAGTTCATGCCCGTCACCTGGGACCAGGCCTTCGACGAGATGGCCCGCCAGTGGAAGCGCGTGATGAAGGAGAAGGGGCCGGACGCGGTCGGCATGTTCGGCTCCGGCCAATGGACGATCTGGGAGGGCTACGCGGCGTCGAAGCTGATGCGCGCGGGCTTCCGCACCAACAACCTGGACCCCAACGCCCGCCACTGCATGGCGTCCGCCGCCGTCGCCTTCATCCGCACCTTCGGCATGGACGAGCCGATGGGCTGCTACGACGACTTCGAGCACGCCGACGCCTTCGTGCTCTGGGGCTCCAACATGGCGGAGATGCACCCGATCCTGTGGACGCGGATCAGCGACCGCCGGCTCAGCCACAAGGACTGCAAGGTCGCGGTGCTCTCCACCTTCGAACACCGCAGCTTCGAGCTGGCCGACATCCCCATGATCTTCGAGCCGGGGACCGACCTCGCCATCCTGAACTTCATCGCCAACCACATCATCCAGACCGGCCGGGTGAACAAGGAGTTCGTGGAGAAGCACTGCAACTTCCGCCTGGGCCAGAAGGACATCGGCTACGGCCTGCGCCCGGAAAACGTGCTGGAAGTGCGCGCGGCCAACGCCAAGGACCCGACCGATTCCAAGCCGATGAGCTTCGACGAGTTCGCGACGTTCGTCAGCGACTACACGGTGGACAAGGTCTCGGAACTCAGCAAGGTGCCGAAAGAACGGCTGCTGGCGCTGGCAGAGCTGTACGCCGACCCGAAGACCAAGGTCATGTCGCTGTGGACCATGGGCTTCAACCAGCATGTGCGCGGCGTGTGGGTCAACCACATGGTCTACAACATCCACCTGCTGACCGGAAAAATCTCTGAGCCCGGCAACAGCCCCTTCTCCCTGACCGGCCAGCCCTCGGCCTGCGGCACGGCGCGCGAGGTCGGCACCTTCGCCCACCGGCTGCCCGCCGACATGCAGGTGAACAACCCCGTCCACCGCTCCCACGCGGAGGAGATCTGGAAGGTTCCGAAGGGCCTGCTGCCCGGCAAGATCGGCTACCACGCGGTTCTGATGGACCGGATGCTGAAGGACGGGAAGCTCAACGCCTACTGGATCATGGTCAACAACAACCTCCAGGCGGCCCCCAACAGCGACAACGAGACCTATCCCGGCTACCGCAATCCCAGCAACTTCATCGTCGTCTCCGACGCCTACCCCACGGTCACCGCGTCCGCCGCCGACCTGATCCTGCCCGCCGCCATGTGGGTGGAAAAGGAAGGCGCCTACGGCAACGCGGAGCGGCGCACCCATTTCTGGCACCAGCTGGTCAACGCGCCGGGCGATGCGCGCTCCGACCTCTGGCAGATCATGGAGTTCTCCAAGCGCTTCACCACCGACGAGGTGTGGCCGGCGGAGGTGCTGGACGCCAACCCGCAGTTCAAGGGCAAGACGCTGTTCGACGTGCTGTACCGCAACGGCACCGTCGACCGCTTCCCCCTGTCGGAGGTCAATCCGGAGTACGAGAACCGCGAGTCCAAGGCCTTCGGCTTCTACGTGCAGAAGGGCCTGTTCGAGGAATACGCCAGCTTCGGGCGCGGCCACGGCCATGACCTGGCGCCCTTCGACCAGTATCACGAGGTACGCGGCCTGCGCTGGCCGGTGGTGAACGGGCAGGAGACGCGCTGGCGCTACCGCGAGGGGCTGGACCCCTACGTGCCGGCGGGGGAGGGGCTGCGCTTCTACGGCAACCCCGACGGCAAGGCGAACGTCTTCGCTTTCCCCTACGAACCGCCGGCGGAGTCGCCCGACAAGGACTTCGACCTGTGGCTGGTCACCGGCCGCGTGCTGGAGCACTGGCACAGCGGCTCCATGACCATGCGCGTGCCGGAGCTGTACAAGGCCATGCCCATGGCGCTGGTCTACATGCACCCGGACGACGCCCAGGCGCGCGGCCTGCGCCGCGGGTCGGAGGTCAAGGTGGTCTCCCGGCGCGGCGAGATGCGCACGCGGGTGGAGACGCGCGGCCGCAACCGACCGCCGCGCGGCGTGGTCTTCGTGCCCTGGTTCGATTCGGCGCGGCTGATCAACAAGTGCACGCTGGACGCCACGGACCCGATCAGCAAGCAGACCGACTTCAAGAAGTGCGCCGTCAAGATCGTCGCGGTGTGAGGGAGGACCGAAGCATGCGTCGCCACTGCCTTGCCGCCCTCGTCGCGGCCTTACCGTGCCTCGTGCCCGCCCTGCTGTCCGCTCAAGGGACGGGGGGAGCGCGGATCGACTCGCCCTTCCGGCCGCCCGTCAACTTCACCGACGAGAACGCCGCTCCGCCGATTCCGGCCGACGTCACCGACGACCGCCGCGTCGCCCGCAACTACCCGGAACAGCCGCCGGTCATCCCCCACAACATCCGCGACTACCAGATCAGCCTGAACAACAACCAGTGCCTGACCTGCCACAGCCGGCAGTTCACCAGCGCCTCGCAGGCGCCGATGGTCAGCATCACCCATTACGTGAACCGCGACGGGCAGACGTTGGGGGCGGTCAGCCCGCGCCGCTATTTCTGCATGCAGTGCCACGTCCCGCAAACCCAGGCACAGCCGATCGTCACCAACACCTTCAAGGACCTGGACACGCTGATCAGCCGGCCGTCGGACGGGGGAGACCGGCGATGAGGCTGAACCTTCCGGACGTCCTGCTGCGGCCCTGGCGCACCATCGCGGGGCCGAGCCGCTACCTCAGCCTGGGCTTCCTGACGCTGGGCGGCTTCCTGGCCGGCGTGTTCTTCTGGGGCGGCTTCAACACGGTGCTGGAGGCCACCAACACCGAGAAGTTCTGCACCAGCTGCCATGAGATGAGGGCCAACGTCTATGAGGAGCTGAAGACCACCATCCACTTCACCAACCGCTCCGGCGTGCGGGCGACCTGCCCGGACTGCCACGTCCCGCACAAATGGACGGACAAGATCGCCCGCAAGATGCAGGCCTCCAAAGAGGTCTGGGGCAAGATCTTCGGAACCATCGACACGCGCGACAAGTTCGTGGCGAACCGCCGCGAACTGGCCGAGCATGAATGGGCGCGGCTGAAGGCCAACAACTCCCTGGAATGCCGCAACTGCCACAGCGCGGAATCCATGGACATCACCAAGCAGGGCGCCCGCGCCGCCCGCATCCACCAGCAATACCTGTTCACCGGCCAGCGCACCTGCATCGACTGCCACAAGGGCATCGCCCACCAGCTCCCCAACATGAACGGCGTCCCCCCCGGCTGGAGCGAAGCGTCGGATCAGGGCGGTGGGCATGAGCCGATCACCCGCTGGCTCGCCGAAGCGCCCACGGGTCCGAACCCGCACAGCGGGCAGTAAAATCCCCTACAAACCCAACCACTTACCGTCATCCCCGCGAAGGCGGGGATCCAGGGCACCCCGACGAGTTCCCGAACAGCCCTGGACCCCCGCCTTCGCGGGGGTGACGGGGTGAGTGGACGAGGCTTCCGTCCAACGGGTCAAAACGTCCACTGGCGCCGGTGCCCCGATGCGGCTACGTGGTAGGGAATGCCCCGATTGTCCGCGGGGCCGCCAACCCCCACATGTGGGCACCCGCATGGGGATGCGATCACCACGAGGCCCCGATGACCGACACCGCCACCTTCCAGAACCCCTTCTTCGAGACCTGGACGACGCCCTTCGGCCTTCCGCCCTTCGATCGCATCCGCCCGGAGCATTTCCCGCCGGCCTTCGACCATGGCATGGCCGAGAGCATCGGTGAGATCGAGGCGATCACCAGCAGCACCGAGGCCCCGACCTTCGCCAACACCATCGAGGCGATGGAGCGCGGCGGCCGGTTCCTGAACCGCGTCACCAGCGTGTTCTACAACCTAACCTCCAGCAACACCAACGACGCGCTGGAGGCCATCGCCCGCGACTACGCGCCGAAATTCGCGCAGCATTCCATGCGCATCGCGCTGGACCCGGTCCTGTTCGCGCGGGTGAAGGATCTGTACGACCGGCGCGAAAGCCTGGGCCTCGCCACCGACCAGCTCCGGCTGCTGGAGCGCCAGCATCTGGGCTTCGTGCGCAGCGGCGCCCTGCTGCCGCCGGACCAGAAGGCGCGCATGAGCGCGATCACGGAGCGGCTGGCGACGCTGCACACGCTGTTCGGCCAGAACGTCCTGCACGACGAAAAGGACTGGCAGCTCGTGCTGGAGAAGGACGACCTCGCCGGGCTTCCCGACTTCGCGCGCAACGCCGCCGCCCAGGCCGCGAAGGAGCGCGGGCTGGAGGGCAAATACGTCATCACGCTGGCCCGTTCCTCGGTCGAGCCGTTCCTGACCTTCTCGGCGCGCCGCGACCTGCGGCAGGTCGCCTACGAGGCCTGGATCCGGCGCGGCGAGCATGACGGCGAGCACGACAACCGCCCGCTGATCCGCGAGATCGTGGCGCTGCGCGCCGAGCAGGCGACGCTGCTGGGCTACGCCACCTACGCCGACTTCAAGCTGGACGACAGCATGGCGAAGGAGACCTCGGCGGTCGAACGGCTGCTGCTGCAGGTGTGGGAGCCGGCCAAGCGCAAGGCCGCCGCCGAACGCGCCGAGCTTCAGGAAAGCGCCCGCGCGGAGGGCATGAACGAACCCATCGCGCCGTGGGACTGGCGCTATTACGCGGAGAAGGTGCGGCAGGCCAAATACGACCTCGACGAGGCGGAGGTGAAGCCGTACTTCGTGCTGGAGAACATGGTGCGCGCCGCCTTCGACTGCGCCGGCCGCCTGTTCGGCATCTCCTTCACCGAGCGCACGGACCTGCCCGTCTACCACCCGGACGTCCGCGTCTATGAGGTGACGGAGAAGGACGGGCGCCATGTCGGCCTGTTCCTGCACGACAATTACGCCCGCTCCGGCAAGCGCTCCGGCGCCTGGATGAGCAGCTACCGCGACCAGGAAAGCTTCGACGGCGAGATCGCGCCGATCATCGTGAACAACAACAACTTCGCGAAGGGCGAGCCGACGCTGCTCAGCTTCGACGACGCGGAAACGCTGTTCCACGAGTTCGGCCACGGCCTGCACGGCCTGCTGAGCCGCGTGCGCTACCCGTCGCAGTCCGGCACGTCGGTCCGCCGCGACTTCGTTGAGTTCCCGTCGCAGGTCTACGAGCACTGGATGAGCGCGCCGGAAACCCTGCGGACCTACGCCCGCCATCATCAGACCGGCGAGCCGATCCCGGAGGATCTGCTGCGCCGCCTGCTGGCCGCCCGCAACTTCAACCAGGGCTTCGGCACCGTGGAATACACGGCCGCGGCGCTTCTGGACCTGGAGTTCCACACCATGTCCGACGCGGGAGACCTCGACGTCGCGGCCTTCGAGCGGCGGGTGCTGGACAAGATCGGCATGCCCGCCGAAATCGCCGTGCGCCACCGCCCGACCCATTTCCAGCACCTGTTCGCCGGCAGCGGCTACGCCGCCGGCTATTACGCCTATCTCTGGGCGGAGGTTCTGGACGCCGATGGCTACGAAGCCTTCGCGGAGGCCGGCGACCTGTTCGAGCCGGGTCTGGCGGCGCGCCTGAAGACCATCTACTCGTCCGGCGACACGCGCGATCCCATGGAACTCTACACCGCCTTCCGCGGCCGCGAACCACGCATCGAGGCACTGCTGAAGCACCGCGGGCTGGTGGGCGCGTGATTTTCGACTTACCCCTCGCCCGCCTCCGGCGGGAGAGGGAGGGGCCCACCGCGCAGCGGTGGGAGGGTGAGGGCAAGGTTCACCCAAGAATCCAGGGCATGCAGGCCAAAGATTCTCGGGAAAAACTTGCCCTCACCCTTCCCACTTCGTGGGCCCCTTCCCTCTCCCGCCGGAGGCGGGCGAGGGGGTTTATTGTGCAATCTCACGCAAATTTCTGTCCCACCTTCTCCGCCAGGGGGAACAGCCGGGGGACGACCGTCTTGATGACCCACGGCCTCACCGTCGCCAGGACGACGGGAGCCGCGAGCGCCGCCACGGTTCCGCCCGCGTGCAGCAGGGTTCCGGTCGTCAGCTCCTCGAAGCCGTTGCGCAGCAGAAGGACTCCGCTGGCGACGCCCGACACGGCCCCGGCGATCTCGCCCAGCGCCTGGGCCGCGTCCACGCCCCAGAGCGGGTTGGCGGTCGTCGTCCGCTCCACCAGCTGGCGCAGCCGCAGGGTGAGCCGACGGGCGGAGGCGTCGTCGAAACGGCCGCTCTCCACCTCCTCGCGGGGCAGGGCGATCAGCACGTCCCCGTCGGGCTGAAGCGTCACGAGGACCGGCGCCGTGCGCAGCCCGTCCGACCACGCGCCAGCCACCGGCACGCGCAGGACCATCTGCCGCCCGCCATGGGCGAAGAAGCGGAACAGGATGGCCGCGCCGCGCCCGCGCTTGGGAAGCACGCCACCCCGTCCGGACGACAGCCGGCTGAACGCCTCGGCGAGCGCGCCCTTCCGCCAGGACCAGCCGTGCGGAAGGCTGTGGGTCAGGGTGCGGCGCCAGCGGCTACCCCGTGTCTCCCACGAGGGAGTTCACGGCCTTGCCGGCGAAACGGCCCAGCGCCTCGACCATGAAGCTCCAATAGCGGAAGGACACGTCCACCGCGTCGCGATGGACGCCGATCATGGTGCCGTTCGTCGCGGTGTCCCGCCCTTTCAGAACGCGGGTCACCACGTCGCCGTCGATCTGGATGGTCGACTGCATGACGACGACCTCCGTCCCGACGTCCCACGCCTTGCGCAGCGTCACGATGTCGGCCGTCTTCAGCTCCGCCATGCGCCGAACGTCGTCTTTCATGCCGCGCTGGTAATTCACCTTGTCCAGCCCGCGCCGGACCAGGATGTCCGCGATCTGGTCGCAATTGCGCTGGATGCGCATCATGACCGGCGCGGCGTCGCGGTCGATGCGCCCGGCGGCGGTGACCAGCTCCGGCGGGGCACCGGGGTTGCCGGCGGCGTCCTGGGTGCGGTCCTGCATTTCGCGCAGCCAGCTCGCCACCTCGCGGATGGCCTTGAGGACTTCGAAGGTGGTGCCGCGGGCGGGATCGTTGCCGGGCAGGTCGCGGGTGGTGAAGTCCGGCGCGTAGCGCTCCGCCTTGGAGGCCCCGGCCGGTGCGGCGAAGGGCGCCAGACCCCAGTCGAAGCTTTCCGAAAGGCGGGCCGCCCAGCCGTCGAGCGCCTGCGTCTGCCGGTTTCCGAACACGTCGAGCTGTTCGCACAGGAACACATAGTATTCCTGCGCGATGTCGATCAGCGCGTCCCCGGCCAGCGGCATTTTCTCGGCCGACATCCCAGACTTCAGAACCGTGTTGATTTCGAGCGTCAGCAGGCTGCGCGCGAGATCGGCGAACTGGGACATCGGCCACCTCCGGTCGGGTCGGAAAACGTTGATCGAATGCTCAGTTCGTGCGGCCGGAAAGCTGCACGGCGAGGTCGCGCACCGCCTTCAGGTTGGCGCTGACGATGTCGCTGCTCTTGGTGACCTGGGCCAGATGGAAGTCCGACAGATCCTTGTAGGCCGCGTTCGTCGCGAAATCGCGGCTGATCAGGTTCTCGATGTCGCCGGTCACCAGGTTGACCTGGGTCTGGAAGGCGTCGATGGCGGTGCCGGATTTCGGGCGGCAGGTGAAGGTCGGGCGGTTCGGGTCGGCCTGCACCGTCTCCACGTCGCAGACGGCCGTCACCACGGTCAGGGTGGTCAACTGGTCCAGCTTGTCCGCGATGGTGTTCAGCAGGGAGTTGGCCTTGCCCTTCTCGTTCTGCACCACGGCGTCGTTGCTGGGCGGCGCTGCGGGCGTGGTCACCACCGGCAGGTTGGTGGAACCGGTCTGGCTGACAGGCTGGCTGGACGTGTCGACGGTGGTATCGGACATGATTGCACCCTATTGCATGCAGATGGTGTAATTTTAGCAAAACTCCCGCACAAGTCGAGCGACCTTCGTCGTTCGCCCGCATCACGGACGGATTTAGCCCGCTTTCCATTTCAGGAGGAGCCGACGCGCGGCCTTTTTCGCCCTGCCTTGCACCATGAGCGGGGCCGCGTGGAACTCTTCCGCGCGCCGTGGCTTTCACGATGGACGAAAGGCCGTTATGGTCGCGTCCCAAACACGCGAGGGAGACCCATGGACGCCGACTCCATCCGCGCCGCCTACCGGCGGTACGCCCGCTTCTATGACCCTGTGTTCGGAAACCTGCTGGCGTCGGGCCGGCACGCCGCCGTCAAATGGATCAACCGGCGCGGCGGCCTGCGCGTGCTGGAGGTGGGCGTGGGCACGGGCATCTCCCTGTCCGACTACCGCAAGGACAACCGCGTCGTCGGCATCGACCTGTCCACCGACATGCTGCGCGTGGCGCAGGAGCGCGTGGACCGCGAGCGGCTGGAGAATGTCGAGGGCCTGCTGGAGATGGACGCCGGCAAGCTGGCCTTCGCCGACGGCAGCTTCGATCTGGTCGTCGCCATGTATGTGATGACCGTCGTCCCCGACCCGCAGGGCACGATGCTGGAGCTGGAGCGCGTCTGCAAGCCGGGCGGCGACATCCTGATCGTCAACCACTTCGCCGCCGACAAGCCGGGCGTCCGCCGCGCGGTGGAGAACTGGATGGCGCCCTTCTCCAAGAAGCTGGGCTGGCGGCCGGACTTCACGCTGGACACGCTGATGTCCGGCTCCCGCCTGAAGGTGGAGGAGTTGCAGACCGTCCCGCCCTTCGGCCTGTTCAGCCTGCTGCACTGCCGCCGTCAGGCCGAGGCCCTGGCGTAAGCGGGCGTCCTTCGGGAACCTGACCGCGCCTGTGGAGTTTCCAGACCGTTGGTCCTGATCTGCCTTTGCGTCTTCACGCAGCGCCGACCCTGAATCATTCGTCATCCCCGCGAAGGCGGGGATCCAGGGCAAACAAGCACGTCTGTGCGGAGTTTTCTGGATCCCCGCCTTCGCGGGGATGACAGCAGGAAAGCGGCGTTCCGTTGCGCACGGCAATCAAGGCCCCCACACGGATTGGACCTCCATGGCGCGGCTGTGTGCGTTCATCCTCGCCTGTCTGCTGGCAACGCCCGCCGCCGGGGCGACGATCACGCTTGCGTGCAGCGGGCTCGGCATCGGGTTCGACCTCTGCCGCGACGGGGCGCAGAGCTGGGCGAGGCGGACCGGCAACGAGGTGCGCTTCGTTTCCCCGCCGAAGGGGGCGGGGGAGCAGCTGGCGCTCTACCAGCAACTTCTCGCGGCGGGGTCGGCGGACATCGACGTGTTCCAGATCGACGTGGTCTGGCCGGGCATCCTCGGCGCCTATTTCGTCGATCTGCGGGACCGGGTCGGGCCGGACACCGTCGCGCGCCATCTGCCCGCGATGATCGACGCCGCGACGGTCAAAGGGCGGCTGGTGGCTCTGCCCTGGTTCGCCGACGTGGGCCTGCTCTACCTGCGCAAGGATCTGCTGGACAAATACGGCCGCCCGGTCCCGGAGAGCTGGGAGGAGCTTCAGGACACCGCCGCCCTGATCCAGAAGGCGGAGCGCGCCGCCGGCAACGACCGGATGTGGGGCTTCGTCTGGCAGGGCCGCGCCTATGAGGGGCTGACCGTCAACGCGCTGGAGTGGGTGGCGAGCCGCAACGGCGGCACCATCGTCGATCCGGACGGCACCATCACCATCGACAACCCGCGCGCGGCGGAGGCGCTGACCATCGCCAAGGGCTGGGTCGGCGCCATCAGCCCGCCCGGCGTCCTGAACTACATGGAGGAGGAGGCGCGCGGCGTCTTCCAGTCCGGCAACGCCGTCTTCATGCGCAACTGGCCCTACGCCTGGACGCTGGTCAACGCGCCGGACAGCGCCGTGCGCGGCAAGGTGGCCGTGGCGCCGCTGCCGAAGGGCGGACCGGACGGGCGGCACGCGGCAACGCTCGGCGGGCAATTGCTGGCGGTCAGCAAATTCTCGCCCCATGTGGCGGAGGCGGTGGACCTCGCCCGCCACCTGACCAACGCGGCCGAGCAGAAGCGCCGCGCCATCCACGGCGGCGTCAACCCGACGATCCCCAGCCTGTATGAGGACCCGGAGGTGCTGGCCGCCAATCCCTTCCTCGCCGATCTGGCGAAGTCGGTCGGCAACACGGTCAACCGCCCGGCCCAGGCAACGGGCATGCGCTACAACCAAGTCTCCTCGGAGTTCTTCAGCAACGTGCACGAGGTGCTGACCGGCCGGCGCGGCGCCAAGGAGACGCTGGCCGACCTGAAGGACGCGCTGGTGCGCGTCAGCCGGGGCGGGCGATGGTGAGCCGGGTGGTGAGCCGCCCCCCACTGTCCGGACTGACGCGGCAGCGCCGCCGGTCGGCGTGGCTGTTCCTGGCGCCCATGCTGGTGGTGCTGGCGGCGGTGGCCGGCTGGCCGCTGGTGCGGACGGTCTTCTTCTCCTTCACCGACGCGACGCTCGCCACGCTGGAAGACTACGGGGGCGTCGGGCTCGACAACTATCTGTGGCTGATGCGTGACCCGGTTTGGTGGCGGGCGGTGGGGAACACCCTGCTGTTCACCGTGGTGTCGGTGGGGATCGAGACGGTGCTGGGGCTGGTCGTCGCGCTGGCGCTGAACGCGCATCTGCCGGGGCGCGGGCTGCTGCGCGCCGCCGTGCTGATCCCCTGGGCCATCCCGACCGTGGTGTCCGCCCAGATGTGGGGCTGGATGTTCCACGACCTGTATGGGGTCGTGAATGAGGTGTTGTTGGGGTTGGGGGTGATTTCCCAGCCCAGGGCCTGGACGGCGGACCCGGACCTTGCCCTGCCGGTGGTCATCGCGGTGGACGTGTGGAAGGCCACGCCCTTCATGGCGCTGCTGATCCTTGCGGCCTTGCAGATGCTGCCCGCCGACCTCTACGAGGCGGCGCGGGTGGACGGGGTGCATCCGGTGACGGTCTTCTTCCGGATCACCCTGCCGCTGATCCGGCCGGCGCTGATGGTGGCGGTGCTGTTCCGCACGCTGGACGCGCTGCGCGTGTTCGACCTGATGTACGTCCTGACCGGCAACAGCCGCTCCACCATGTCCATGTCGGTCTACGCCCGGCAATATCTGATCGACTTCCAGGACGTGGGTTACGGCTCGGCGGCGGCGACCGTGCTGGTGCTGGTCCTGGCGCTCGCCACCGTCCTGGCGATCACGCTGGGGCGGGTGCGCTTCGATGCGGGAGGGTAAGGCCGTGCGTCTTCGGCATCTCGGCTTCGGCATCCTGGTCCTGGGCATCGTCGTCTACGCGGTGTTCCCCTTCTACTGGGCCATCGTCACGTCCCTGAAGGCCGGCAGCGCGCTGTTCACGGTGGAGGTTTGGCCGGCGCACCCCTCGCTGGAGAATTACGCGGCCATCTTCCGGCAGCAGCCCTTCGGGCGGAACATCCTGAACTCGCTGGGCGTGTCGCTGGCGGTGGTCGCGCTGTCGCTGGGGCTGGCCGTGGCGGCGGCGTTTGCCCTGGGGCGGGTGCGGTTCCGGGGGCGGACGCTGTTGCTGCTGGTCGTGCTGGGCGTGTCGATGTTCCCGCAGGTGGCCGTGCTGTCGGGCCTGTTCGAGCTGGTGCGCTGGCTCGGCCTCTACAACCGGATGGGGTCGCTGGTGCTGTCCTACATGATCTTCACGCTGCCCTTCACCGTGTGGGTGCTGACCACCTTCATGCGCGAACTGCCGAAGGAGTTGGAGGAGGCGGCGATGGTGGACGGGGCGTCGCCCTTCGTGATCGTGACGCGGGTGTTCCTGCCGCTGATGGGGCCGGCGCTGGCGGCGACGGGGCTGCTGGCCTTCATCGCCGCCTGGAACGAGTTCCTCTTCGCCCTGACCTTCACCCTGACCGACGAGGCGCGCACCGTGCCCGTCGCCATCGCGCTGATGTCCGGTGCCAGCCAGTACGAGCTTCCCTGGGGCCAGATCATGGCGGCGTCGGTGGTGGTGACCGTGCCGCTGATCGTCCTGGTCCTTGTGTTCCAGCGCCGCATCGTCTCCGGCCTGACCGCCGGGGCGGTGAAGGGGTAGGGCCATGGCCGGCGTCACGCTGCGCGGGGTGCGCAAAAGCTTCGGCCGGATCGAGGTCATCCACGGCGTGGACCTGGACATCCGCGACGGGGAGTTCGTGGCCTTCGTCGGCCCGTCGGGCTGCGGCAAGTCCACCCTGCTGCGCCTGATCGCCGGGCTGGAGGACGTGAGCGACGGCGACCTGTCCATCGACGGCGCGCGGGTGAACGACCTTCCCCCGGCCAAGCGCGGCATCGCCATGGTGTTCCAGTCCTACGCGCTCTACCCGCACATGACGGCCTACGACAACATGGCCTTCGGCCTGACGCTGTCGCGCACGGCGAAAGGCACTATCGAGGAGCGTGTGCGCGCCGCCGCGCGCCTGCTTCAGATCGAAAACCTGCTGGACCGCAAGCCGCGCGACCTGTCCGGCGGGCAGCGCCAGCGTGTCGCCATCGGCCGCGCCATCGTGCGGGAGCCGAAGGTCTTCCTGTTCGACGAGCCGCTGTCCAACCTCGACGCGTCCTTGCGCGTGCAGATGCGCATGGAGATCGCCAAGCTGAAGGAGGACTTGCGCGCCACCATGATCTACGTGACCCACGATCAGGTGGAGGCGATGACGCTCGCCGACCGGATCGTGGTGCTGAACGCCGGCCGGGTGGAGCAGGTGGGAAGCCCGCTGGACCTCTACCACCGGCCGCGCAACCGCTTCGTCGCGGGCTTCATCGGCTCCCCCGCCATGAACTTCCTGGAGGTGCCCGTCGCGGCGGGGGAGGGCGGGGCGGTGACGGTCGGGCTTCCCGGCGGCGGCGCCCTGCGCGTGCCGGTGGATGGGGCACCGCCCCCGGCGGGAACGCGGCTCACCCTCGGCGTCCGGCCGGAGCATGTGGACGTGCGGGCGGACGGGGACGGCGTGCCGGCCTCGGTTCTCGCCGTGGAACGGCTGGGCGGGGAGACGCACTGCCACATCGGGCTGGAGGACGGGCAGCGGATGCTGGTGCGGCGCGAGGGCGACCTGCCGGTCCGGGCGGGCGATCGTCTGCGTTTGAACCTGCGCGGCGAAACCGCGCATCTGTTCGATGACGCGGGCCTAAGGCTGTAATCCTGCCGGCCGGGGACGCGGTTCCGGTTTCGAATGACGTTGCGCGCGAACCTGCCTTGCTGGTTGAATGCCCCCATGGAGACCGTGACCCCCCGGCAGACCGAGATCCTGGCGCTCGCCCGCACCCAGGGGCGCGTGATGGTGGAGGATCTGGCCGCGCGCTTCAACGTCACGCCCCAGACCATCCGCAAGGACCTGAACGAGCTGTGCGACCGCCGCCTGCTCCAGCGCGTGCATGGCGGCGCGGTGGCGGGCTCCGGCATCGAGAATCTGGGCTACGAGGCGCGGCGCCTGATCGCCCAGGACGAAAAGCGCGCCATCGGCCGCCGCGCGGCGGAGCTGGTGCCTGACAACTCCTCCCTCTTCATCAACATCGGCACGACGACGGAGGAGTTCGCCCGCGCGCTTCAGGGCCGGTCGGGGCTGGTGGTCATCACCAACAACATCAACGTCGCCAACATCCTGCGCCCCGAACCGCACATCGAGGTGATCGTGGCCGGCGGCGTCGTGCGGCGCTCGGACGGCGGCATCGTGGGGGAGTCGGCCATCGACTTCTTCAACCAGTTCATGGTCGACTTCGCGGTGATCGGCGCCTCGGCCATCGACGAGACCGGGGCGCTGCTCGACTTCGACTACCGCGAGGTGCGCGTGTCGCAGGCGATCATGGCGAACGCCCGCCACGTCGTGCTGGTCGCCGACCGCAGCAAGCTGGAGCGCACCGCACCGGTCCGCATCGGCCACATCTCGCAGGTCCACAGCTTCGTGACCGATGCGCTGCCGAGCGAACGCCTCGCCCGCATCTGCCGCGAGTCCGGCGTGCGGGTGGAAGAGGTCTTCCCGGAAGCGGAGCGGACGGAGCCGGTGGAGCCGTAGGACACACGGAATTCTTCAGCGTTCTTGGCCCCCTCCCTAACCCTCCCCCGCTGCGCGGTGGAGGGGACTGCCGCCGCTTCGCAAAAGCCCCCTCCACCTCGAAGAGGGGGAGGGTTGGGGAGGGGGCAAACGTACCCCGATCACCAGCCCTCGGATCAAACCTTCGCGCCGCGCAGCAGCCTGACCTCCGCCAGCAGGTCGTCGATGGCGGCCAGCGCGAAGGTCAGCGCGGCCTGATCGGCCAGACGGCCGTCCTTGATCTTTTCGTGCACGGTGCCGATGACGACCTGCGGGCGGGCGATGACGCGGCCCATCATGCCGGACAGGGTCTCGCGCATCTCGTGCTGGGCGCGCACGCCGCCGGTGAAGGCGGGGGAGGCGGTCATGATCAGGATCGGCTTGCCCTTGACCGGCGACTGCATGGCCGGACGCGACGCCCAGTCCAGCGCGTTCTTCAGCACGCCGGACATGCCGTAATTGTATTCCGGGGAGATGACGACCAGCCCGTCGGCCTCCGCGATGGCCTCGCGCATGGCGCGGGGGGCGGCGGGGGTGTTCTCCGCGTCCAGGTCGGGGTCGTAGGGCGGGATCTCGTGCAGCGGGAACAGCGTCAGCTCCGCCTTGCCGCCGAGATTTTCGGCCAAGGTCTGCAGCACCGTCGTGCAGTGGGAGTTGCGGCGGATGCTGCCGGAAATGCCGAGCAGGCGGATGGTGTCGGTCATGGGTGTCGTTGTCCTTCGATGCGGTGTCAGTCCCGGCTCCAGATGCCCCGGCCGGGCAGCCGGTCGCGGTCGTGCGGACGGTCGAGATCCAGCGCCGGCCCCTTCGGCACGATCAAGGTGGGGTTGATCGCCGGATTGATGTAGTAGCCGGCCTTGATGTGGGCGAGGTTCACCGTGCCCCGGATGCCGGGCCACTGGTACAGCTCCCGCAGGTAGTTCGACAGGTTCGGGTAGTCCTCGATCCGCCGGAGGTTGCACTTGAAGGCGCCGTGGTAGGCGGTGTCGAAGCGCACCAGCGTCACGAACAGGCGCCAGTCAGCCTCCGTCAGGTGCTGCCCGGCCAGATAGCGGCTCTCCGACAAGCGCTCCTCCAGCCGGTCCAGCGTGGCGAACAGGCTGTCGAAGGCCTCGTCGTAGCTGGCCTGCGACTTGGCGAAGCCGCAGCGGTACACGCCGTTGTTGACGTTGGGGTAGATCAGCTCGTTCCAGCCGTCGATCTCCGCCCGCAGCGGTTCCGGGTACAGGTCCAGCCGGTTGCCGGTCAGCCGGTCGAAGGCGTGGTTCAGCATGCGCATGATGTCCGCCGACTCGTTGTTCACGATGCGGCGTTCCTTCTTGTCCCACAGCACGGGGACGGACACCTTGCCCGTGTAGGTCGGGTCGGTGGCGGTGTAGAGCCGGTGATGGTGGCGGAACTTCCCCACGCCCTCGCCGCCGTCCTGCTCCTCCGCATAGACCCAGCCGTCCTCGCCGATGACCGGCTCGGCGACCGACAGGCCGATCAACCCCTCCAGCCCCTTCAGCGCGCGGACGATCAGCGAGCGCGAGGCCCAGGGACACAGGTAGGAGACGTAGAGGTGATAGCGCCCGGCCTCCGCCGGCAGGGTGGGGGTGCCGTCCGGGCCGGGGCCGCCATCCGGCGTGATCCAAGTCCGGAAGCGGGTCGGCTCCCGATGGAAGGCGCCGTTCTTGATCTCGCTTTCGGCGATGGGACCCTTGACCCACTCGCCATTCACCAACTGCGGCATGCCGGCCCCCGCGTCGACGGTAAAGAAAAGTCGATGTGGAAAGGGACCGGCGAACCGGTCCCTTCCAGGTTCAACAGGCGAGAGGGCGCTTTACGCCTTCACGGCCTCGGCCTCGATCAGCAGGTCGATGTCCTCGCTGATGTAGGGGGCGCCATACTTCATGCCGAAGTCGGTGCGCTTGACCTTGCCGCGCGCGGAGAAGCCGACCGTCTCCTGCTTGCTGGCCGGGCTGACGCCGTCCTTGTTGAAGGTGACGTCCAGCACGACCGGCTTGGTGACGCCCAGCAGGGTCAGGTCGCCGTAAAGTTTGCCGGTCTTGTCGCCGGTCTTCTCGATCTTCGTGCTCTTGAAGGTCATCTTCGGGAACTCCTTCGCGTTGAAGAAGTCCGGGGAGCGCAGATGCTCGTCGCGCTTGGCGTGGTTGGTGTCGACGCTGGCGGTGTCGACGGTGACGGCGACGGTGCTCTTCTCCACGGCGTCCTTGTCGAAGGACAGGTCGCCTGCCGCCGTGTTGAAGCGGCCGATCAGGTTGGAGAAGCCAAGGTGGTTGACGATGAACGCCACGCTCAGGTGGGCCGGGTCGATCTTGTAGGCGACCGGCGCGGCCGACGCCGGAACGGCGGCGCCGAAGGCGGTGGCGAGCAGAGCGGCGGCGAACAGGGTCTTCTTCATGATGGATGGAACTCCGGGGATGAGAGGATTTGGAAGGGTTCAGTAGGGCGACGCTTCCGCGCCACCGAGCAGGTAGGCCGCACCGATGGCGGCGAGCGCCGGCAGGATGGCCGCGACCGTGACCGCCGCCGTTCCGACCGCCCGGCCGACACCGGTGTCGGGCAGGGGCAGGCGGGAGCGCAGGCCACCGGCGAGAAGGGCGGGCAGGGCGATCAGCAGAACCGCGGCCTGCGTCTGGGTGAACAGCGCCAGGATGCCCGACAGCAGCACGGGAAGGCCCAGCGCCACCCGGCCCGACAGGCCCCAGCCGTGGCGCTCGACCGGCCAGTTCCACAGCAGGAACCCGCCGGTGGCTGCGGCCAGCGCCAGCGCCAGCTGCGCGACCGACGCCGAGGAACCGATCAGCGCCGTCCCACCGACCGCCAGTGCCAGCGCCAGCAGGGAGGCTGCGGGCGCCGCCGCCCCCTCGGACCGGCCCGGCAGCCGGCCGAAGGCGACCCAGGCGCCGACCACCAGCAGGACCAGCAGCGTCAGGCCGGCCACCAGGGAGTCCAGCGCCGGCAGGGCGATCCAGACCAGAGAGGCGGCCAGCCACGCCGCGACCAGCGTAGAGCCGGCCCGGCCCTTCAGCCCCGCCGCATCGGCCGCGACGCCGAGGACGAGACCGGCAGCGGCGGACCAGAACAGCTTGCCCATGCTCGACGGCGGGGGCAGGGCGGGGACGCCGACAACCAGCGCGAAGACGGCCAGGAAGGTCAGCCCGATGCCCGCCACGGCCAGAAGCCGACCCGGAAGCAGCCTGTGCAGGATGCCCACGGCCAGCACACCCAGAAGGAGCGGCAGGACGCTGGATTGGACGAAGGGGTCGTGCAGAAGATCGGTCATGCGGAACGCCAACAGGTCGGTTGAGCTTTCCGAAAAAGCCTACGATGTGCTTCAGTAAGCGGGAATTCGCAAACTTTGCAGAAAGCCTCTGCATGAACGAGCAGGACAACTGGGACGATCTGCGCTACCTGCTGGCGGTCGCGCGGCACGGGTCCCTGTCGAAGGCGGCACGTGCGCTGGGCGTGAACCACAGCACCGTGCTGCGCCGGGTCACCGCGCTGGAGGAGGCCATGGGCGTGCGCCTGTTCGACAAGCTGCCGGGCGGCTATGTCCTGACCGCCGCCGGCGACGAGATGCAGCGGGTCGCCCTGAAGGTGGAGGAGGATCTGGCCGCCGCGAACCGCCGCCTGTCGGGCCGCGACACGCAGATCGGCGGCACGCTGCGGGTCACCACCGTGGACATCCTGGCGCTGCACATCCTGCCCCGGCACGTCGCCGCCTTCCGGGAGCGGCATCCCGCCCTGCGCATCGACGTGATCGTGGCCGAAGCCTCGCTCAGCCTGACCCGGCGGGAGGCGGATGTGGCGATCCGCTCGACCAACCGGCCGCCGGAAAATCTGGTGGGACGCGCCGTGGCCGGGCTGGCCTTCGCCGTCTACGGCGCGGAGACCTACCTGGAGCGGGCGGCTGGCCTGGGTGACGACCTCACCCGGCACGGCTGGGTCGGGCTGGACGAGTCCTTCGACCACACCGGCATGATGCGCTGGCTGAAGCGGACCGTCCCGGCGGATCGGATCGGCCACCGGATGAACTCCGTCGCGGCGGCGTTCCAGATGGTCCGGGCGGGAGGCGGGCTGGGGCTGCTGCCCTGCGGGCTCGCCGACCGGGACCCCGGCTTGCGCCGGATTGGCGGGCTGGTGGAGGAGGTCTTCACGAAGCTCTGGCTGCTGACCCACGAGGATTTGCGCCACATGGGCCGCGTGCGCGCCTTCCTGGACTTCATGAGCGACGCGTTCGCGGAGGAGCGGGATTGGCTGGAAGGGCGGCGGAGGTGAGGAACGCCGCTGGCCCCCTCCCTAACCCTCCCCCTCTTCGAGGTGGAGGGGACTGCCGCCGCTTTGCGACAGATCCCCTCTCCCGCGAAGCGGGGGAGGGTTAGGGAGGGGGCAACACCGCCCCAGCTACGACACCCCACGCGGCCACAACCACCACAGCAGCACCCCCGCCCCCAACACCCACAGCGCGACGATCACCGCCGCCCCCGCCTTGCTGACCGGGCGCTTGCCCGTCCGCGCCTCGGCCGCCGCGCGGTGTTCGGCCAGCACCTCCGGCGGGATCAGGCGGATGACCAGCAGGATTCCGAGCGGCACCAGGATCACATCGTCCAGATAGCCCAGCACGGGGATGAAGTCGGGGATCAGGTCGATGGGCGACAGGGCGTAGGCCGCGACGCAGAGCGCCGCGACGCGGGCGTACCAGGGCGTGCGCGGGTCGCGGGCGGCCAGCCAGATCGCGACCACGTCCCGCTTCACCCCGCGCGCCCAACTCTTCAGCCGCGCGAGCGTGGTCATTCAGAACACCCAGACGCGGTCCTGCGGGAACTCCAGCCAGTGGCGTCCGGGGTCAAGGGCCTGTTCGCCATAGGCGCGGACCTTCAGCGGCCCGCGGTGGAACAGATACTCCCACCGCTCGCCCAGATACATGCTGGTGACGAGCTCGAGCGCCAGCCGGTTCGGGCCGGGGCCGTCGGCGGGGCGCACGGACTCCAGCCGCACGATGCCCGTCGCCGGACCGCCCACCACCATACCACCGGCCGCCCTCTCGGCCCGCAGGCGGCCCCACAGCAGGGGCTCGTCCCCGCTGCGGCCCTCGACGGCCAGCGCGGCGTAGCCGTCGCGCTGCTCGGCGATGGTGCCCTCGATGCGGTTGTTGGCGCCCATGAACTCCGCCGCGAACAGGGTCTTCGGCGCGCCGTACATCTCCTGCGGCGTCCCTTCCTGCTCCACCACCCCGGCGTTCAGCAGGAGGATGCGGTCGGCGATGGCCATCGCCTCCACCTGATCGTGGGTGACGCAGAGCGCCGACAGGTGCAGCGTCACGATCAGCTCGCGCAGCCAGGCCCGCGCCTCCTCCCGCAGCTTGGCGTCGAGGTTGGACAGCGGCTCGTCCAGCAGGATCACCGGCGGCTTGTAGACCAGCGCGCGGGCCAGCGCCACGCGCTGCTGCTGCCCGCCGGAGAGCTGGTGCGGGTAGCGCTCCGCGTGCTTGCCCAGGCCGATCTGGTCCAGCGCAGCCTGCACGCGCTCCCGCATCTCCTCCCGGCCGGTGCCGCGCAGCTTCAGGCCGTAGGCGACGTTGTCGAACACGGTCTTGTGCGGCCACAGCGCGTAGGACTGGAAGACGAGGCCCAGGTTGCGCTTTTCCGCCGGCAGGTCGATGCGCGCGTCGGCCCCGGCCCCGGCATCGAACACCGGCTTGCCGCCCAGCGTGATGCGCCCGGCGTAGGGCTGCTCCAGCCCGGCGACGGCGCGCAGCAGGGTCGTCTTGCCGCTGCCCGAGGGGCCGAGCAGGGCGACGACCTGCCCGCGCTCCAGCCCCATGCTCACGCCCTTCAGGATCTCGAACCCGCCGAGGCGCAGGTGGATGTTCTCGACGGCCAGCTCAGCCATGCAGGCGCACTCCCAACCGCAGGGCGGCCAGCAGGCCCGCCCCGACCATTGCGACGTTGATCACGGACAGGGCGGAGATCAGGTCGATGTCCCCCGTCCCCCACAGCGAGACGAGCAGGGAGCCGATGACCTCCGTCCCCGGCCCCAGCAGGTAGATGCCGGTGGAATACTCGCGCACGAAGGTCATGAAGATCAGCAGCCAGCTGCCCAGCATGCCGAAGCGGATCAGCGGGATGGTGATGTCCCGGTTGACCCGGTGCGGCCCGGCGCCGACCACCCGCGCGCCCTCCTCCAGCTCCGGCCCCACTTGCAGCAGCGCCGTGCTGATGAGGCGCATGCCGTAGGCCAGCCACACCACCGTGTAGGCGATCCAGACGCTGACCATCGTGCTCTTCAAGGCGCCCAGCCCCGGCACGAACAGGAAGATCCACAGGATGGCGAGGCCGGCGACCAGCCCCGGCATGGCGCGCGGCACCAGCACCAGGAAGTCCAGGAAGCGCGTCCAGCCCGACGGCCAGCGGTGCGCGGCGAGGCTGATGGCCGTGTAGCAGGCGACCGACAGCGCGCCGCCGATCACGCCGATGCCCAGCGTGTTCAGCACGCCCCGGATCAGGTTCGGGTATTCCCACAGGTCGCGGTAGTGGGCGAGCGTCAGCTGGTCGGACAGGGTCACCCCGCGTCCCCAGCTGCTGACCACCGAACGCAGGCCGATGCCGGCCAGCGGCACGACGACGGTGGCGACCAGCCACAGCGCCAGGATCGCCAGCGCCAGCCACTTCCACCCGCCAAGCTTCAGCGGAGTCTGCCGCGCACCCTTGCCCTTCAGCGTGACGTATTTCCCGGCCTGCCGCAGCAGGCGGCGTTGCAGGATCACCAGCGGGAAGGTGACGAAGACCAGCGCCACCACGACCACGGCCATCAGCTGGTAGGACGGCGTGCCCAGCAGGTTGGTCAGCTTGTAGAGGTAGGTGGACATCACCAGGATGCCCTGCGGGTCGCCCAGCAC
The DNA here is from genome assembly GCF_053470405.2 of Azospirillum mesophilum. Lineage (NCBI taxonomy): Bacteria > Pseudomonadati > Pseudomonadota > Alphaproteobacteria > Rhodospirillales > Azospirillaceae > Azospirillum > Azospirillum mesophilum. Next base: position 31,544 of record NZ_JBPXMQ020000053.1, read on the forward strand.
CAGCGGCAAACCGAACAGCTCGAACCCCAGGAAGAAGACCAGCACGCCGGAATAGAGCAGCGCCGGCATCACCATGGGCAGGCTGACGTCCAGCGCCACCCGCCACGGCCCCGCCCCGCCGATGCGCGCCGCCTCCTCCAGATCCGACGACACCCCGCGCAGGGCGGAGGAGGCGTAGAGATAGACGTGCGGGACATGCGTCAGGCCGGCGACCAGCACCAGCCCGTAGATGGAATAGATGTCCCAGGGCACGAAACCGAACAGCGCTTCCGCCGGCAGCGACAGGAAGCCGACCGGTCCCGCCGCCACCACATAGCCGAAGGCCAGAACCACCGGCGACAGGAAGACCGGCAGCAGCAGCAACGGCTCCAGCCAGCGCCGGCCCGGCAGGTCGGTGCGCACCATCAGGAAGGCCAGCAGCCCGCCCAGCGGCACGGCGATGGCCGTCATGCCGGTGGCGATCATCAGGGAATTGAGGAAGGCGGCGTGGAAGTCCTCGTCGTTCAGGACATAGTCGTAGGCCGACAGGGTCCATTGAACCCTGGGCGCGAAGAAGGGGTTGTCGAGGAAGCTCTGGTAGAAGACCAGCGCCAGCGGTGCGAGCACCACCAGCGCGGTCACCAGGATCACCGACACCCGTGCCCAGTTGTTGGGCCAGTTCTGGGGCATATGCGTGGTTCCCGGTCGGGCGTCACTTGCCCTGCATGGCCTGCTGCCACTGCTTGATGAAGGTCAGCCGCTTGGTCTGGTCCAGGTAGGTCAGCAGCTCCGGCCCGACGCGGATCGGCTTCACCTTGTCGCCGAGCTGCGCGTTGACCGCCCGCGCCGTCGCCTCGCCCTCCACGTCCTCGCGGATGGAGTACAGCTCCGCCTGGTTGGCGACCAGCGTCTGCCCGCGCTTGGACAGCATGTAGTCCATGAAGAGCTTGGCGGCGTTCGGGTTCTTCGCCCCCTTCGGGATGAAGGCGATGCGCGACATCACCAGCGTGTAGTCCTGCGGGTAGACGATGCCGATGCTCGGGTCCTTCTTCGACCGGGCCAGCGCGTAGGAGCCGAAGATGTTGTAGCCGATGAGGTGCTCGCCCGACGACACGCGCTCCAGCATCGCGCCGGCGGAGGTGTAGAGCTTGATGCCCGCCTGCCCGAAGGCGCGGAACAGGTTGCGGGCGTCCGGCCACGCGGCGGCGTCCTGCGTCACGAACAGGAAGCCGACGCCCGACCGCTCCGGATCGTAGGCGGTGACCTTGCCCTTGTACTCGGCCGTCTTGGCCTTCAGCAGCTTTTCCAGGTCGGCGTGCGTCTTCGGCACGTCGCCGTCGGGCACGAGGCGCTTGTTGTAGATGAAGGTGACCGGCTCGAAGGTCGTGCCGAAGGCCTCGTTCTTCCAGACCGACCATTCCGGCAGGGCCTTCAGCTCCGGCGTCTGGTAGGCCTGGGCGTAGCCGTCGTTGACCAGCTTGATCTGCAGGTCCATGGCCGAACTCCACAGCACGTCCCCCGTGCCGGCGTTGGCTGCCGCCTCGGAGATGAAGCGGTTGTAGAGTTCGGTGGAGTTGAGGTCGTTGTACTCCACCGTGATGTTGGGGTAGAGCGCCTTGAAGTCGTCGAGCAGCGGCCGCACCTGGGCCGCGTCCGTGGACGAGTAGACGACGACCTTGCCTTCCTTGTTGGCGGCGGCCACCGTGTCCTTGTAGGACGCCGGATAGCCGGCCGGCAGGTCCTGGGCCGCCGCCGGGCCGGCCGTCAGAGCGGCCAGACCGAGCGCGGCGACGGCCCCAAGCAGAATCCTGCGCACCT
>NZ_JBPXMQ020000054.1:0-32969 GCF_053470405.2 Azospirillum mesophilum
AGGCCTCGGCCGGGCCGTAGCCCTTGCCCTTCTTGGTGACGACGTGGATCAGGACGGGCTTGTCGTCCTCGGCGTCGCGCACGTTCTGCAGCACCGGCAGCAGGTGGTCCAGGTTGTGCCCGTCGATCGGCCCGATGTAGTAGAAGCCCAGCTCCTCGAACAGCGTACCGCCGGTCACCATGCCGCGCGCGTACTCCTCCGCCCGCCGCGCCGCCGTACGCAACGGGCGCGGCAGCTGGTCGGCCAGATCCTCCGCGATGTGGCGCAGCGTCAGGAAGGGCTTGGAGGAGATCAGGCGCGACAGGTACGCGCTGAGCGCCCCCACCGGCGGGGCGATGGACATGTCGTTGTCGTTCAGGATCACGACCATGCGGCTGTGGCCGGAGCCGATGTTGTTCATGGCCTCGTACGCCATGCCGGCGCTCATGGCGCCGTCGCCGACCACGGCGATGACGTGGTTCTTCCGCCCCAGCTTGTCGCGGGCCACCGCCATCCCCAGCCCCGCCGACATGGCGGTGGAACTGTGCGCCGCCCCGAAGGGGTCGTACGCGCTCTCCGTACGTCTGGTGAAGCCGCTCAATCCGCCGCCCATGCGAAGCGTACGGATGCGGTCGCGGCGGCCGGTCAGGATTTTGTGCGGGTAGCACTGATGCCCGACGTCCCAGATCAGCCGGTCGTCCGGCGTGTTGAACACATAGTGGAGCGCCAAGGTCAGTTCGACCACGCCCAGCCCCGCGCCGAGATGACCGCCGGTGACCGACACCGCGTCGATGGTTTCCGTGCGCAGCTCGTCGGCGAGTTGGCGGAGTTGGCCGGGCTTCAGCGTCCGCAGATCGGTCGGGGTGTGGACGAGGTCGAGGAGCGGGGTTTTGCTTTTCATGACCGGTGCTTGCCCCCCAAGGCTCGCGCGCTTCGCTGATTTTTGCCGGTCTTTCGTGGGCGAACATGCGCCACGGGACCGCGCGCGTTGTTATGGCATGACTCGACACATGAACGCCGGAGCCGAGCGGCGCCAGCCACCTGCAAGTATCATACAGTAAGCTACCTGTGGGGCGGCGCGGACCATTCCAATCTGGCGTGTGACGTCACTTCAGGGACACGCGCATGAAGGTGATCCTCGCCCAACCTCGCGGCTTTTGCGCCGGAGTGCAGCGCGCCATCGACATTGTGGAACGGGCGCTGGCCCTGTTCGGGCCGCCGATCTACGTCCGGCACGAGATCGTGCACAACGGCCACGTCGTCGGGCGACTGCGCGCCAAGGGCGTGCGCTTCGTCGACGACTTGGCGGAGGTGCCCGCGGGCAGCGTCACCATCTTCAGCGCGCACGGCGTCTCTCCGGCGGTGGAGCGGGAGGCCAGGGCGCTCGGCCTGCGCGTGATCGACGCCACCTGCCCGCTGGTCGCCCGCGTGCATCTGGAGGCCATCCGCTACGCCCGCACGGGGCACGAGGTGGTGCTGATCGGCCACCCCGGCCATGCCGAGGTCGTCGGCACGCTGGGCCGGATGGAAGGCGGGCGCGCCCATCTGGTGTCCGACATCGCGGATGTGGACCGCCTGTCCATCGCCGACCCGGCCCAGATCGCCTACGTCACCCAGACGACGCTGAGCGTGGACGACACCCGCGCCATCATCGACGCGCTGAAGGCCCGCTTTCCCGCCATCAAGGGGCCGGACACCAAGGACATCTGCTACGCCACCCAGAACCGCCAGCGCGCGGTGCGGGAACTGGCCGCGAAGGCCGACGTGGTGCTGGTGGTCGGCGCAGCCAACAGCTCCAACTCCAACCGCCTGTGGGAAATCGCTCAGCTCCACGGCACGCCCGCCCATCGGATCGACGACGCCGGCGGGCTCGACCCCGCCTGGCTGGAGGGGGCGGCGGTGGTCGGCATCACTGCGGGAGCCTCCGCACCCGACGATCTGGTGCAGGGGCTGGTGACGCGGATCGGGGAGTTGCACCCCGTCACCGTCTCCATCCTCGACGGGGTGGAGGAGGACGTGCATTTCCGCCTGCCGCCCGAAGTTGCCGGTACCGGTTCGCACGAGCGTGTGGAGGCGTGACGCATGGCCGTTCCCCTGATCCAGGCGGCGATGGTCGGCGCCTACGTCGTGCGCCAGCATCTGCGCGGCAACCGGCGCTTCCCGCTGGTGCTGATGCTGGAACCGCTGTTCCGCTGCAACCTCGCCTGCGCCGGCTGCGGCAAGATCGACTACCCCGATCCCATCCTGAACCGCCGCCTGTCCTATGATGAGTGCATGGAGGCGGTGGAGGACTGCGGCGCGCCGGTCGTCTCCATCGCCGGCGGCGAGCCGCTGCTGCACCCGGAGATCGACCGCATCGCCGCCGGCATCACGGCGCGGCGGAAGTTCGTCTATCTCTGCACCAACGCGCTGCTGATGGAAAAGCGGCTGGACCGCTTCACCCCCAGCCCCTTCTTCACATGGTCCGTCCACCTCGACGGCGGGCGGGAGGAGCACGACCGGGCGGTCTGCCAGGACGGCGTCTACGACCGCGCCGTGACGGCGATCCGCGAGGCCAAGGCGCGCGGCTTCCGCGTCAACATCAACTGCACCCTGTTCGACGGGGCCGAGCCCGACCGGGTCGCCGCCTTCTTCGACGAGGCGATGGATGCTGGCATCGACGCCATCACCGTGTCGCCCGGTTACGCCTACGAGCGCGCCCCCGACCAGACGCATTTCCTGAACCGCCGCAAGACCAAGGACCTGTTCCGCGCCATCTTCGCGCGTGGACGGGGGAAGAACTGGCGCTTTTCCCAGTCCTCGCTGTTCCTGGACTTCCTGGCCGGCAACCAGACCTACCATTGCGCGCCCTGGGGCAACCCGACGCGCAACGTCTTCGGCTGGCAGCGCCCCTGCTACCTGCTGGGGGAGGGCTACGCCCCGACCTTCCGCGCGCTGATGGAGGAAACCGACTGGGACGCCTACGGCACCGGCAACTACGAGAAATGCGCCAACTGCATGGTCCACAGCGGCTATGAGCCGACCGCCGTGGAGGATACGGTGCGCCATCCGCTGAAGGCCCTGTCCGTCAGTCTGCGCGGCCCCCGCACGGACGGGCCGATGGCGCCGGAGATCCCGCTGGACGCCCAGCGCCCGGCGCAGGAGGTCTTCTCACGCCACGTCGCCGACACGCTCCGCCGGATCGAAGCCGAGGCCCCCCCGAGGAAACGCGCGGGCAGCCGCGCGTAGGGCGGCCAGCGCCCAGGTAAGGTCCCAGCCGAGCCGGACGAGCCCGACCACCTGCCGGGGATCGTCGCGGAGCTGCGACAGCACCGCCCCCGGCGCCATGCGCCCGCCACCGTCCAGCCCGGCCAGCGCGGCGGGCGGCAACGCGCGGTGCGCCGGGTCCGCGACGGCGCGCAGCACGGCGAAGGGCACTCCCCGCTCCCGGCACACCCGTGCAACGGCGAGGCTTTCCATATCCACGGCGAGCGCACCCGTGCGGGCGTGCAGGGCGCCTTTCTCGGCGACCGTGACGACGGGGCGGGCCACACTGGCGATCACCCCGGCTCTTGCGGTCGGAATGACCTGGAGCAGCCGCTCCCGCCACGCGCTGCTTGCCATATAGGCCGTACCGTCGCCGACGACTCCCGTGGCGATGACCAGCGTACCGGGCCGGATCTCCGGTGCCAGCCCGCCCGCAATGCCGAAGCTGATGACGCCCGACGCGCCCGCATCCAGCAGCGCTTCCGCCGCACCGGTAGGATCGGCACCGGCGCAGGCCACGGTGAGCCCAGTGCGACGGGCGATCCGCGCTTCGGCAGTCATTCCGGTGAGGATCGATGCAGTCAGGCATGCCTCCGGTTGCCGCCAGACATCCCTCTCCCGCCCCGGGAGAGGGTGGCCGCGCAGTGGCCGGGTGAGGGTGCCGACAAGAATCAGCGAACGATTCTCGGACGACCCTCACCCTTCCCACTTCGTGAGCCCCTTCCCTCTCCCGGGGCGGGATAGGGACAATTCACCCCCTCAACGCCCGGAAACGCGCGAGCGCCCACAGGGGGAAGCTCGCGGCGTAGCCGTGGTATTTCAGGTAGAAGACGCGCGGGAAGCCGACCGCCGTGAAGGGCTCCTCGGTCCACAGGCCCTCGGCGTTGCGGGTTGCCAGCAGCCATTCCACGCCGTGCGCCACCGCCGGGTGGTTGCCCTGCCCCGCCGCCATCAGGCCCAGCAGCGCCCAGGCCGTCTGGGAGGCCGTGGACACCGGCCCCTCCCCGCGCGGACCGCCGGGCCAGTCGGAAGCCCCATCCTCCCCCCAGCCGCCGTCCTCCCGTTGCCGCGCCAGCAGCCAGTGCGCCGCGCGCTGGATGCCCGGAGCGGAGCACGGGATCCCGGCGGCGTTCAGCGCCTCCAGCACCGACCATGTGCCATAGATGTAGTTGGTGCCCCAGCGCCCGAACCAGGCGCCGTCGCGTTCCTGCTCCCGCTCCAGGAAGGCGAGGCCGCGCCGGGTCGGCATGGTGTCGCGCCCCTCGCCCAGCCGGGCCAGCATCATGACGCAGCGCGCCGTCACGTCGGAGGTCGGCGGGTCGAGCAGCGCGCCGTGGTCCGCGAAGGGGATGTGGTTCAGGAAGTCGTGCTGGTTCTCCGCGTCGAAGGCTCCCCAGCCGCCGTTGCGGCTCTGCATGCCGACGATCCAGTCGCGGGCGCGGCGGATGGGCTCCGCGTAGCGCTCGGCGTCCTGGCGTTGCAGCGCCATGACCACCATGGCCGTGTCGTCAGTGTCCGGGTAATGAGGGTTGTTGTACTGGAAGGCCCAGCCGCCCGGCGGCAGGCCCGGCCGCCGCCATGCCCAGTCGCCCACGACGTCGAGGATCTGCCGGTCCACCAGCCAGTCGGCCCCGCGCCGCGCCGCGGCCCGCGCCGTGGGATTGCCGGTCTCCAGCAGGGCGTTGCAGATGATCGCCGTGTCCCAGACCGGCGACAGGCAGGGCTGGCAGTAGGTCCGCCCCGGCTGCCGCACCAGGAGGCCCTTCAGCGCCCGCCGCGCCGTGGCTGCCGACGGGTAGTCCGGCGCGTAGCCCAGCGCGTCGTACATCAACACGGCGTTCGCCATGGCCGGGAAGATGGCGCCCAAGCCGTCCTCCCCGTTCAGCCGCTCCGTCACGAAGCGCACGGCGCGGTCGATGGCCTGCTGGCGCCGGGTGGCCGGCAGGCGCGGCTGAACCTTGTGCAGGGCGGCGTCCAGCGCGCGGAACAGGGTGGCCCAGGCGCCCCGGTTGAAGTTGCTGTGCCAGTTGCGGACCTGCCCCGGCGGCTCCACGAACAGCTCCGGGATGTGGACGCCGCGCGGGTTGCGGGCGTGGAGCCGGTGGGCCATCACCACCAGCAGCGGCACCACCACCGTCCGCGACCAGTAGGAAATCCGCGAGATGTGAAACGGCGACCATTCCGGCAGGTTCATGATCTCCACCGGCATGGCCGGCACGGCCCGCCAGGGCACCTCGCCGAACTGCGCCAGCAGGATGCGGGTGAAGACGTTGCAGCGGGCCGCCCCGCCGCGCGCCAGGATCGCCTCTCGCGCGCGGCGCATGTGCGGGGCGTCCGGCGAATCCCCCGCCGCCTTCAGCGCGAAATAGGCCTTCACGCTGCAACTGACGTCCATGGCGCCGCCCTGGAACAGCGGCCAGCCGCCGTCGGCACCCTGCCCGGCGCGGATGAAGGCGGCGAGTTCCGCCTCCAGAACCGGGTCGATCTCGTCCAGGATGTGCTGAAGCAGGAGATATTCGGCTGGAATGGTGGCGTCCGCCTCCAACTCGAACACCCAATGTCCGTCGGCGTTCTGGCGGCGGATCAGGGCATCCGTGGCGTCCGCGATCGCGTCGTTGACCGCGCCGGCGGATGGCGCCGCCCGCCGCATCCGCAAGGTTGCGCTTGCGTTGTCGTTGACCATCCCCATCGACCGTTCCAAGCCCCGCCGTTCCCATTCCCGCCCCATTTCCGCGTTGCGGAAATGCCATGGTCACGAGGTGCCGCGCTTCACGGACGGGTTGGAAGTAACATACCGTAGCGTACGCCGGTCGCCGGCCGTACGTGTTGCCGAAATGCCCTACACGTACGGGGTGGAGCGGCAACAGTCCCCATGCGTCCGGTCGCCGTCCAGGCGGTCCCCGTCTCTGCGATCCCCGTCTATGGGATTCTCGTGAGCCAGATCGCGCAGGATCGGGCAGTCCGGGCGGTCGTCGCCGTGGCAGGCGTGGGCCAGATCCTTCAGCGTGTCGCTCATGGCGCGCAGTTCGGCGATCTTGGCCTCCAGCTCCGCCACATGGTCGAGCGCGATCCGCTTCACCTCGGCGCTGGAGCGGCCGCGGTCCTGCCACAGCCCGACCAGCGTCTGGATGCGATCGATGCTGAAGCCCAGCGTGCGCGCCCGCTTGATGAAGCGCAGGACGTTCACGTCGCTGGCCGTGTAGACGCGGTAGCCGGCGGCGGTGCGCCCCGCCTCCGGGATCAGGCCGATGGACTCGTAGTAGCGGATCAGCTTGGCGTTTACGCCCGACGCCTTGGCGGCCTCTCCAATATTCACGGCTTCCAGCTCCGCAGGGTGAGGGCGTTGGCGACCACGCTGACCGAACTCAGCGCCATGGCGGCCCCGGCCAGCACGGGGCTCAAGTAGCCCAGCGCCGCCAGAGGAATGCCCACCACGTTGTAGAAGAAGGCCCAGAACAGCCCCTGGCGGATCTTGGCGTAGGTCCGCCGCGACACGTCGATGGAGCCGGCCACCAGCGCCGGGTCGCCGCGCATCAGCGTCACCCCGGCCGTGTGCATCGCCACGTCCGTGCCGGTCGCCATGGCGATGCCGACGTCGGCCGCGGCCAGCGCGGGGGCGTCGTTGATGCCGTCGCCGACCATGCCGACCCGCTTGCCCTCCGCCTTCAGCGTCGCGACCACGTCGGCCTTGTCGCCGGGCAGCACCTCCGCGAAGACGCGGTCGATGCCCAGCTCGCGGGCGACGGCCTGGGCCGCGCCCTTGCTGTCGCCGGTGACCATGACCGTCTCCACCCCCTGCGCCTTCAGGGTGCGGATGGCCGTGCGGGCGCTGTCCTTCACCGTGTCGCCGAAGGCTACGAGCCCCAGCACGCGCCGCTGCGGCGCCGTCTCGGCCAGCCAGGACACGGTGTGGCCGGAGGCTTCCGACGCGCCCGCGCGGGCTTCCAGCATTCCATCGGCGAGCCCGCTTTCCGCCATCAGCCGCTTGCTGCCCAGCATCACCGCGCGCCCGTCCACCGTGCCTGTCACGCCGCGCCCGGCCAGCGCCTTGAAGTCGCGGGGCGAGTCCACCGCGATCCCCCTTTCCGCCGCGCGGGCACGGACGGCGTGGGCCAGCGGGTGCTCGCTTCCGGCCTGAAGGGCGGCGGCGAGGCGCAGCAGGTCGGGCTCGGTCACGCCCTCCCCCGGCACCAGATCGGTGACGCGCGGCTTGCCTTCCGTCAGCGTGCCGGTCTTGTCGAAGGCGACGGCGGTCAGGGCGTGGGCGTGCTCCAGCGCCTCCGCGTCTTTAATGAGGATGCCGTGCCGGGCGGCGGCACCCGTGCCGACCATGATGGAGGTCGGCGTGGCGAGCCCCAGCGCGCAGGGGCAGGCGATCACCAGCACCGACACCGCCGTGATGATGGCCAGTTCCGCGTCGCCGGTCGTCGCCCACCAAGCCGCGAATGTGACTGCGGCGATCACCAGCACCACCGGCACGAAGACGGCGCTGACCCTGTCCACCAGCCGCTGGATCGGCGCCTTGGACGCCTGCGCGCCCTCCACCATGCGGACGATCTTGGCGAGCATCGTCTCCGACCCGACCGCGACCGTCTCCACCACCAGCAGCCCGTCCACGTTGATGGAACCGCCGGTGACGCGGGAGTCCGGGGCCTTCTCCACCGGCAGGCTCTCGCCCGTCAGCATGGATTCGTCCACGCTGCCGGCGCCCTCCACCACGCGGCCGTCCACCGGGATGCGTTCTCCGGGGCGGACCACCACGACGTCGCCGACGCGCACCTGCGCGATGGGGACCTCGACCTCGGCACCATTCCGGCGGAGGCGGGCGGTGTCGGGGCGCAGCGACATCAGCGCGCGGATGGCCGCCGCCGTCTGGCCCTTGGCGCGCGCCTCCAGCCATTTGCCCAGCAGCACGAAGGTGATCAGCACCGCCGACGCCTCGAAATACAGGTGCGGCGTGTGGCCCGGATGCGCCGTCAGCATCAGATAGACGCTGAGCCCCCAGGCTGCCGAGGTGCCGAGCGCCACCAGCAGGTCCATGTTGCCGGATCCCGCCCGCACCGCCTTCCAGCCGGCGCGGTAGAATCGCCAGCCGAGCCAGAACTGCACCGGCGTCGCCAGCGCCAGCTGCACCCAGGGCGGCAGCATCAGGTGCAGCCCGACCAAGTCGCCCAGCATGCCCAGCACCAGCGGCGCCGACAGGGCGGCGGCGATCAGAACATGGTGAAGCTCCCGCCGGCTGCGGTCCTGGGCCTGCTGTTCCTCCGCCGGGGCACCGTCTTCCACCACCGGGGCTGCGGTGAAGCCGGTCATCTCGATGGCTTCGGCCAGCCTTGCGGCGTCCACCGACCCGGCATAGGCCGTGACGTGCGCGCGTTCGGTGGCGAGGTTGACGGCGGCGCTCTCCACCCCCGGCACGCGCAGCAGCGCCTTTTCGACGCGCGCGACGCAGGACGCGCAAGTCATCCCGCCCACCGTCAGGTCGAATTCCTGTTTCCGCGGCTCATAGCCGGCGGCCTCGATGGCCTCGGCCACCGCTTTCGCCTCGTCCTTGGTGGGAGGCTTGTCGGCGAAGGTGACGTGCGCGCGCTCCGTGGCGAGGTTGACGGACACGCCGGTGACGCCCGGCACGCGCGACAGCGCCTTCTCCACCCGGCCCACGCAGGACGCGCAGGTCATTCCTGACACGCCGATGTCGAGGGCGGCATCGGGCGAGAATTCGGTTCGAGTGTCATCGGTGCGGGCGGGGGCGGTGCGGGCGGAGGCGGTGCGGGCGGAGGCGGTGCGGGCGGGGGCGGTGGACATGATGTCCTCCCTGGAATCGGTACGGCGGCCATCCCCTATAAGGCTTCCAATGTTTGGAAGGTCAAGGGGATGGACCGCGAGATGCGTCACGCGGCCTGAAGCCCTTCAGCCTCGAAGCCCGCCTTGTCGAGCGCGTCGCGCAGGGCCGCCGCGTCGGGGGCGCCGGTCACGCGGACATCCTTCGTCGCAAGATCGATCTGCACATCCTCGACACCGGCAACGGCGCCAAGCGCCTTGCGCACCGACGCGGCGCAGCCGCCGCAGGTCATGCCGGGAACCTTGAACGCAACCATGGCTGTGATCCTCCTTCGGGACTGGATGGGACCAGCCTCCGCCTTCCAGCGATGGGAAGGTCAAGGGGATTTTGCACAGCCTGAACAAACCGCCAGCCGCGCTGTTGTCCGGGGGCACGGAGACCAGGAAAGCCCCAGCGATGACCCGCCTGACCATCGACGAAGCGCAGCAGCGCGTCCGCCATTTCCTGACCGGGGACATGGTGGAGGCCCTGCGCGCCGTGGATTACGAATCCCCGCCGCTCGCCGACAGCCCGTCCGCCCTGACGCTGGAGCGGGCGCGGCGGGCGACCGTGAATTTCAGCCATGTGGAGGGGGCGTCCGACTGCATCTACCGCGTGGACGCCTTCGACGAATCGCTTCTGATGCGCTTGCAGCTGAACGTGCGGCGCTTCGTGGCGATCTATCAGGTGCCGGTGTCCGACCCCATCGGCAGCAACACCATCGCCCCGCATTTCGAACGCTGGGCCATCGGCGCCGGCCACGCCGGCTGGATGATCGGCTGGCGCGACGGCACCGACCCCTGGAAGGCCGACCGCCGGACGGTGGAGACCTACTGCTACGCCATGCTGCCGGAGGACTTCCTCGACAACCCGCTGGAGCAGCTCTACTGGCGCACGGACCTCGTGCAGATGACCCGCGCTTTTATGTTGGAAGCGAAGCGGATGGGGATCCGGCTGGCGGCGGAGGCGTGAGGAATGTTGGGTTTCAGCAGAGCCTCAACCCAACCTACGATGGAACTTTGTAGGTTGGGTTGAGCGAGAAGCGAAACCCAACAGCGGCTACGCCAGATCGAAGACCAGCACCTCCGCCCCGATGCCGCTGTCGAGCGTCAGCGTGGTCTCGTTGCTGACCGCGGCGCCGTCGCCTTCCTTCAGGACCACGCCGTTCAGGCGCGCCTGGCCGCGAGCGACCTGCACCCAGGCGTGGCGGCCGGGGCGGAGTTCGTGGGTCACCGTGTCGCCATCGCCCAGCAGCGTGGCGTAGAGGTCCACGTCCTGGTGGATGGTCACGCTGCCCTGGCGCCCGTCGCGCGACCCGACGAGGCGCAGGCGGCCCTGCTTCTCCTCGGTCGGGAAGGCCGTCTGCTCATAGCCGGGAGCGATGCCTTCCCGCTCCGGCAGGATCCAGATCTGGAGGAAGTGCACGGGCTCCGCCTTGGAGGCGTTGTACTCGCTGTGGCGGATGCCGGTCCCGGCGCTCATGCGCTGGACCTCGCCCGGCCGGATGACGGAGCTGGTGCCCAGCGTGTCCTTGTGCTCCAGCGCGCCGTCCAGCACGTAGGACACGATTTCCATGTTGGCGTGGCCATGCGTGGGGAAGCCGGCGCCGGGGATCACCCGGTCGTCGTTGATGACGCGCAGCGCGCGGAAACCCATGTGCGCCGGGTCGTGATAGTGCCCGAACGAGAAGCTGTGCTTGCTGTTCAGCCAGCCCATGTTGACCGCGCCGCGCTCGTCGCGATGGCGAACCGTGATCATGCCCGTTCCTCCTGTCTCGTGAAGGGCCGCCCCGTGAAGGGTGATGGCCCTCGTCTCGGATGACAATGTGAGGCCAGAGGCGCGCAACAACAATTGGCGCCGCCAAGGCTTCTGTGTTCCATCCCGCACAACAACCGGATAGCATGGGGCTCACCGTTCCTCTCAACGACCGACGCCCATGCCCGACGTTTCGCCCGCCCTGCTCGCCATGGATTTGACCGGCACCTTCGTCTTCGGCCTGACCGGAGGAACCCTGGCCGTACGGCACCGGCTGGACATCTTTGGGGTGCTGGTGCTGGCGCTGGTGACGGCGCTGGCCGGCGGCATCCTGCGCGACCTTCTGATCGGCGCGGTTCCCCCGGCGACGCTGCGGGACGACCGCTACCTGATCGCCGCACTCTCCTCCGGGCTGTTTGCCTTCTTCTTCCATCCGCAGATCAACCGGCTGGTGAAGCCGGTGATGGTGCTGGACGCGGCGGGCTTGGGGCTGTTCGCGGTGGCGGGCTGCGGCAAGGCGCTGGCCTACGGGCTGTCCCCTGTGCCGGCGGTGCTGCTGGGCGTGCTGACCGCCTGCGGCGGCGGCGTGGTGCGCGATGTGCTGGTGGCGGAGGTGCCGCGCGTGCTGCGCGAGGAGGTCTACGCGCTGGCCGCCCTGCTCGGCGCCGCCATCGTCATTGCCGGTGCGCAGCTGGAACTGCCCCGCGTGCCGGTCGCCATCGTCGGGGCCGTCGCCTGCTTCCTGCTGCGCGTCGTCAGCGTGCTGCGCGGCTGGAGCGCGCCGCGCGCGCCGGGCTCGGACCGACCAAATCCATGAACCAACACCGCGCTTCATTTGTTGACGGTGGTATGAGCACACCCGTCAAAGACAACCCGGCCAAGGGCCGCTTCGAATTGGACGTGAACGGGCAGACCGTGTTCGCCAACTACCGGCGGAACGGCTCGACCCTCTACATTCCCTATGTGGAGGCCCCGCCCTCGCTGCGCGGCACCGGCGCCGCCGGCCGGCTGATGGAAGGCGTCATGCGGATCGCCCGCGCCGAGAAGCTGACCGTGGTGCCGATCTGCGGCTACGCGGCAAACTGGATCCACCGCCACCGCGAGCACCACGACCTGCTGCGGTAGGCCACAGCCCCGGATTCACAGCCCCAGATAGGCCTGCTTCACCGCCGGATCGGCCAGCAGTTGCTCCCCCGTGCCGGACAGAACGACGCGGCCGTTCTCCAGCACATAGGCGCGCTGGGCGATCTTCAGCGAGGCGGCGACGTTCTGCTCGACCAGGATGATCGTCATGCCCTCCGCCGCGAGGTTGCGGATGGTGCGGAACAGCTCCTGCACCATGGCGGGGGAAAGGCCCAGCGAGGGCTCGTCGAACATGATCAGTTCGGGCTTGCCCATCAGGCAGCGGCCGATGGCGAGCATCTGCTGCTCGCCGCCCGACAGGGTGCCGGCCGCCTGTTCCAGCCGTTCCTTCAGGCGCGGGAAGAGGGTCAGGACGCGCTCGAAGGTCTGCTTGGCCCCGGCGCGGGCGCGGGGGATGACGGCACCCATCTCCAGGTTTTCCCGGATGCTCAGGGTCGGGAAGATCTGCCGGCCCTCCGCCACCTGCCCGACGCCCAGGTCGCAGACGACGTGGCTGGGCAGGCCGGCGATGGGCTTGCCCTTGAAGGTGATGCTGCCGCGCGCCGGCTTCAGGATGCCGGAGATGGTGCGGATCAGCGAGGTCTTGCCCGCCCCGTTGGCGCCGACGATGGCGGTGGTCGTGCCCTCCGCCACGTCGATGGTCACGCCGTCGAGCGCCTGCGCGTCGCCGTAGTAGAGGTCGAGGTCGGTTACAGTCAGCATAGGGGCGGGCAGCATGGGGGCCGGGATGACCAAGCGGAAAGGGCCGCCACTCTAGCGCAGGCGCCGCCGGAACCGAACGGCTTTTACTTCAGGAAGAGCGTTTACTTCAGGAAGAACAGGGTGCTCATGATCAGGCCCACGGCGATGATGCCCGTGCGCAGGATGGGGGCCGGGATCTTCCGCCCCACCCGCGCCCCGGCATAGCCGCCGGTCATCGCCGCGATGGTCATCAGGGCGGCGTAGGGCCACTCCACCGCGCCGCCGACCGCGTAGGCCACCACGGCGATGGCGGTCAGCACGGCGGAGAACAGATTCTTCAGCCCGTTCATCGCGTTCAGGTTGGTCATCCCGAACAGGCTGAACTGCGCCAGCAGCAGGATGCCCAAGCCCCCGTTGAAATAGCCGCCGTAGACCGACACCGCGAACAGCGTCGCCAGCAGCGCCCCCGTCCCGTGCAGCCCGACCGACCGCAGCTTTGCGGAGATGGCCCCGCCGAAGGCGAACAGGGCGGTGGCCGCCAGCAGCAGCCACGGCACGATGCCCCGGAACACCGCGTCCGGCGTCATCAGCAGCAGCGCCGCCCCGACCAGCCCGCCCGCGAGGCTGACCACGGACAAGGCGACGAGCCCGACCCCGCCCACCGGCTCCAGGTCGTTGCGATAGCCGAACACACCGCTGGCGTAGCCCGGCAGCAGGGCCACCGTGCCGGTGGCGTTCGCCGCGACGGGCGGCACGCCCGCGTAGATCAGCGCCGGCAGCGTCAGGAAACTGCCGCCGCCGGCGACGGCGTTCATCGCCCCGGCGAAAAAGGCGGCGGCGAGGAGGAGAAGGGAGGTCGTCAGCATGTCGTCTTTTTGTCGTTCGCGTGTATTTCTTATCCCCGCGCGCGCAGCTCGCGGCGGATGATCTTGCCGGTGGTGGTCATGGGAAGGCTGTCCACGAACTCCACGGCGCGCGGGTATTCGTGGGCGGCGAGCCGGGTCTTCACATGCTCCTTGATGTCGGCGGCCAGCGCCTCGTCCGGCCGGTAGCCGTCCTGGAGCACGATGAAGGCCTTAACGATCTCCGTGCGCAGCGGGTCGGGCACGCCGACCACGGCGGCCATGCGGACGGCGGGATGGCCGATCAGGCAATCCTCGATCTCGCCGGGTCCGATGCGGTAGCCGGCCGACGTGATCACGTCGTCGTCCCGCCCGACGAAGCGGATGTAGCCGTCCTCGTCCAGCATCCCCTGGTCGCCGGTGACCAGCCAATCCCCGATAAACTTGCCGGCGGTGGCCTGCGGGTTGTTCCAGTATTGCAGGAACATCACCGGGTCCGGCCGGTGGACGCCGATCAGGCCGAGCTGGCCGGGCGGCAGCCGGTTGCCGGATTCGTCGATCACCGCCACGTCGTGGCCGGGGACCGGACGGCCCATGATGCCGGGCTTCGGGGGCATGACCGTGGCGCAGGACGACACGATCATGTTGCACTCGGTCTGGCCGTAGAACTCGTTGATGGTCACGCCGAAGGTCTGGCGGCCCCAGTCCAGCAGCTCCGCCCCCAGCGTCTCGCCGCCGCTGGCGACCGAGCGCATGCTGTAGTTCCAGCGCGTCTGCGGGTCCTTCACCGCGCGCATCATCTTCAGCGCGGTCGGCGGCAGGAAGGCGTTGCGCACCTGGAAGTCGGCGAGCAGGCGGAAGGCTTCCTCCGCGTCGAACTTCTCGAAGCGGTGGGAGACCACCGTCACCCCGTGGTGCCAGGCCGGCAGCAGCACGTCGAGCAGCCCGCCGATCCAGGCCCAGTCGGCCGGCGTCCAGATGCGGTCGCCCGGCTGCGGGAACAGGTCGTGCGAGATCTCCACCCCCGGCAGGTGGCCCAGCAGCACGCGGTGCGCGTGCAGCGCCCCCTTCGGCTGGCCCGTGGTGCCGGAGGTGTAGATGATCACCGCCGGGTCGTCGGCCGCCGTGTCGACGGGCGTGAAGTCCTCCGAGGCGGCATCGACCAGCGCGTGCCAGTCGAGTTCGCCCTCGCCCGCTCCGTCGATCCGCAGGACGAGTTTCAACTCCGGCAGGCGGTCGCGGATCTGGGCGATCTTCGCCGCTCCCGCCGCGTCCGTGACGACGGCCTTGGCCCCGCAGTTGCCGAGCCGGTATTCCAGCGCCTCCACCCCGAACAGGGAGAAGAGCGGCACGGCGATGCCGCCCATCTTGTAGACGGCGACATGGCTCACCGCCGTTTCCGGCGCCTGGGGCAGCAGGATGCCCACCCGGTCGCCGCGCCCGACCCCGCGCTCGGCCAGCGCGTTGGCGAGCCGGTTCGACAGGCGACGGACGTCGGCGAACGTGAAGGTCTCAACCGAACCGTCGCGGCGCTTGTGGATCAGGGCGGGCCGGTCCGGGTCGGCCTCCGCCCACCTGTCACACACGTCCACGCCGATGTTGTAACGCTCCGGCACCGCCCACACGAAACGGTCGCGCAGAGCCTCGTAGCTGTCCGCTTTCGGCAGCATCGTCTCCTCCCACATCGTTTTTGCCGGCCGCTTGTCCCGCGGCCATTTTTTCCATCATATGGATATCGGCGCCCGCCCGCCACGCGGATGGAATAGTTTGCTGAGCAGCCATGTTCATTCGAACAAAGCCCAACCTTGAGCGCGGGCGCACAGCCTGTATCTATCAGACGTGCGTTTTGTCGGAGAGACCAGCCATGAAAGCCAAGCCCTTCGTCGCGGTTGTTTTATCCCTAGGCCTGCTGGCCGGCTGTGCCAGCCCCTATGGCTCCGGGGGCGCCTATGCCGGCGGCGGGTACGGCGGTGATGGGATGTTCGACGGCAACAAGCAGACCGCCGGCACCATTCTGGGCGGCGTGGTCGGCGGCCTTGCCGGGTCCCGCTTCGGCGGCGGCTCCGGCAAGCTGGTCGCGGTGGGCGTCGGCACGCTGCTGGGCGCTGCCCTCGGCAACGCCGCCGGCAAGTCGCTCGACCGCGCGGACCAAGCCTACGCCCAGCAGGCGGTCGGGCAGGCCTACGCGGCCCCGACCGGTTCCACGATCCGCTGGAACAACCCGCAGTCGGGCAACTGGGGCACCTACACCCCGACCCGCGACGGCACCGGCCCCTCCGGCGAGCTGTGCCGCGAGTACCAAACCACCATCTCCATCGGCGGCCAGCTTCAGCAGGGCGTCGGCACCGCCTGCCGTCAGGCGGACGGAAGCTGGCGCGTGGTGAGCTGACAAAGCGCGCCGGCCCCCTCCCCATCCCTCCCCCGCTCACGCGGGAGAGGGGGCTTTGGCGAAGCGGCGGCAGTCCCCTCTCCCTCGAAGAGGGGGAGGGTTAGGGAGGGGGCAAAACGGCCCTACGCCGCCTTCACCGCCGACAGGAACACCTCCACCTTGCTGCGCAGGCTGTCGGCCTGATCGGACAGGGTGCCGGCCGCGCCCAGCACCTCGTGGGCGGCGGAGCCCGTCTCGCTGGCGGCGCGGTTCACGTCGGCGATGTTGTTCGACACCTGCTGCGTGCCGGACGCGGCCTGCTGGATGTTGCGGGCGATCTCCTGCGTGGCCGCCTGCTGCTGCTCCACCGCCGCGGCGATCGCGCCGGCCACCTCGTTGATGCGGCGAATGGTGCCCATCACGTCGCCGATGCAGGCCACGGCCCCGTCCGTCTCGTTGCGGACGGAGACGATCTTCGCGGCGATCTCGTCGGTGGCGCGGGTGGTCTGGTCGGCCAGCGCCTTGACCTCCGCCGCGACGACGGCGAAGCCCTTGCCCATTTCACCGGCCCGCGCCGCCTCGATGGTGGCGTTCAGCGCCAGCAGGCGGGTCTGGGCGGCGACCTGGGTGATGAGGTCGATCACCGCCACGATCTCCGCCGAGGCGTTGGCGAGGCTGCGCATGGCGTGGTCGGCCAGTTCGGCCTTTTCCACCGCCTCGCCCGCGATGTCCGTGCTGCTGGCGACCTGACGGCCGATTTCCTGCACGGAGGCGGCCAGTTCCTCGGTCGCGGTGGCGACGGTCTGGACGTTGGCGCTGGCCTGCTCCGACGCCGTAGCGACGGTGACCGACTGGCGGGAGGTCTGCTCCGCCGTCGCGGCGAGCTGGCTGGCCGTCGCCTTCATCTGCACGGCGGCGGAGGAGACGGAGCCCAGCGCCGCGCCCGCCTCGCGGTCGAATCGGCCGGTCAGATCCTCGATGGCGCGGGCGCGGCGGGCGCGGGCCTCCTGCTCGGCGCGCTCGCGCTCCGCCGCCTGGCGGGCGGCGATCATGCCGTCCTTGAAGACCAGCACCGCCTTGGCCATCAGCCCGAGCTCGTCGCCGCGCCCCGTGGCCGGCACCGGCGTGGCGTCGTCACCTTCGGCCAGCCGGCGCATGGCCTCGGTCATGGCGGTCAGCGGCCGGACGATGGAGCGCGACGTCAGCACCACCGCCGCCACCGCGATCAGCAACCCCAGCGTCAGCAGCCCGCCCTGCACGGCGACCAGCCGGTTCGCCGCTTCGATCATGCCCTCCGTGTCGGACTGCAGCAGGGCGCGCTGGCGCGGGATCATGCCGGTGGTCCCCAGCGCGCCGGCGTGCGTGTCGCCCACCAGAAGCCGCATCACCTGATTGGCGCGCGGGATCGCGTCGTCGTTCAGGGAGTTCAGCGCCCCCATCTGGTCGCCGATGGTGCCGAGCGATTCCGCCATGTCCTGGTCGCGGCGCAGGTCGTCCAGCAGGGGCTTCACCGCCGCCCAGGCCTTCTTGACCTCCGGGTCGGTCCAGTTGACGGACAGGCCGTCCATCTCCGCGCGCAGGGCGTCGATGCGTTCCCATGCGAGGGTGCGTTCCTGCTTCAGATCTTCCCGGTTGGTCAGCAGGTAACCCTGCATGGCGCCGTTCGTGGCCGTCACCGCGGCGACGATGCCCTGCCCGGCCAGCGCCGTCGGCATGCGCACCTCCGCGACCATGCGGCTGATGGTCTTCCCGTTGGTGGTCATGACCAGCCCGATGCCGACGGTCACCACCAACACGGCGATCACCGCCGCGAATCCGATGGTCAGCCGGCGGCCGATCCGCAGATTGCCCAGTGCCTTCATGCGTTCCTCCCCGTGAGGCTCTTGTGAGCCCTTATGCGACCTACCGTTGATTGGTTGGTCGTCACGATTGTTTAGAAACGCAATGATGCGGCTGCAAACGTTAACGGAGTGTTGCGCTGGGACGTGCGGGGATTAAAGCTCCTCCGCCCCCAGGTAGGATTCGATCACGCGGGGGTCGGCCACAACGTCTGCGGGAGTACCATCGGCGATCTTTTCGCCGTGGTCCAGCACCACCACCCCGTCGGACAGGGCCATGACGGCGCGCATGACGTGCTCGATCATCAGGATCGTCAGCCCTTCGCGCCGGTTCAGGTCGCGCAGGACCTCGACCATGCGGTCCACCTCGGTCGGGCGCAGGCCGGCCAGCACCTCGTCCAGCAGCAGCAGCGTCGGCCGGGTGGCGAGCGCGCGGGCGACCTCCAGCCGCTTGCGGTCGGGCAGGGTCAGGCTGCGCGCCGGGCGGGCCGCCTGGTCGGCGAGGCCCAGCCGCTCCAGCACCACCCGCGCATGGCGCCGCGCCGCCTCGACCGAGCGTTCGCGGGCCAGCGCGCCGACCACCACATTCTCCTCCACCGAGAGCTGGCCGAAGGGCTTCACGATCTGGAAGGTGCGGCCGATGCCAGCGGCGCAGACGCGGTTCGGCTTCAGGCCGGTGATCGGCTGCCCGCGCAGATGCACGCGCCCCTCGTCGGGCGGGAAGACGCCGGCGATCAGGTTGAAGGTCGTCGTCTTGCCGGCCCCGTTCGGCCCGATCAGCGCGACGATCCGGCCCTCCGGCACGGCGAAGCTGACGTCCGACACGGCCTTCAGCCCGCGGAATCGCTTGGACAGGCCCTCGACGGTCAGGAGGTTCGTCATCTCACGCCTCCTCCCCCGGCTGGCGGGTGAGCTTCAGGCGGCGCGCCAGCCATGGCCACACGCCGTCCGGCCGGAACACCACGATGATCACCAGCGCGACACCGTAGAACAGCTGCTTCAGCCCCGGCAGCCCCAGACCCGAGACCTCGATCAGATAGGTCAGCCCCTCGCCCAGCGGGGTCAGGATGAAGGCGCCCAGGATCGGCCCGATCAGCGTGCCGATGCCGCCGACGATGGCCGGCAGGATGATCTCGATGGAACGGCCCATGGAGAAGACCTGCTCCGGGAACAGGTTGTTGAAGTAGAAGGCCTGGAACACGCCGCCCAGCGCCGTCAGGGCCGACGACACCGCCACCGCCGCGATGCGCGCGCGGAACAGGTCAACGCCCACGGCCTCCGCCGCTTCCGGCTCCTCGCGGATCGCCAGCCACTGGTAGCCGAGCCGGCTGTGCAGCAGCACCCGCGACAGGGCCAGCGCCCCCAGCACCAGCGCCAGGATCACGTAGTAGAACAGCGTCGGCGAGCCGCGCAGGTTCGCCAGATCGTTGCCCATGTCGCCGGCCACCGGGATGAAGAAGCCGCCCGACCCGCCGAACCATTGCAGATGGTCGAAGCCGATGCGCGCCACCTCGGCGAAGGCGATGGTCAGCAGCGCGAAATGCACGCCGCGCACGCCGAAGCGGAAGCTGAGAAAGCCGATGAAGCATCCGGCCGCCATCGCCGCCAGCATCGCCACCCACAGCCCGGCCCACGGGCCGATGCCGAAATGCACGAACAGCGCCGCGCTGGCGTAGGCGCCGAGCCCGACATAGAGCGCGTGGCCAAGCGACAGCAGGCCGGAGAAGCCCATCATCACGTTCCAGGCCTGCCCGACATAGGCGAACCACAGCACCGTCGTCAGCACCGACACCACATAGCGGTCGGCGAACAGCGGTGCGACCAGCAGCAACACGCCCGACAGGGCGAGCAGCACCATCCCGCGCGGCGTCACGAGCGCCTCCCCAACAGGCCCTGCGGGCGCAGCAGCAGCACCGCGATCAGCACCACATAGCTGAACAGGGATTTCAGCGACGGCGCCAGCAGGATGCCGGCCATCGCCTCCGACAGGCCGATCAGCACGCCGCCCAGCAGCGCGCCCGGCAGGCTGCCCAGGCCGCCGACGATGACGATGATGAAGCTCAACAGCGTGTATTCCGGCGCCAGCTGCGGGCGGGCGTCGACCAGCAGCGTCATCAGCGCCCCGGCGATGCCGACCACGCCCGCCCCGATGCCGAAGGTCAGGGCGTAGAGCCCGTCGATGTTCAGCCCGACCACACGCGCGCCCAGCGGGTTGTCGGCGCAGGCGCGGATGGCCTTGCCCGTCCGGCTGAAGCGGAAGAAGGCGAACAGCGCGGCGGCCACCACGATGGCCCCCGCCCCGGCGCGCAAGCGGACCGCGTCCAGCAGCAGCGGCCCGACCTCCACCGTGTCGAAGCCGTAGGGCACCGGGACGTTGCGGGAATCCGGCCCGAACAGCATCAGCATGGCGTTCAGGATGATCGTTGCGATGCCCAGCAGCAGGATGAACTGCATGTGCTCCGGCCGCTCCACGAAGCGGTTGACCAGCCCGCGCTGCAACAGCCAGCCGAAGGCGAACAGCACCGCCGCCACGATGGGCGCGGCCAGGACCGGGTCGAGCCCGAGCAGGCCGGACAGCAGCACCGCACCGTACATGCCGGCGACCATCATCTCGCCATGCGCGAAATTGACCACGCGCACCACGCCGAAAATGACCGACAGCCCCAGCGCCGCGAGCCCGTAGACGAGCCCGGTCAGCAGCCCGGATGCGGCGATGTTCAGGTAATAATCAAACGACATGCGGGATCGCCCCGGTGGCAAAGCCCCAGCGGGGTAGCAGTCCTTCGTATTCGAGGCAAGTGCGATGACAAAGCCGTGCTGGTGTCGCTCAACGCTTCTCCGCCACCCGCGTCCCGCCGCCCAGCTCCGCGATCCTCCGCGCCACGTCCTCAAGACGTCCCGACAGGGCCGCGCCCAGGCAGGCGCGGGCGGAGGCGGCGACGGCCGGGTCGTCCTCCGTGCCCTTGCGGATCCAGCACAGCGCGTTGATCCGCTCGTCGAAGCGGCGCTCGTCCTGGATCAGCGCGTAGGAAGCGGCGTCGCGGCTCTCCGGGGGCAGGCCGCTCAAAAAGCGTTCCTGCAGGCCGCGCGCCCGACCGTCGAGCGCGGCCAAGTCCGGCAGCGTGCAGATCATCCGACGCACGGGCGCGCTGGCTCCGGCGCAACGCGGGTCCGGAATCACCGCGACCGACGCGACCGGCGCGGGAGCCGGCGCGGCCTTCGGCTCCGGTGGCGGCGCCGGGACGGAGGCCACCACCGGGATGGGCGCGGGCTTCACGGCGTTGGGGGCCGCCGGCGCGGCTTTCTGGACCGCCGGCACGACCACCGGCCCACCCACCGCCCCGTCCACGACTCGGACGGGCGTTCCAACCTCGACGATCGCGAACAGCGCCTCCACGTCGGCGGGCAGCATGCGGAAGCAGCCACTGCTGACGCGCCGGCCGATCGAGCCCGGTTCGTTGGTGCCGTGGATGGCGATGGCGGTCCAGCCGAGGTCGAGCGCGTGCTTGCCGAGCGGGTTGTGCGGCCCCGGCGGCACCGACAGGGGCAGCGACGGCTTGGCGCGGCGCTGGCTGGCCGTCGGGTGCCAGGTGGGATTGTGCCGCTTGCGCACCACCGTCGTGTCGCCCAGGGGAATCGCCACACCCGGCCGGCCGATGGCGACGGGGAAGGACCGCGCCTCGCGCCCCTCGTCCATCAGGTACAGGCGCCGCTCCTTCAGGCTGATGACGATGCGGTGTTTCGCCGCGAGGGGGGCCTCCTCAAGCTCTTGCGCGGACGCCGGGATGGAAGAAAAAACCACGATCGCAACCGCCAGGGTTGCCGCGGAGGCCCAATGCCACAACAATGTCGCGATGCGCTGCATGGGAAAAGTTCAGCGCTTCTCTCCTAAATCCGCGTAAACATGCCGTCAGGGACCAAGCAGCAGGAACGCCCAGATATGGACACCATCGAACAGACGCTGGCCGTCGCGACCGAGCATCACCGCGCCGGCCGCACGGCGGAGGCCGAACGCCTTTACCGGGAAGTGCTGGCGTCCTCGCCCCGTCACCCTGACGCGCTGCATCTGCTCGGCGTCATCGCGCTGCAAGCCGGCCGGCCGGCGGAGGCTGCGGATCTGATCGGACAGGCGGTCGGCAATGACCCGACCTCCCCCCTGCTGCACGCCAACCTGGGCCACGCGCTGCACGCCACCGGGCGCACCCGCGACGCGGGGCTCAGCTTCGCGCGGGCGCTGACGCTGCTGACCAACCAGGGCGAGGGCTGGGGCAACGTCAGCGCGCTCGCCAACCTGATCCGCCGCTACGACGACGAGACCCGCCGCGCGGCGGCGGATGAGGTCGACGCCAACTACGCCATGGGCGACGTGATGCGGCGCCGGTCGCTGCTGTTCCTGCTGTCCGGCGACCTGAAGCATTACGAGGCGCTGACCCGCGCCGTTCTGGCCGAACCGCTGCAGTTCACCGTGCCCTCGATCCACTATGCCTTCTGGGGCATGGCGATGCAGATCTTCCACGGGGCGGTGCGCTTCGGGGACGTGGGCGGCTTCTCCGCCGGCGACCTGCTGCGCTTCTACCGGATGATGATCAGCGAGACGACGCAGCGCTTCAACCTGCGCCAGCGCATGAAGCGCGCCCTGCCCCGCGCCGAGGTGAAGCGGATCGCCTTCATCACCAACCAGATGCTGGGCGAAGGGCACCAGCCGACCGTGGACGCCTTCGACTATGCCCGGCGGTTGCAGGACGACTTCGGGCGCGAGGTCGTCATCGTCAATCCCAACGCCATGGCGGTCACCGGCGAGAACGGTTTCGTGCCGGAATACGCCTACAACGTGACCGACGAGTATGAGGGCGAACAGACCATCGCCGCCTTCGGCGCGCGGGTCCGCATGGCCTCCTTCCCGCAGAAGCGCTTCGACGAGGAGAAGGTGCACGCCATCGTCGATTACGTGGACGCCTTCGATCCCGACGTCATCGTGTCCTTCGGCGGGTCGAACGTGGTCGCCGACCTGTTCGCCGGGTCGCGCCCGGTAGTGTCGCTGCCGACCTCCTCCGGCCTTCCGCTGACGCAGGCCCGGCTGATCCTGGGCTATGGCGAGACGGACAGCGCCGCCGGCTGGCCCGCCGACATGGCCGGACGGTTCCGCCCCTTCTCCTTCGGCTGGACCCTGCCGCCGGGCGGCGTGGAGCGCAGCCGCACCGATTTCGGCATTCCGGAGGGCGGACCGCTGTTCGTGGCGGTGGGCAACCGCCTGGACCAGGAGGCGGGTCCCGAGTTCCTGGCGCTGGTCGATTCGCTGCTCGACCGCCTGCCCGAGGCGCGGGTGGTCTTCGCCGGCGCCGTCGAATCCCTGCCAGCCCGCCTCGCGGCCCTGCGCAACGCGGACCGGGTCCAGTCGCTGGGCCATGTGGACGACGTGCGGGCGCTCTACCGCCTCGCCACCGCCTACCTGAACCCGCGCCGCCAAGGCGGCGGCGGCAGCGCAGCCTTCGCGCTGGCCGAGGGGCTGCCGGTCGTCACCCCCGCCGCCGGCGATGTGGCGAACGTGTCGGGTCCGGCCTTCACCACGGCGGACGACGCGGCCTTCCTGGACCGCGCCGCGACGCTCGCCACCGACGCGGCATTCCGCGAGAAGCAGGCCGCCGAAGCCCGTGCCCGCTTCGCCGCCGTCGGCGACCGCCACACGTCGGCGGAACGCCTGCTGGCCTACGGACTGGAGGCGCAGACGGCGTAAGATTCCGTCATCGCACATCCTTTCGTCATCCCCGCGATAGCGGGGATCCAGGGCTACTCGAAGCCTCGTCGAATTGCCCTGGATTCCCGCCTGCGCGGAAATGACGATCAGTGGCTTTTTCCCCGCAAGACCAACTGGCTGAAGACGATTACCGCTTGCCCCAGCCCGGCGCCGGGAACACCGGGTCCATCTCGGCCGAGCCCTTGGGCAGGACCACCGTCGGGCGCAGGTCGCGGTTCTGGATGCAGGCGGAGATGAGGTTGGCGTTCTGGCCCTTCTCGTCGAAGGTGATCGCCGGGCCGACCATCATCTTGTCCTTCAGGTTGGTCTGGCGCAGCGCGGTCAGCAGGGCTGCGGGCTCCGCCGTGCCGGCGCGCTTGAAGGCGTCGGCGGCGACCAGGATGGCCTCCAGCGTGAAGGCGACGTTGAAGGCGTAGCCTTCGAACCGGTCGTTCGGATACTGCTTCTTGAAGGCGGCGGCCACGCGCTGGGTCAGTTCGGCCTTGGGATCGTACCAGGGCAGGTTGGTCATGGCGTAGTCCGCGTACTTGCCCAGCACCTTGTAGAACTGTTCGTCATACAGGCCGGGCGAGCCGGGGGAGACGATGCCCTTGGGCTCCCACCGCTGCTTGACCATCTCGCGCACCATCATGATGGCGTCGTTGGCGCGGGTGGTGACGATGGCGAGTTCGGCGCCCGTGCCCTTGGCCTTGGCCACCTCGACCGACAGATCCTGCGCCTTCGGGTCGTAGGAGATCGAATCGACGATGGTGAAGGGCATGTTCAGCGTCGGGAACAGGGCGTCCATCGCCTGCCGGTTGGCCATGCCGAAGGTGTCGTTGGCGTGCAGGAACACCGCCGTCTTCGGCGTGGTGCCGGTCGCCGCGAACAGGTCCTTCATCAGCGCCAGCCCATTGGTGATGAGCATGGTGGAGGTCGGGAAGTTGCGGAAGACGGTCTTGTAGCCCTGCTCCGTCAGCTTGTCGGCGGCGGCGATGTTCATCACCAGCGGGATGCCGCGCTGTTCGCAGACCTGGGCGGCGGCGGCGGTCTGGCCGCTGTCGAAGGCGCCGACGATGACGTTCGCGCCGTCGTTGATCAGCTTCTCCGCGCGGGAGCGCGCCACGTCCACGTTCGATTCGGTGTCGGCGGACAGGATCTCCAGCTTGTAGCCCAGATCGCCGAGCACGGCGGTCGCGATGTCGGCGCCGCGCTGGCAGGCCTGCCCCGCCTGGGCCAGAAGGCCGGAGCGCGGCAGCAGCACACCCACCTTCAGCGCCGCCGCTTGCGCGAAGGCCGGCGCCCGGCCGAAGGCGGCCAGCGCGCCCACCGCCGCGGCGGCGGCGCCGAACCGACGGCGGGTCAGTCCTCCCATCGAACCATTCCTGCTGTTCGTGATGTCGTTCATTCTCGGGTGCTTCCCTGCGGCGTGGTCCTGGTCGGGATGATTTCCCCGCACGGGGCGATGTGTCAAAGTGGAATCACCCGACAGAGGCATACCCGCGTACGGATCCCCCATATGGCGACCCTTCAGGAGGCGCTCGACGCCGCGCTCGACCATCTCAAGGCCGGCCGGCGGGCCGAGGCGCAGCTGCTCTATGGCCGCATCCTGGACGCCGATCCCGACAACGCGGAGGCGCTGCACCGGCTGGGCCTGCTCACCGCGCTCGGCGGCGACGCAGCGCGGGGGATGGCGATGATCGCCCGCTCGGTCGCGCTGGATGGACGGGACGCCGACGCGCATTTCAATCTGGGCGCCCTGCTCCATGTCGCCCTGCGGACGGAGGAGGCCATCGCCAGCTACCGCCGCGCGCTGGAGATCCGCCCCGACTTCCCCGACGGCGAATACCACCTCAGCGAAGCGCTGCAAGCCATCGGCCGCATCGGGCAGGCGCTGGACGTGCTGGAGCGGCTGCTGGACCGTCACCCGCACTTCGCCCCCGGCTGGCGGCAGAAGGGCGACATCGAGGCGGACCTCGGCCGCCCCGGCGCCGCCGTGCATTTCTACGAAATGGCCCTGTCGCTCGCCCCCGACGACGAGGGCGCGCGGGAGAAGCTGACCGCGCAGGCGGCGGCCTTCCGCAGCCGGCGCGCGGCGCTGGACGCGGCGGGGCCGGACGGGCGGCTGGACCTGCGCGACACCACCTTCCTCATCCCTTTCCGTGCCGACAGCGACGACCGCAAGCGCAACCTGCGCTGGATCGTCGCCTTCATCCTGAAGCACGCCGACACCACCGTCCTGATCGGGGAGGACAAGGCGGGGCCGAGCGACGTGGCGGACGCCCTCGGCCCCGACCTCGCCACGCGCTGCCGCCACCTGCAACTGACCGGCAACGACACGCCCTTCACCCACAAGGCGCACCTGATCAACCGCATGGTCGAGGCGGCGGAGACGCCCATCGTCGCGCTGCACGACACCGACATCGTGGTCGACCCCGTGCAGTACGCCCTGGCCCGCGACGCCGTGCTGGGCGGGGCGGCGATGGCCTTCCCCTACAACGGCCTGTTCTTCTGGGTGCTGGGGCGGGAGGTGCACCGATTCGGCCACACGCTGTCGGCGGCGCCGCTAAATGCGCTGTGCCCGCGCTTCGCACTGATGCACCGCAATTCGCCGGGCGGCGGCGCCTTCTTCGACCGCGCCACCCTGCTGGAGTCCGGCGGCTACAACGAGAATTTCGTCTCCTGGGGCTATGAGGACGACGAGATCGTGGAGCGGCTGCGCCGCCTCGGCCTGCGAGTGGAGCGCGTGCCGGGGCCGCTCTACCATCTGGAGCACGCGCGGCCGGAGAACTCCAGCGACCAGAACCCCTTCATCGCCGCCAACCTCGCGGAGCTGGAGCGCATCCGCGCCATGGACGGCGATGCGCTGCGCGCCGACATCGCCGCCGGCCGGCTGCGCCGCCCCCTCTTCTCCAGCGCCGGCTGACGGGAGTCGCGGGAAGAGGAAGCGGGGGGCGAAAAATCGCGGAGCAACAAGCCCCTGTGCGGCGTTGTGTCCCTGCCCCTTCACCAGCCCGTGCCCCGCCATGCCCACGCGCCACGCGCCCGTGCCCCCCGGTGGAAAGCCCCCCAACCGGATCTTCGCCGACAAGGAACCCTTCGACATCGACGAGGCCTTCCGCCGCCTGCGCCTCGCCGTGGCGGACCTTCCCAAGGCCGCCATGTTCGCCCTGCGCGACCGGGGCTACGACAGCCCGTTCGAGCAGCTGGTGGGCAGCCTGATCTCCGCCCGCACGCGGGACGAGACGACCATCATCGTCTGCGAACGCCTGTTCGCCGTCGCCCGCACGCCGGGACGGATGGCCGCGCTGCCGGAGGCGGAGCTGGTCCGCCTTCTGAACGGCGCCACCTTTCCGGAGCAGAAGGCCCGCGACATCCTCGCCCTGTCCCGGCGCATCGTCGCGGAACACGGCGGCTTCGTGCCCGACACGCCGGACGCGCTGATGGCCTTCCGCGGCGTCGGCCCGAAGATCGCGGCGCTGACTCTGGCCGTCGGCTTCGGCATCCCGGCGGTGGCGGTGGACGTGCATGTGCACCGGATCACCAACCGCTGGGGCTACGTCGCCGCCCCGACTCCGGAACGCACCATGGTCGCCCTGATGGAACGGCTGCCCCGTCCCTATTGGGTGGAAATCAACGAGCGGCTGGTGCCCTTCGGCAAGTGGGTCTGCACGGGGGAACGCCCGCGCTGCTCCACCTGCCTGATGCTGTCCATGTGCCGACAGGTTGGAGTGACCACTCACCGATGAACATCATCGGTTGACCATGGCGCAAGCCCATCCGTATTTTAGGGGAATTTCAATTCGTGAACACAACCCCACATCGGATACGGAGCTGACGCCATGACCTTCACCAATGGTACGGTCTTTACCGTGACGTTCACCAAGGGGCTGCTTCTGGCCGCCGGAATCCTCGCCGCCGCGTCCGGCACCGCCATGGCGCAGGACAAGGCCGCGGCGCCGGGGCCGGTCGCCAAGACGCTGCTGGAAGCCACCACGTCGAGCGACGGCGTGCCGCTGGCCTATCCCACGGGCAAGCCGCAGATCACCGCGCGCCTCGTCGAGCTGCCGCCGGGCGGCGAAATCGTCCGCCACCGTCACCCCATGCCGCTGTTCGTCTACATCGTGGAAGGCGAACTGACCATCAACGGAGACGGGCTGGAGCCGCGCCGCTACAAGGCCGGCGACGCCTACATGGAGTTGGCGACCTGGCACCGTGGCACCAACGAGACGGACAAGCCGGTGCGCCTGCTGTCCGTCTATTCCGGGGCCGAGGGCCTTCCCCTGTCCGAGCGCCCGCACTGACGTCCGCTGGCTTGACCCACATCATCGCGGACGGCAGAAGAAGGCGCTCTTTTTCGCCGTCCATTTCGGTCAAGGGATTCCGCGATGATCGTTTACGCCCTGCACTGCGCCTGCGGCCATGATTTCGACCAGTGGTTCGACAACATGGCCGACTACGACGCCAAGAAGGCCGCCGGCCTGCCCTGCCCGTCCTGCGGCGGGACCGAGGTGTCGAAGGCGATCATGGCCCCGCGCGTCGGCAAGGCCAAGGCCGAGCCCGCGCCGATGCACGCCTGCAACCCGGTCGGCTGCGGCAACAGCATGTGCCCGATGGCCGCGATGGCGTGAGTGTCCGGTCCCCTCCCCTGCGACAGCGTACGGGAAGTGGCTGAACATAAAGAAAAGCCCTTCTCCCCCCTGGGGAGAAGGGTTGGGATGAGGGGTCGTTACGCCCGGTAGGGCGGAGAACATCAGTTTCCGGCCGGCTTTTGACGGCGCCACCCTCACCCCAACCCCTCTCCCCTCAAGGGAGAGGGGCTTTTCTATTCAGCTATTTGCCATGTATGCGACATCCGCGCATGCCATAGCACTCTCGCGTGAGTGGGTCAGGGTGGGGGCATTCGGAGAAGGGGCTTACCGCCGCCCGCGCCCGCCGCTGGTCAGAGGCGGCAGGGCACCCGTGGTCAGCTCATCGCGGCGCTTGCCGCCAAAGGACGGCTCGCGGCGGGTTTCGCGCGGGGCGTCCTCGCGCGGCGCGGTCTTGGCGGCCGAGGCCCGACCGCTGCGCCACCAGCCGAAGCCGATGCCGCCCACC
Source organism: Azospirillum mesophilum (assembly GCF_053470405.2). Classification (NCBI taxonomy): domain Bacteria; kingdom Pseudomonadati; phylum Pseudomonadota; class Alphaproteobacteria; order Rhodospirillales; family Azospirillaceae; genus Azospirillum; species Azospirillum mesophilum. The sequence goes on from NZ_JBPXMQ020000054.1 coordinate 28,505, forward strand.
GTCAGGGCAAGGATGCTCATCACCACATAGCGCAGGCTGTTGGTCACCCAGGCCGGCAGAAGAGAGCCGCTGTCGGCCGGCGGTTCGACCACCGGGGCCGGTTGGCCCGACGGCGTCGTGGCGGTGACGTTGGAGCGCGGTGCCGCCTGCGGCACCGGCCCCTGCGTGGTGGTGCTGGCGGGAGCCGATTGGCTCACCGGCGCGCCACCGCCCGCGGCGGTGCTGGACGAGGACGAATGGCTGGTGGCGGGCGGGCCGGCGCTGAACTGGGCGCCGCCGCCGAACTCACCGCCGGTGCTGTCGATCCGCTGGGTCGGGGCGGCGCGCGGTACGACCTCCTTCTGCGGCTCGCGCGGGGCCTGCCCCGGCCCGCCGCCGCCCACCCGCTGCTGGGCGAGGTTGCCTACGGTCGGCGCCGCCTTGCCCTGGCGCTCCGCCATCATCTTGCTGACCGTCGCCTGGTCGAGTTCGCCGGTCACCGGCAGCCCGGCCGAGGACTGGTATTTCCTGAGCGCGGCCTTCGTCTCCGGCCGCAGTTCGCCGTTGGCGCGGCCGCCGATGTCGTAGCCCTTTTCCTTCAGGATGGTCTGCGCCCATTGCACGTCAGCGGTTTTCTGCGCCCAGGCCGGCGCCACCACCAGCGCGTTCCCCGCCAGAACCGGCACCACAACCGCCAGCGCCACCGCGCGGCGCGCGCGACGCGAACCACCCGACATGCCATCCTCCGTCCGAAAAATCCGGCCACAAACGCTCATGCGCCTAAGTGTTACCAGATTGCGGCGGATTTCCGGGCGCGATTTTTGTGCGCCTGCGTTGCGCAAGCTTCACAGTGACGCATCCGCTTCACCCAATCATCCATCCGGTGCGCGCGCATTCCCCTTCCGTTAACCTTCGCGCTGACAAATTCGTGGTAATTTGGAGTCCGTGCGGGAGGAGGGTCGAGCCATGGCGACGCGGAAGCTTGCGGTTTTGAAGCTTGCGGTATTGCTGGGCGGAGCGCTGACGCTCGCCGCCTGCGGAAGCACCCCCACCTACCGGGAATGGACCGCCACCGAGTCCACCGCCACCGCCGCCTACGACGAATGCACGGAGCAGGTGGACATCACCATGCGCCTGCGCGGCTACCCCTACCGCCCGCTGCCCGAGACGCCGCAGTTCCAGTACCGCAAGGAAATCTTCGCCCAGTGCATGCGCCGCAAGGGCTACGCCGCCGAATAGCGGTCAGCGCGCCGGCAGCCCATAGCGCAGATAGGCCAGCGCGCCCGCCAGCAGCCCGAGGGCAATCACCGCCACATAGAAGCGCAGCGGCAGCCGGACCTTCTCCCCCGCCCGCCGGACCCTGGGCGCCGGTTTCGGCGCGGGCCTTGCCCGGCCGCCCTTCTGCGTGGGGTCGTACAGCTCGATGAGCTTCCAGTTGAACTCCATGCCCTCGAAGGACGAATCGGCATTGTAATCCAGCTGGATCAGCCGGAAGAAGGCCCGCGGGTTCACGCGGATCATCAGCTCGAACCGGGCGCGGGCGTGGTCCAGGTCCTCCCCCACCTCCAGCGTCTTCCAGCCTTTGCCGCGCGCCTTCTGAATGGCGAAACGGGTCGGTTGGGCGGCGGGATTGGGCGGCATGAGGCGGGGGTGCCGTGGACGGGGAAAGGCCGCGCTTGATAACACGAAGATCAGACGATCAAAAGATCGGAAGAAATTTCATCGTTTGATCTTCTGCGCTTTTGACCTTCGTGTTCCCGCCTTACACAGCGGTCGGCACGCCGTTCTTGCGGATCACCCCGGCGTACCAGTCGTAGCTGGCCTTGGGCGTGCGCGTCATGGTCTTGCGGTCCACCTGGACGAGGCCGAAGTGCCGGCGGTAGCCCTCCGCCCATTCGAAATTGTCCAGCAGGGTCCAGACGAACCAGCCCTTGAGGTTCGCGCCCTCGTCGATGGCCTTGCGGGCGGACAGCAGGTGGTCGCGGATGAAGGCGATGCGGTCGCCGTCCTCCACCCGGCCGTTCGCGCCGACGGTGTCCGGGTAGTCGGCGCCGTTCTCCGTCACGTAGACGGGCGGGTTGCCGTATTCCTCCTGCAACTCGCTGAGGATTTCGGCAAGGCCGTCGGGCTCGACCGGCCAGTCCATGCCGGTGCGCCGCGTGCCCTCGGGCGGAGAGCCGTAGCCGGTGCCGAACAGGCCCCCCGGATCCGGCTGCTGGTGCATGCGGCTGTAGTAGTTGACGCCCAGGAAGTCGATGGGCTGGCGGATCGTCTCCAGGTCGCCCGGCTTGATCAGCGCCGCGAAGTCGCCCTGAAGCAGCTCCGGATAGCTCCCCTTCAGCAGCGGATCGAGGCAGGAGCGGTTCCACACCGCGTCCCACAGCAGCGACGCCGGATAGTTGGCGTCCAGCCCGCCGACCGGCCAGACCGGCTGCAGCGACAGCACGGTGCCGAGCAGCCATCCCTTACTTCCCCCCATCGCGCGCAATGCCTTCAGCGCCGTGCCCTGGGCGAGATTCTGGTGGTGCAGGGCCTTGAAGACGTTGGCCTTTCCGGTCATCCCCGGCGCGTGCGAGCCGTAGCCGTGGCCGAAGATCGCGTGGACGGAGGGCTCGTTCAGCATGCACCAATGCTTCGCGCGGTCGCCGATGCGCCCGGCGACGATCTGCGCGTAGTCGGCGAACCAGCCCGCGATGTCGCGGTTCGTCCAGCCGCCCTTGTCCTGTAGCGCCTGCGGCAGGTCCCAGTGGAACAGGCAGGGCCAGGGCTCGATCCCCTTCGCCAGCAGCGCGTCGGTCAGCCGGTCGTAGAAGTCCAGGCCCTTGGCGTTGGCCGCCCCGGTGCCCGTCGGCTGGACGCGCGGCCAAGCGACCGAGAAGCGGTAGGCGCGCATGCCGGCCCGCGCCATCAGCTCCACATCCTCGGCATAGCGGTTGTAATGGTCGCAGGCCACGTCGCCGGTGTCGCCGTCCGCCACCTTGCCGTAGGTGTGGCTGAAGCTGTCCCACACGCTGGGGCCGCGCCCGTCGGCGGTCACCGCCCCCTCGATCTGGTAGGCGGCGGTGGAGCAGCCCCACAGGAACCCCTCCGGAAAGGCCGTCACCGTTTCGGCCGGCTGGGCCAGCGCGGCTCGCCGGCCGGCCAGCGGGGCGCCGGCCAGCGACGCCAGACCGGCCGCCGCCGTCGCTTTCAGGAAACTGCGCCGCCGCATGCCCAACCCCTTCCTCGCCAAAAACCGTCGGGCGTCAATGTAAGGAGATGGCGGCAAGACGCAACCGTGCGCCGCCGGGATAGGCGGCGTCCGTGAGCCACGCTATATTGAGTCCATGAATGAGCTTTTCGCGATCCTCCTGATCCTCGCGCTCGGCGCGGTCGTGGCCTCCCTGTTCATCGGGCTGTTCTTCATGGCGCGCGGGGGCCAGGGCGATTCGCGCAAGTCCAACAAGGCGATGCGGCTGCGCGTCATGTTCCAGGGCGTGGCGCTGGTGCTGTTCCTTCTCGCCATGCTGACACAGGCCTGAAGGGGGCTGAGGGGATTATGGTCAAGCTGACGCGCATCTACACCCGGGGCGGCGACACCGGCCAGACCTCGCTCGGCGACGGCACGCGCGTGCCCAAACACGACGCGCGCGTCGCCGCCTACGGCACGGTGGACGAGGCGAACGCGGTGGTCGGGCTGGCCCGGCTGCACACCGCCGGGATGCCGGAGGTCGACGCCATGCTGGCGCGCATCCAGAACGACCTGTTCGACCTGGGCGCCGACCTCTGCACGCCCGACGATCCCGATCCGAAATACCCGCCGCTGCGGGTCCTGGAGTCGCAGGTGGACCGGCTGGAGGCGGAGATCGACGCCCTGAACGCGGAACTCGCCCCGCTGACCTCCTTCATCCTGCCGGGCGGCTCGGCGGCGGCGGCGCACCTCCACCTCGCCCGCACGGTGGTGCGCCGCGCCGAGCGCCACATGACCGAACTGGCGGAGGTGGAGGCGATCAACCCCGTGGCGATCCGCTACGCCAACCGCCTGTCCGACCACCTGTTCGTGCTGAGCCGGACGGTCAACGACAAGGGGGCCGGCGACGTGCTGTGGGTGCCCGGCGCCAATCGATAGGGCGCCTTGCCTCAAGCTTAGGCGACGTTGACAGCCAAAACCGCAACTCCTATGGTCCCACCGCTGTCACAAGCGGCCAGTTTTGGCGTTCGCCCGTGGCTCGACCCGGGGGCGCGCCCCAAATCGAAGAAAAAGGGTGGGATATGAAGGTCCTCGTCCCGGTCAAGCGGGTGGTCGATTACAACGTCAAGATTCGCGTGAAGGCGGACGGCTCGGGCGTTGAGACCGCCAACGTGAAGATGAGCATGAACCCCTTCGACGAGATCGCCGTCGAGGAGGCCGTGCGCCTGAAGGAAGCCGGCAAGGCGACCGAGGTCATCGTCGTCTCCATCGGCCCGGCCACCGCGCAGGAGACGCTGCGCACCGCGCTGGCCATGG
>NZ_JBPXMQ020000055.1:0-31059 GCF_053470405.2 Azospirillum mesophilum
TGAAGCCCGGATCGACGTCTCCAGCGGCATGATACAACTCGCCATGGCAAGCCTGCTACTCCGGCGTGTCTGCCACTGAACAGGTTGTCAAACGGACTCTAAGTTCAGCACGCTTTTCAGTCCGACGAGGCGTCCTTGCGGCTGGCTTTCGCGGATCGGCCGCGGGACGCGCCGCCGCGGGAGATCTGGCCTCCGGTCTTGGTGGTGCCGGTCTGCTCGGCGCGGCCCGCCGCGACGGCGGACAGGTTTTCCGCCGCCTTGCGGGTCGTCGTCTTGGTCCCGCTCTTGGCCGGAGCCTTTTCCTTGGCTGCCGTCTTTTTGGGTTTGGCCCCGGCCGCGTCCTCCTCGGCGCGGATTTCGGCTTCGGCCTGGGACCAGTGGTCGTCGTGCCGGCCCTGGGGCTTGCCTTCCCGCTCCCAGATTTCGTGGGCGCGGCGCTGGATTCGGTCGTTTCTGTCGCGGTCGTTTCTGTCGCTCATGGGGAATGGCCTCCTCACCACAGCCATTCCGCGACCCATTTCTGATGAGCGCACAACCCCGGCAGGTCGGGGAACAGCTTCCCCGTCTCAACGCCCAAGCGGTTCAAGTGTTTCAAGATGTCCAAACGGGCGGGACCGGGCACGGTGATGCGCGTTAGCCGAAGCCCCAGCGTCTCCGCCAAGTCGGGGAAGGCGGTTTCCGACAACTGCTCCTCGAAGCTGAACAGCCCTTCCTGGGACGCGATGCGGGAGGACAGGTTGGGTGGGCTGAACAGGTGGACGCCGTCGCCGCCCGGCGATCTCCCGTCCTCGGAAGCGATCAGCCCGTTTCCGCGCGGCTTCATCTGCGGCAGCCTGTCCAGCGGCAGCATATAGCGGTGGCTGTCCAGCCGGTCGGCCACTTCCCATTGGAAGACGAACACGTCCACCCACTGCTCCGGGCGGGTGTAGCCGCCCCGGTTGTTGGTCGCGAAATAGAGCGCGATCAGGGGGTTGCGCGTCCAGTCGAGCAGCCGGGTCGGAAGCTGGTGGTGCTGCGCCACCGCCAGCCAGTTCAGGTGGCAGCCGGGCGGCGTTTCCAGGAAGGGGAGCGACTGCCGCTGGAAATTCTCGATCAGCCGCTCCTCATACTCCCACAGCTTCAGGGGCGGATCCTCGCCGCGCCCGGTGTCGCCGCGGATGGCGCGGTTGCGCTGCCAGCTGCGCACCACGGTCGGCTTCATGTCCTCCACCGGGTCCTTGGCGCCGCGGTAGCTGACCATGTGCTCCGACTGACCGGAGATGAACTCGATGTAGTCGAGCAGAGTCGCGATCCGCACCTCGCGCATGGGCGTTCCCAATTATCCCCTTCCGGCGAACTCAGCCGGCGAACTCAGCCGGCAAACTGGCTTTCGAAGCGCGCCACATCGGCGGGGTCGAGCGCCACGCGCAGGTGGGCGTACCCATCCTCGTCGTGGCGGTCCAGCACCTGCCCGTGCTCGTACAGCCAGGCAAGCGCGCGGCCATCGGCGAGGTCCACGTCGAGTTCGACCACGAGCCGCCCGGACGACAGCCGCCGGTCCAGCAGCCCCAGCAGCTCGTCCAGCCCCGCGCCGGTCAGGGCCGACAGGGCGACGGCGCGCTCGTCCCCCTCCATCATCCGCTGATTGGCGAGACGCATGGACAGGGCGCCGCGCGCGGTGGCGGGCATCTGGTCGGTCTTGTTCAGCACCTCGACGACGCGCGGGTCGTTGGCCGCGTCGATGCCCAGTTCGGACAGCACGCGCTCGACATCCTCCTTCTGCGCCTCGCTGTCGGGGTGGGAGACGTCGCGGACATGCAGGATCAGGTCGGCGGCCTGCACCTCCTCCAGCGTGGCGCGGAAGGCGGCGACCAGCTGCGTCGGCAGGTCGGAGACGAAGCCCACCGTATCCGACAGCGCGACCGTCCGTCCGGAGGGGAGATGCACCTGCCGCACCGTCGGATCCAGCGTTGCGAACAGCATGTCCTCGGCCGTCACCGTGGCCCCCGACAGGCGGTTGAACAGGGTGGACTTGCCGGCGTTTGTGTAGCCGACCAGGGCGACCAGCGGAGTCTCGCCGCGCTGGCGTGCCTCGCGGTGCAGCTTGCGGGTGCGGCGGACCTCCTCCAGCTCCCGCTTCAGGCGGGTGATGCGCTCGGCGATCAGGCGCCGGTCCAACTCCAGCTGGCTTTCGCCGGGGCCGCCCAGGAAGCCGAAGCCGCCGCGCTGCCGGCCCAGGTGCGTCCAGGACCGCACCAGACGGGACCGCTGGTAGGTCAGCGCCGCCAGTTCCACCTGCAACTGGCCTTCGCGGGTGTGGGCGCGCTCCCCGAAGATCTCCAGGATCAGGCCGGTGCGGTCGATCACCTTCGCCATGCAGGTCCGTTCCAGGTTGCGCTGCTGCACCGGAGTCAGGGCGTGGTCGATGATGACGAGGTCGGTGTGGAACGCCTCGACCATGCCGCCGATGCGCTCCGCCGTGCCGCGCCCGAACAGGGTCGCCGGGTCCGGCCGCAGCACCTTGACCGCCTCCGCGTGGGGCACCTCAAGCCGGATGGCCTCGGCAAGACCGATGGCTTCGGCGAGGCGGGCGTCCGGCTGTCGGGCCGTGGCCGGCTGCCCGGCCGGCAGAAGGGGCAGGATCACCAGCGCGCGCCCCGTGGCGGTCGCGGCGCCGTCGCCATCCTGGCCTTGCGATGAGGGATCGGGGGTGCGGAGCGGGGGGCGGTCGGCGGGATCGGGCATTGGTTCGGCTTAGCTCCTTCGATCCAGGGTTGTGCCCAGGGTTGTGCATTGCATCCAACAGCCGGGCACAGGCACGGTTCCCAAACCGCCCGGATTCGTGCACATAGCGTGGGCATCGCGATTCCCTGGCCCGAGTCTTTGAAAAGCACGCCCATGACCTCCATCGAACGCACCGCCACCCTGACCCGTCCAGCCATCGAGAGATGGCCCTGGTGGGCGCTGTGCGCCGGGCTGGCGGCGGTGATGGTGGTTTCGTCCCTGGCGGTGGGGTTCCGGCTGCCCTATTGGGCGCACGCCGACCAGGACCTCGTGCTGGCCTACCATGGGCTGCTCTTCAACCAGGGTCTGCCGCAGGAGTATTTCGACCATCCCGGCTACACCTATTTCCTGGTGATCGCCGGCTGGTACCGGATGCTGCACGCGCTGGGGCTGATGCCGGTCATCACCCTGACGGGCCTGCCGCCCGCCGCCGACACCGCCGCCGACACCGCCGCCTATGACGCGGCGTGGCAGAATTTGGTGGAGGCGGGGCGGGCGCTGTCCATCGCCATCACCGCCGGTTTCGTGCTGGTCTACGCCACGCTGCTGCGCGGGCTGGTCGGGGACCGCCGCATCGCCCTGCTCGGCGCGGTCGTGCTGGCCTTCGGCATCGGGGTGACCACCCAGGCGCGGCAGATGCGCACCGACCTGCTGTCGGCATCCTTCGTCGTCACGGCGCTGCTCCTCGTGCTGGTGGCGGTGCGCACGGCGCCGGGCTGGCGGCCTGTGGTTCTGCTGGGGCTGGGCGGCTTCCTCGCATCGCTGGCGGTGGTCACCAAAATCCAGGCGATCTTCCTGGCGATGGGCATCCCGGTGATCGCGCTGGTTTTCGGGCGGCGCTTCGCGGGAGAGGCCGGGTCCTGGCTCGCCGCCGCACTTCTTCTTCTCGTTGCGGCCGTGGCGGCGGTCCCCGCCGTGGCGCTGATCCGGCACGGCATCGCCAGTTCCGGACAGTCGCTCTACCCCTACCACACGGTCGGCGGCGGGTTGTCCGGCGTCTATCAAGGCGTCATCGCCGGCTGGGCCTTCCTGAGCATGGCGGTCTATGCGGCGGTGTGGCGGGTGCGACCGGCCTTTTTGCTGACGGCCATGGGGGCGGTGGCGACCGGCCTTGCGCTCGGGGTGCTCGCGCTGGAAATCCGGCCGCACGAGCAGAACGTCATCGCCGTCTCGAACCTGATCGAGCACATGTTCGTCTTCTCCTCCTGGAAGCACTCGGCGGCGCTGGAGGGGCAGGAGCAGATCCTGTCCGACAGCCTGTTCCTGCTGCTGGCGAAGGGGCTGTGGAGGACGCTGGCGATTCGCACCATTGTGCTGCACCCCGACAACGTCCCGCAGACGGTCGTCGTGGAGTGGTTCGTCATCGCCGGTGCGGTCGTGCTGTGGCGGCGGGGCGAGCGGCTGGCGGCGGCGCAGGCGGGGCTGCTTCTTCTGGTCGCCTGGGGGCTGGAGACGCTGTTCTCCCTGCGCGGATTCCAGCGCGCCTACGCCGCCTACACCGACCCGCTGGTGGCCCTGGCCGCCGCCTGGGTGCTGGTGCGCCTGCCGAACCTGATGGAGCAGGACAAGCCGCGCCGCTGGATCTACGGCATGGTGGCGCTGGTCGTCGTCGTCGCGCATGTGTGGCCGGTGGTCGAAGGGCGCCGCCTGCCGAACCCGGCCGGGCAATGCTATTGGATTCCGACCTACATGAAGCACGTCGAGCCGTTTCCGTTCTGCAAGGGACCTCCCACATAATCGTTGGTCACCGACGAGGGATTCCATGTCGATCAACGACACCGCCACGGACACGGATAAGAACAGGGACACCGACTCCACCCTCGATGACCTTAACCGACGGGTGGCCGCTGCGGCCATGCGGCTGGCGGCGGAGAAGGGCTGGCGCCGCACGGGGCTTCTGGAGGTGGCGCGGGCGGCGGGCGTGCCGCTGGGCGACTTCTACCGCCGCTTTCCCGACCGCGCCGACGTGCTGGGGGCGGTCTCCCGCATCGCCGATATGGCCGTCCTTGAAGGGGCCGTCCTGGCCGACGAGGCGCCCTTGGATCCGGAGGAGTCCGCCCGCGACCGGCTGTTCGACGTGATGATGCGTCGTTATGACGCGCTGCTTCCCTACCGCGAGGGGCTGCGCTCCGTCATGCGCGATCTGCGGGCGGAGCCGCTGACCGCGCTGGCCTTTTCCCGGCAGTTCGGCCGGTCCATGGCCTGGATGCTGCGCGCCGCCGGGGTGGAGGCGGACCGGCTGGGCGGGGCCGTGATGACCGCCGGACTCGGTGCCGTGCAGGCACGCGTCATGCGCGTGTTCCTCGACGACGACACCGCCGACCTTGCCCGCACCATGGCGGCCCTGGATGCGGAACTCCGCCGGGGGGAACGCTGGGCCGGAACGCTGCGCCGCCGCCCGGAGGAAGCACCCCGTCAGGAACCGAGCGGCGCGTCCATCGGTTGAAGAACAAGGCGCCCGGCGTAACGCTTGGTGCGACGCACAAACGCGTTGACTATCTTTTTGGCACTCTGCATAGTCGCGCCTCAGGTATGTTGCGCCGCAGCATCCGGGCATAACCTTTCGTCGGGGGTGAAGATCATGGCCAAGCAGTCGTCCGGTAACCCGTTCCTCGAATTCGATGTCTCCAAGGTGCTGGGCGATTTCAAGGTCCCCGGCGTCGATGTCGAGGCCATGCTGGCCAGCCAGCGCAAGAACATCGAGGCCCTGACCGCCGCCAACCAGCTGGCGATGGAAGGCTTCCAGGCCGTGGTGCGCCGCCAGGCCGAACTGCTGCGCTCTTCGGTCGAAGAGGCCAGCAACTACGTGAACCAGGTCGTCGCCGCCGGCACCCCGGAAGAGAAGGCCTCCAAGCAGGCCGAGCTGGTCAAGATCGCCTTCGAAAAGGCCCTGGCCAACATGAAGGAGCTGTCGGAGCTGGTCGCCAAGTCCAACACCGAGGCCGCCGAGGTTCTGTCCAAGCGCGTGTCGGAGAGCCTGGACGAGGTCAAGACCGCCCTGGCGAAGGCCCGCAAGTAAGCACCGCTTTCGCGGATGTTTTCCGCAAAGGGCCGCCCCGCCGGGCGGCCCTTTCGCGTTTCCGGCATGGGTGCTAGCCTTGCCCTCATCGAAAACAGAAGGGCAGGGGACCAGCGTGACGCTTTCCTACGACGATTTCCTGAAGGTGGACATCCGCGTCGGTACCGTCGTGGCGGCGGAGCCCTTTCCCGAAGCGCGCAAGCCAGCTTACAAGCTGACGGTCGATTTCGGCCCGGAGATCGGAACGAAGCGCAGCTCCGCCCAGATCACGCGGCATTACACGGTGGACGAACTGGTCGGTCGGCAGGTTCTGGCCGTGGTGAACTTCCCGCCCAAGAAGATCGGCCCCTTCACCAGCGAGGTCCTGTGCCTCGGCCTGCCCGACGCCGAGGGCGAGGTGGTGCTGATCGGCCCCGGAGAGGCCGTTCCCATTGGTGGCCGGCTGTACTAGCGCCCTTCCGCACGGCTTCGGTCTCAATAGGGAATGCTCCCCGACGGCCCTCCGGGGGTACGGTCTGGATCCGGGCCAAAGAAATTATCAGGATCGTCGCTTCGGCCAGCGACCGGGGAAGAATCGGCGCCGGACGCCCCGAGCGATGTGGCAGGGCCGGGGAGTTCCTTCAAATCGCGTGTGGTCGTCTCAGTCTCGCGCACCCTGCAAACGGTGCCTTTCGCGCTGAAAATGGATCGGAGAAGACTGCAATCCTGCCCCGTGACCGCACCCAGGACATGATCGGTGACAGACTTGCCGGATGTCCCAATGGAAACGATGTCGGCGACCAACCCGGCAGCGCAGCCACAGAGCGGCAGAACGACGACGGACAGACAAGCCCGCGCGCACAAGCCGATGAACGTCCCTTGCATGGCCGGTGGGCGATAAGGGTTGCGCATGGCTGTTCGGTCACGGTTTGATGGCATCGCTGGGCCAACATGTGCCAGGACCGTAGGATAGCTCCGCTCAGGCCAAGGCAGGCGAACGCCTTGGAGGGAATGGGGAAGAAGAAGTACAGGTGCCGGGTGATCGTCGCGCTCACAGGGGCAGGCGGATCAGCACGCGCAGGCCACCTTGCGGGCTGTCGCCCAGCGTGATGTCGCCGCCGTGGCTTCGCACCACGTCGCGGGCGATGGTCAGGCCCAGGCCGGCGCCGCCCGTCTCGCGGTTGCGGGAGCTGTCCAGACGGAAGAAGGGCTTGAACACGTCCTCGCGCGCGCCCTTCGGGATACCCGGCCCGTCGTCGTCGATGACGATGTCGATCACGCTGTCGGTCCGCTCCGCCGTCACCCAGATGCGGGCGGCGTGGCGCCGCGCGTTGGACAGCAGGTTGGCGAGGCAACGGCGGGTCGCATTCGGGCGCAGGGGCAGGGTCATGCCGGATTCGACCTCCAGCGACACCTCCGCCCCCTCGCGTCGGGCGCCGGCGACGGCTTCGTTCAGGATGCGGGTCAAATCGGTGGGCTGCACGGCCTCCGCCCCTTCGCCGCGCGCGAAGGCCAGATAGCCTTCGATCATCATCTCCATCTCGGCGACGTCGGTCATCAGCTCCTCGACCTCCGGCCCGTCGCCGAGCATGTCCAGCGCCAGCTTCATCCGCGTCAGCGGCGTGCGCAGGTCGTGGCTGACGCCGGCCAGCATCTCCGTCCGCTGGGTGATCTGGCGCTGGATGCGCTCGCGCATCTGGAGGAAGGCGGAGGCGGCCTGCCGAACCTCGGTGGCGCCCTCCGGCTTGAAGTTGCGCACGTCGCGGCCCTTGCCCAGCGCGTCCGCTGCCGCGGCTAGGCGCTTGATCGGGCGAATCTGGTTGCGCATGAAGATGATGGCGACGGTGAACAGCACCAGGGCCGAGCCGATCATCCACAGGATGAAGATGTAGCTGGTCGGGCTGAACAGGCGGCGTTCCGGCGACATCACCGACAGCACGCCGTCCGGCATCTGCACGCGGATCTCGTACCATTCGTGCGCGACGCGGGTGTTGATGGTGAAGGGCCGGTGCACGCGCTCATCCAGCGCCTTGCCCAACGTGTGCTCCAGCATGCCGTGCAGTTTCGGCCGCTGGTCCGGCAGGGTGTTGCCGGGTTCCAGCGTCACGATCAGGTCGGTGCTGCGCGCGGTGGTGGTGAGCGTCCAGTTCCGCCCGTCCGGGGTCGGGTCGCGCTCCAGCATGCCGATGACCATGGCGATGTCGCCGGCCACCGCGAAGGCCAACCGGTTGGTCATCGTGTCCCAGTGCCGGTCGTAGAAGATCCAGGTCGCCACCGCTTGGGCCAGGATGACCGGCGTGACGATGATCAGCAGCGACCGCCCGAACAGGGTGCGCGGCAGGAAGCGCTTCAGCACGCCTGTCCGCTCACCGCGGCGGCGGCGCAGCGGGCGAGCGGCGGTGCCGCCGGCGGTTTCCGTGCTCATGGATCGGGCCTGAGCACGTAGCCCTCGCCGCGCACGGTGTGCAGATAGCGGGGCTCGCGCGGGTCGGGTTCGATCTTGCGGCGCAGGCGGGTGACCTGCACGTCGATGGTGCGGGCGTTGCCGGCGACCTTGCTGCGCTCCGTCAGTTCCTCGCGGCTGAAGGTCGTGCCGGGCGATGCGGCGAGGATGCGCAGCAGGCTGGCCTCCGCCGTGGTCAGGCGGATCACCTCCTCGCCCGATCTCAACTCGTCGCGGTCGGGCAGGTAGATCATGGGGCCGAGCTTCACGGGCTGCGGCGGGGCCGGCTCCGGTGGGCGGCTGGCTTGGCGGCGCAGGATGGAGTTGATGCGCAGCAGCAGTTCGCGCGGGTTGAAGGGCTTGGCGAGATAGTCGTCGGCCCCGGCCTCCAGCCCGGCGATGCGGTCGTCCGGCTCGTCCCGCGCGGTCAGCAGCAGGATGGGCAGGTCGCGCTCGCGCCGCAGGGACTCGGTCAACTCCAGCCCGCTTTCGCCGGGCATCATGATGTCCAGCACCAGCAGGTCGAAGGCGAGCCCGGCCAGCTTCGCCCGCGCGTCGGCGGCGTCCTTGGCCGTGCTCACCAGGAAGCCGTTGCCGGCGAGATATTTGCGCAGCAGTTCGCGCAGTCGGGTGTCGTCGTCGACGACCAGGATGTGGGGCTGGTCTTCCGTCATGACCCGACTATAGCGCGACCACGGGCGCCGCACCAACGACAGCGATGTGGAGAACGGGTTCCGCCGTCAGGAGCGCGGTGCCGGCTGCACGCCCGGCGGGGGCGGTGGGGGTGATGAAGCCTGCGGGGGCGGGTTGTGCGGGCGGGCGACCAGTCCCTCCGGCGAGTCCTCGCAGGTGGCTGGGACCTTTCCTTGCGGGGTGGTGTGCTGCACCGTGTCCCCGGCCTTCTTGCCCCGGCAGTCGGCGTAGGCCTGGGGAGGCGGCGGGTGGCCATGACCCTGGTGGGACGGGGGAGGCGGGGGCGGAGGAGGGGACTGCGCCCAGAGCGACGGGGCCGACAGGAGGATCACCAGCGCCGCGCACAAACCACCAAGACCAAGCTTTCCCGCCATGATGTACCCCGAAGGTCGTTGAGTGCCGTTCTTACGCCGTCTTCTTCTTCGAAAAGCTGATCTTCGGCTCCTCGCCCTTCAGCAGGCGCCGGATGTTCGCAGCGTGGCGCAGATAGACCAGCGCGGCGATGAACAGGCACAGCCCGGCCACCAGCGGCCCGCCGAAGTACCAGCCGGTGAGCGGGCTGATGGCAAGCGCGGTCAGGGCGGACAGAGACGAGATCTTGAACAGGAAGGCCACCGCCAGCCACGTCGCGCAGGCGATAACGCCGACCGGCCAGGACACGGCCAGCAGCACGCCAAGCGCCGTCGCCACACCCTTGCCGCCCTTGAAGCCCAGCCACACCGGGAAGGTGTGGCCGAGCATGGCGCCGCCGCCGGCCAGGGCCGCAGCCTCCGGGCCGGCCCAGGCGAGCGCGATCAGCGCGGCGATGGCGCCCTTGCCGCTGTCCAGGATCAGCGTGGCGGCGGCCAGCGGCTTGTTGCCGGTGCGCAGCACGTTGGTGGCGCCGATGTTGCCGGAGCCGATCTTGCGGATGTCGCCCAGACCGGCCAGCCGCGTCAGCACCAGCCCGAAGGGGATCGAGCCCAGCAGGTAGCCCAGCAGGGCGGAAATAACCAATTCCACCGGATCAGCCCTCGAACTGCCAGACGCTGCGGCCGTCCACGATGGTGCGCAGCGGCCGGCCCTGGACGGGGCGGTTCTCGAAGGGGCTGTTCTTGGACTTGGACTTGAATTTGTCCACGTCCACCTGCCACGGCACCTCCAGGTCGAAGGCGACGAGGTCGGCGGGAGCCCCCTTGGCGATGCGGCCGAGCGGCAGGCCCAGGATCTCCGCGGGCTTCACCGTGACGCAGGCCAGCGCCTTCAGCAGCGGCATGGCGCCCTTGTGCACCAGCTCCAGCGTCAGCGGGAAAAGCGTCTCCAGCCCGATCACGCCGAAGGCGGCCTGGGCGAAGGGCAGGCGCTTCTGGTCCTGGTCTTGCGGGACGTGGTCCGACGCGATGGCGTCGATGGTGCCGTCGGCCAGACCCGCCACGATGGCGCGCCGGTCCATCTCGCCGCGCAGCGGCGGGGAGACCTTGGCGAAGGTGCGGTAGTCGCCGACGTCGGTCTCGGTCAGGGCGAAATAATGCGGGGCGGTGTCGCAGGTCACCTTCAGCCCGCGTTCCTTCGCGCGGCGGATCAGGTCGACCGACTCGCCCGTGCTGATGTGGGCGAAGTGCAGCCGGCCGCCGGAGAGTTCGAGCAGGCGCAGGTCGCGCTCGATCATGATGATCTCGGCCTCCCGCGGGATGCCGACGAGGCCGAGGCGCGTCGCGCGCTCGCCCGAATTCATCATGCCGCCGCTGGCGAGGCTCGGCTCCTCCGGGTGCTGCACGATCAGCTTGTCGAAGGTCTTGGCGTAGCTGAGCGCGCGGCGCATCGCCTTGGCGCTGGCGATCGCCTTGGTGCCGTCGGTGAAGGCCACGGCCCCGGCGCGGGCCAGCAGGCCCATCTCGGTGATCTCGTTGCCGTCCGTGCCGCGCGTGGCGGCGGCGTAGGCGAAGACCTTGACCAGCTTCACCTCGCGGGCGCGCCGCGCGATGAACTCCAGGCTCGCCACCTCGTCCGTCACCGGGTCGGTGTTGGGCAGCAGCGCCATGGCGGTGATGCCGCCGGCCGCCGCGGCGCGGGACGCGCTCTTGATGGTGTCCTTTTCCTCCTCGCCGGGCTCGCCGATCAGGACGCGCATGTCCACGAGGCCGGGGGCGAGGCACTGCCCCCGCAGGTCCACGACCTCGATGCCCTCCGGCACGCCGTCGTTGAACAGCGACGGGCCGAAGTCGGCGATCCTGCCGCCCTCGGTCAGCAGCGAGCCCTGGGTGTCGAGGCCGGTGGCGGGGTCGAGCAGGCGGGCGTTGCGGTAGGCGACGCGGACGGCGTTGGAATTAGACATTGTCCCCCCGGCGATCGCGGGTCAGAAGGTCCAGCACGGCCATGCGCACGGCCACGCCCAGTTCGACCTGGTCCAGGATCATGGAGCGCTTGAGGTCGTCGGCGACCTCCGAATCGATCTCCACGCCGCGGTTCATCGGGCCGGGGTGCATGACCACCGCGTGCGGCTTGGCGACCGACAGCTTCTCGTAGTCCAGGCCGTAGAAATAGAAATACTCGCGGGTGGAGGGGATGTACTGGCCGCTCATCCGCTCCGTCTGCAGGCGCAGCATCATCACCACGTCGGCGTCCTTCAGGCCGGTCGCCATGGAATGGTGGACCTCGACCCCGAGGCGTTCGATCTGCGAGGGGATCAGGGTCGGCGGGGCGACGACGCGGACGCGGGCGCCCATGGCGTTCAGCAGGTGGATGTTGGACCGCGCGACGCGGCTGTGCAGGATGTCGCCGCAGATCGCCACGATCAGCCCTTCCAGCCGGCCCAGGCGGCGGCGGATCGCCAGCGCGTCCAGCAGGCCCTGCGTCGGATGCTCGTGGTGGCCGTCGCCGGCGTTGATGACCGAGCAGTTGACCTTGTCGGCCAGCAGCTTCACCGCGCCCGAATCGGCGTGGCGGACGACGAGCGCGTCCAGATGCATGGCGTTCAGCGTCATCGCCGTGTCGATCAGCGTCTCGCCCTTCTTCACCGAGCTGCCGTCCGACGACATGTTGATCACGTCGGCGCCCAGCCGCTTGCCGGCCAGCTCGAAGCTGGTGCGGGTGCGGGTGGAATTCTCGAAGAAGAGGTTCACGATGGTCCGCCCGTCGAGGAGCAGGGACTTCTTCGTGGGCTTGCGGTTCTGCTCGACATAGCCGTCGGCCAAATCGAGGATGGTGGTGATCTCTCCAGCCGTCAGCCCCTCGATGCCAAGGAGGTGGCGGTGCGGGAAGATCGTGCTGGTGTGGGGCGATCCGGTCATGGGCCGGGACTATAGGAGCGGCGTGTTACGCCCGCAAGCGCCCCTCGCTGGGATTTGGTACCCCGTCTTTTCCGGCGGGCTCGGCCTCCTCGAACAGCCAGTCGCGGAAGGCCTTCACCTTGGGCCGGGAAAAGTAGTGCGGCGGGGCCACCACATAGTATGCGTAGTCGCCCGGCAGATGGACGTTGAACAGCCGCACCAGCCGCCCGGCCGCCACGTCGTCCGCCACCAGCACGCCGCGGGCGAGCGCGATTCCCGCCCCCTCCATGGCGGCCTGGAGAATCAGCGCCGAATCGTTGAACCGGGGGCCGCGCGTCACGTCCACGCCGGTCAGGCCGGCGGCCTCCGCCCAGGTGCCCCAGGTGATGAAATAGTCGTCGTGCAGCAGCGTGTGGTGGCGCAGGTCCTCCGGCGCGGCGAGCGGGCGGTCGCCCGTCAGCAGGGCAGGGCTGCAGACGGGGAATATGTCCTCGGTCAGCAGCCGCTCGCACCGCAGGTCGGGCCAGCGGCCGGAGCCGAAGCGGATCGCGATGTCCACGTCCTGCTGCATGAAATCCACGATCTGCGGCGTGGTGTGCAGCCGCACCTCCAGCTCCGGATGGCGGGCCTGGAAGCGGCCGAGCCTCATCACCAGCCACTTCGCCGCGAAGCTGGGCATGGTGGAGATGGTCAGGGCTCCGGAGGCGTCCTTGCGGAACAGCCGCTCCGTCGCCTGGGACAGCGTGTCCAGCGCATCGCGCACCGGCGGCAGATAGGTTTGCCCGGCCTCCGTCAGGATCAGGGCGCGGTTCAGCCGGCGGAACAGCGGCATGCCCAGCCATTCCTCCAGCCCCTTGATCTGGTGGCTGATGGCCGCCTGCGTGACATGCAGCTCCTCCGCCGCCTTGGTGAAGGACAGGTGGCGGGCGGCGCATTCGAAGGCGCGCAGCGCGTTCAGCGGGGGCAGACGGCGGGACATGGCGCGATCTTCTTCGGATTAGTTTTCCTAATCCAAAATATGAGAAAGCGTCGTTTGTGCGCAAGAAGCGGGTGGATCATCCTCCCTTCACGGATCACGGTTTGGACACCGATGGGAACGCTTCGAACCTGAACGAATTCGAATGAGGAGAACGATCATGGCGCTGAGCACGAACACGACCCTGTCCCGCGCTTCCACAGACTCGTCGGGCGTTATCGGCCGCGCGGTGGTCACCCTGTTCGACATGGTGGCGACCTGGGTGGAGCGCCAGCGCCAGCGCCGCGCGCTGGAGGCTATGCCCGACCACCTGCTGCACGACATCGGCCTGTCGCGCGCCGACGCGGAGAGCGAGGCCGACAAGCCGTTCTGGAAGGGGTAATTGCATGACCGACGTGGCAGCGACGGCACAGCGGGCTTTGACTGGCGGGTGCTTGTGCGGAAGCGTTCGCTTTCTGGCAACCGAGCGGCCTCTGGGCGTGGTGAACTGCCATTGCAGCCAATGCCGCCTGTTCCATGGGCATTTCGGCGCCTACATCACGGTGCCGCGTGACACCGTCTTCTTCGACACGGACCCCACCCTGACCTGGTACCGGTCTTCGGCGAAGGCCGAGCGTGGCTTCTGTTCGCGCTGCGGTTCCTCCCTGTTCTGGAAAGGGGATGGCAACCCGCTGGTGGACATCGCTGCCGGAAGCCTGGACCAGCCAACCGGCCTCGCCACGCTGCGGCACATCCATGTCGCGAGCAAGGCGGATTACTATGAGATCGACGATGCGCTGGAGCGCTTCCCGGATTCGGCGCCGGAGCCGCCGTGAGGCGGATTGCGTGAGGTCGATTGATAACCCTTCGCAACAAGGGCCTTTTTCCGGAAACGCAGTATGGGTATTGACCTTTGCGGAGGATGGTGCGAATGATTTGCAGAAGCAGTCGCACTCTCCTCAGCGAGGTTCCCCCACGATGCGTCGCCTTGCCGTCCCGTTCGTCGCCGGCCTTCTGTTCGCCCTCTCGTCCGTTCCGGCCTCGGCCGCCGATGGCGACGTCACCATCATCATCAAGGACCATGTCTTCCAGCCGTCCGAAGTGACGGTTCCGGCGAACCAGAAGGTCACGCTGGTGGTCGACAACCAGGACCCCAGCTCCGAAGAGTTCGAGAGCAAGTCGATGAAGATCGAGAAGATCATCGGCCCGAACAAGCAGGCGCGCATCACCGTCGGCCCGCTGAAGCCCGGCCAGTATGATTTCTTCGGCGAGTTCCATGAGAAGACCGCCAAAGGGGTTCTGACCGCCAAGTAACGCCGCGTCCGGCCGTCGGCCGAGGCGGCCGGCGGTGTCCCAAGCCCACGGCCCCCACGGTTTCCGACGGGGCTCCCGGTCCAAGGAACAGCCCATGCTCGCCAGCCTGATCATTGTTTTCCGCGAAGTGCTCGAAGCCGGCCTCATCATCGGCATCGTGCTCGCCGCCACGCAGGGCGTGGTGGGGCGGGCGCGCTGGATCGCCCTCGGCATCTTCGGCGGCATCGCCGGGTCCTGCCTCGTGGCCGGCTTCGCCGACGTGATCAGCGCCCAGTTCGCCGACAGCGGGCAGGAGATGTTCAACGCGGCCGTGCTGACCACCGCCGTGCTGATGCTCGGCTGGCACAATGTCTGGATGGCCCAGCACGGCAAGGAACTGGCGCGGGAGATGGCGGCGGTGGGCCGCGACGTGTCGTCGGGCGAACGGTCGCTCGGGGCGCTGGCGCTGGTCATCGGGCTGGCCGTGCTGCGCGAGGGCTCGGAGGTGGTGCTGTTCCTGACCGGCATCCTGGCGTCGGAGGACGGCGGCATCACCACCGTCGCGCTCGGCGGGCTGGGCGGCATGGCGCTGGGGGCGGTGGTGGCCGGTCTGCTCTACGCCGGCCTGTTGCAAATCCCGACGCGCCACCTGTTCGGCGTGACGACGTGGCTGATCACCCTGCTGGCCGCCGGCATGGCCGCGCAGGCCGTCGCCTTCCTGGCCCAGGCCGGGGTGGTGGAGATGGGTGGGACCATCCTGTGGGACAGCTCCGCCCTCCTGGACGAGACCAGCCTGCTCGGCCGCACGCTGCATGTCCTGGTTGGCTACACCGACCGGCCGACGGAACTGCAATTGGCCGTCTATCTCGGGGTCGTCGCCGTCATCACGCTGCTGACCCGCGTGACGCGGGGGCTGGCGGGCGGCCGCCCCGTGGCGACGGCGCGCTGATCGGGCTTCTTGAGCGAAAAAGCTTGAACGAAAAGGCCGGCGACCAGGGAATGGTCGCCGGCCTTTCGCTTTTATGATCGATGGTCAGAGGTCATCCGCGTCATCCTGATCGGAGTCCGCCTGCTCCTCCTCCATCCGGCGGCGGTGCGCCAGCGCGTCGAGCGCGCCCTGGAGGATGTAGGCGGCGGCCATCTTGTCCACGACCTCGTCCCGCCGCTTGCGGGTCATGTCGGCCTCGCCGATCATGAAACGCTCCACGGCGGAGGTGGACAGGCGCTCGTCCCAGAAGGCGATCTCCGCGTCCCAGCCCAGCAGGTCCGCCCGCTCCATCAGGTTGTTGGCGAAGGCGCGCGTGGATTCGGCGCGCGGCCCCTCCGACCCGTCCATGTTCAGCGGCAGGCCGATGACCAGCCCGCCGATGGAATAGTCGCGGATCACCTTGGCCAGTTCCCGCGCGTCCTGCGCGAACTTGGTCCGGCGCAGCGTGCCGATGGGCGAGGCGACGACGAGGTTCGGGTCGGCCACGGCCATGCCGATGGTCTTGGTGCCGACGTCCAGGCCCAGGAGGCGTTGGCCCTTGCCCAGGCGGGCGGCAAGTTCGGGAAGCGTGTGAATCATGCAACGAACCATAGAAGCCGCGGGGTGCGACGGCAAGACCGCTTGAGTTGTCTCAAAAGATACTTATTCTATCGAACGATTCCTGGAGCGCACCCATGTTCACCCATCGCCCCCTGGCCGACGCCGACATTCCGCGGATCTGCACCTTCCCGCGCGACGCGCAGGAGCTGTATTTCCTCTTCCCGCGGGCATCCTGGCCGCTGACGCCGGCGCAGGTGGCGGAGTCGCTGTCCACCCGCCGCGAGCCGACAGTGGTCCTGCGCGACGGAGAGGTGGTGGGCTACGCCAATTTCGCGACCTTCGACGAGGGGCGGAGCGCCAGCGTCGGCAACGTCAGCGTGGCGCCGTCGGCGCGCGGCACGGGAGTCGCGCAGCATTTGTTGGGCGTCATGATGGACCGTGCCTTCGCCCATTACGGGCTGCCGGAACTGGTCCTGCGCTGCTTCAGCACCAACACGCCGGGGCTGCTCCTGTACACGAAGCTCGGTTTCGTTCCCGTCGCCATCGAAGAGCGGACGACGCCCTGGGGCGAGCGCGTCGCGCTGTTCACCTTGCGCATCGGCCGCGACGTTTGGGAGCAACGCCGCGCGGACGCGGCCTGAAACGTTGCGGACATAGGCGTTGGGTGCTAGCTTCCGGGCTGATTTTTCCAGACTTTTTGGAAGAGAGTGGAAGGCATGTCGCTCGACAAGGCCACCGTGGCCAAGATCGCGCATCTGGCCCGCATCAAGGTGCCGGAAGAGGAATTGGATCACCTGGCGGGTGAGCTGAGCCAAATCCTGACCTTCGTCGAACAGCTGGGCGAGGTGGACACGAACAACGTGCCGCCGATGACCAGCGTGGCCGCGCAGAAGCTGCGCCGCCGCAAGGACGAGGTGACGGACGGCGGCTACCGCGACGCCGTCCTCTCCAACGGCCCGGAGACGGCCGAAGGCTTCTACGTCGTTCCGAAGGTGGTCGAGTGATGACCGGTCTTACGCATCTGACCATGGCGGGGGCGCTGGACGGCCTCGCCAAGAAGGAATTCACCGCGGTCGAACTGGCCGAGGCGCACGTCAAGGCGGTGGAGACGATCCGTCCGCTGAACGCCTTCATCACCGAGACGCCGGACAAGGCGCTGGAGATGGCCAAGGCGTCTGACGCCCGCCGCGCGAAGGGCGAGGCCGGCCCGATGGAAGGCCTGCCCATCGCGGTGAAGGACCTGTTCTGCACCAAGGGCGTGCCGACCACCGCGGCCAGCCACATCCTGGACGGCTTCAAGCCGGAGTATGAATCGACCGTCACGTCCAACCTGTGGCGCGACGGTGCCGTGATGCTGGGCAAGGTGAACCTGGACGAGTTCGCCATGGGCTCGGCCAACATCACCTCCTGCCACGGCAACGTCGTCAGCCCGTGGAGCCCCGGCGAGCCCGGCAACTGGTCGCGCCTGCTCGTCCCCGGCGGTTCGTCGGGCGGTTCGGCGGCGGCGGTGGCCGCGCGCGCGGCGCTGGGCGCCACCGGCACGGACACCGGCGGCTCGATCCGCCAGCCGGCGGCCTTCACCGGCATCGTCGGCATCAAGCCGACCTACGGGCGCTGCTCCCGCTGGGGCGTGGTGGCTTTCGCTTCCTCGCTCGACCAGGCCGGTCCGATGACCCGCACGGTCGAGGACGCGGCGATCATGCTGCGCTCCATGTGCGGCTTCGACCCGAAGGATTCGACCTCGGTCGACATGCCGGTGCCGGACTTCCGCGCCGCGCTGACCGGCGACATCCGGGGCCTGAAGGTCGGCATTCCGAAGGAATACCGGGTGGAGGGCATGCCGGCCGAGATCGCGAAGATCTGGGACCAGGGCATCGAGTGGCTGAAGGCTGCGGGCGCGGAGCCGGTGGAGATCAGCCTGCCGCACACCAAGTACGCGCTGGCGACCTACTACATCGTGGCCCCGGCGGAAGCGTCGTCCAACCTCGCGCGCTACGACGGCGTGCGCTACGGCCTGCGGGTCGAGGGCGGCAGCCTGAAGGACATGTACGAGAACACGCGCGGCGCCGGCTTCGGCAAGGAAGTGCGCCGTCGCATCCTGATCGGCACCTACGTGCTGTCGGCCGGCTATTACGACGCCTACTACAACAAGGCCCGTCAGGTGCGCACGCGCATCAAGTGGGACTTCGACGAGGCGTTCCAGCGTTGCGACGTCATCCTGACGCCGACCGCGCCCAGTAGCGCCTTCGCCATCGGCGAGAAGATGGACGACCCGATCCAGATGTACCTGAACGACGTGTTCACGGTGCCCGCCTCGCTGGCCGGCCTGCCCGGCATGTCGGTGCCAGCGGGCGTCGGCTCGGACGGCCTGCCGCTGGGTCTCCAGCTGCTCGGCCGGCCCTTCGACGAGGAAACCGTTCTGCGCGTCGGCCAGGTCATCGAAAAGGCCGCCAACTTCACCGCCACCCCGCCGTTCGTGGCGTGAGCCGGACGAGAGATTAAGAGCCATGACCTACATTCAGGGCGAGACGGGCGATTGGGAAGTGGTGATCGGGCTGGAGGTCCACGCCCAGGTCATCTCCAACGCGAAGCTGTTCTCGGGCGCGGCGACCGACTTCGGCGCTGAGCCGAACAGCCAGGTCAGCTTCGTGGACGCGGCCTTCCCCGGCATGCTGCCCGTCATCAACGAACACGCCATCGAACAGGCGGTGCGCACGGGCCTGGGCCTGAAGGCGCAGATCAACCTGCACTCGGTGTTCGACCGCAAGAACTACTTCTACGCGGACCTGCCGCAGGGCTATCAGATCAGCCAATTCCAGCAGCCCATCGTCGGCAAGGGCGAGATCATTCTCGACATGCCCGACGGCAGCAGCCGCACGGTCGGCGTCACCCGCCTGCATCTTGAGCAGGACGCGGGCAAGTCCCTGCACGACCAGCACCCCGCCAAGACCTACATCGACCTGAACCGGTCGGGCGTGGCGCTGATGGAGATCGTGTCGGAACCGGACATGCGCTCGGCGGAGGAGGCGGGCGCCTATGTGCGCAAGCTGCGCTCGATCCTGCGCTACCTCGGCACCTGCGACGGCAACATGGAGGAAGGCTCCATGCGCTGCGACGTCAACGTGTCGGTGCGCAAGCCGGGCCAGCCCTTCGGCACGCGCTGCGAGATCAAGAACGTCAACTCGATCCGCTTCGTCATGCAGGCGATCGAGTACGAGGCGCGCCGCCAGATCGAGATCATCGAGGAAGGCGGGAAGATCGACCAGGAGACGCGCCTGTGGGACACGACCAAGTTCGTGACCCGCTCCATGCGCTCCAAGGAAGAGGCCCACGACTACCGCTACTTCCCCGATCCCGACCTGCTGCCGCTGGAACTGGACGAGGAGTGGGTCGAGGACATCCGGAAGACCCTGCCGGAACTGCCGGACGACAAGAAGGCCCGCTTCATCGGCGAGTACAAGCTGTCGCCTTATGACGCCAATGTGCTGGTGTCGGAAAAGGCCAAGGCGGACTTCTATGAGGCCGTGGCGAAGGGCCGCGATCCCAAGCTGGCCGCCAACTGGGTGACCGGCGAACTGTTCGGCTACCTGAACAAGGCTGGCAAGGAGATCGAGGAAAGCCCCGTGTCCGCCGAGAACCTCGGTGGCCTGATCGACCTGATCGCGGACAACACCATCTCCGGCCGAATCGCCAAGGAGGTGTTCGAGGCGATGTTCGAGACCGGCGAGAAGGCCGCCGACATCGTCGAGAAGAAGGGCCTGCGTCAGGTCACCGACACCGGGGCCATCGAGGCCTCCATCGACGCCGTGCTGAACGCCAACGCCGACAAGGTGGCGGAGTTCCGGTCCGGCAAGGACAAGCTGTTCGGCTTCTTCGTCGGTCAGGTGATGAAGGCCACGCAGGGCAAGGCCAACCCGGCGCTGGTCAACGAGATCCTGACCAACAAGCTGAAGGGCTGATTCACCGGCGGGTCGCGCTCGTCCGTGTGGCGAGCGCGACGATAAAACCGTTGATTTTGTTCTCCCGCCGGTTTCCATTGGAAGTCGGCGGGAGGTTCCATGATTGCAGAGGGCTCGCTCGTTGCGCTTCTGGCGTTGTGCGCCGGTGTCCTGGCCAGTGTTCTGGTGGGGGCGCTGGTCGGCTGGCGCTTGGCCCGGCGGCCTTTCGTCTGTGATTCCCCCAGTTGCGACGCGGTGGACGCGCGGCTGCGCGCCATTCTCGACAACGCCCCCGTCGGCGTGCTGATCAACACGCGCGAGGGGCAGAACCTCTACCACAACGCCAGCGCGGCCGACTGTTTCAAAGTCGGCGACGACCGCTTCACCACGGACGGAATGGGCGCCTTCTACGCCAATCCGGAGGACCGTGCCGCCTACATCGACGCGCTCTACGCCCAAGGGTCCGTGCAGGGGCGCGAGGTGCTGATGCGGCGCGGCGACGGGGGCTGCGGCGTCACCTGGCTCAGTTCCGCCGTGCTCGACGATTATGGCGGGCAGCGCTGCCACATCAGCTGGCTCTACGATCTGACCGAGCAGAAGAAGGCCGACGCGACGCGGCGCGAATTGGCCGAGCGGCTGGAAATGGCGCTGGACGCCACCAACGCGGCGGTGTGGGACGCCGACGTGGTGAACGGCACCTGCTGGTGGTCGGACAGCTTCCCGCGCCTGCTCGGCTTTACCGAAACGCCGCCGATGCCGCCGGACTTTTGGGAGGTTCGGCTGCATCCCGACGACCGCGAGCGGGTGTTCCGAACCATCGACGCCCATCTGCGTGGGGAAACCAGCAGCTACGCCTACGACTACCGCCTGCGGCGCGAGGACGGCGGCTGGATCTGGATCGCGGCCCAAGGGCGCGCGGTTCGGGATGCGGACGGGCGTGCGGTGCGCTACGTCGGTATCATGACCGACATCACGGACCGCAAGGCCGCCGAAGCGGCCACGCTCACCGCCAAGGAGGAGGCGGAGCACGCGCTGGCCGAACTGCGCGCGGCGCAGGAAAGCCTGGTCCAAGCCGAGACGATGGCGTCGCTCGGGCAACTGGTGGCCGGCGTCGCGCACGAGATCAACACCCCCATCGGCATCGGCCTGACCGCCGCCAGCCACATCGGAGAGCAGACGCGGACCCTGCGCGAGCAGTTTGATGCGGGCACGCTGAAGAAGGCGAGCCTGTCCGACTATCTGGAGAATGTGACGGAAGGCGCGCGGCTGCTGATCGCCAACATCAACCGCGCGGCGGCGCTGGTGCAGAGCTTCAAGCAGGTGGCCGTCGACCAGTCCTCCGGTGAGCGGCGCCGATTCGACCTGAAAACCTACATCGATGAGATTCTGTTCTCTCTGCGGCCACGCCTGAAGCGCACGCGCCTGACCGTCCTTGTGGACTGTCCGGACGGGCTGACGATGGACGGCTTCCCCGGTGCCCTGAGTCAAGTGTTGACGAATCTCGTCATCAACGCGGTCATTCACGCCTATGGCGAGGGCGACACCGGCACGATTCGCATCGACGCGCGCCCGGATGGCGACGGCTGGGTGATCGTGGACTTCGCCGACGACGGACGCGGCATCGCGCCGGAGCATTTGCCGAAGGTCTTCGAGCCCTTCTTCACGACCAAGCGTGGCGAGGGCGGCTCCGGCCTCGGGCTGCACATCGTCGTGAACACGGTCAGGGACGTGCTGTACGGCACGCTGTCGGTGCAGTCGGCGCCGGGGCAGGGCACCCGTTTCACGCTGCGCCTGCCGCGCACGGTCCCGCAGGACGCGACGGCCAGTGAAGAGGCTGCGCTGCCCGTGGGCTGAACCGCTCCGCCCTGAATATCGTTTGCTGCCCGGTCAGGCGCCCATTCAGGCGACATGCAACTCGTGATACTGCAGGTGCTTCGGCCGGCGCCCGCGGCGCTTCGGCGTGGCGAAGGCTGCCATTGCGCCGTTCTCGCCGCGCAGTTCGGCATTCAGCTCCTGAACGCAGCGCATCAGAAGCTCTTTCTCCCGCAGATCCTCGCGGTCGGTGACCTCCAGGCAGCTCAGCTTGATTTCAACGAGATCGATCAGCGTTTCGGCGCAACGGCGAGACAGGCTCATGGTATCCCCCATAACCGACGTGTTCTTTTCGTTCATGGCGCCATCCTACCGGCCAGCCGTTAAAAATTGCCTAAAATTTTATACAGATTTTTCACAAAGGCGCGCCGATACGATTTTTCCCGCGTAGGCGTTGACAGGCCCCCGCCGGATCGTTAGAACGCACCCACGCCAGCGGCGCCATCGAGCGCCGACCCGGTTGGAGGGGTGGCCGAGAGGCTGAAGGCGGCGGTTTGCTAAACCGTTATAGGGGCTCAAACCCCTATCGTGGGTTCGAATCCCATCCCCTCCGCCATTCCTTTCAAATCAAATACTTAGCTGGCAGATTTGGCGGTTTCCTGGGCCTGTAACCCAGGAGAAACCGTTGCAGGTGTGCCGGTTTTTGTGCCGACTCCGTTCGGGACGTACCCGAGATAGATCTCCGTCGTCTTCACGCTGCTGTGCCCCAGGTGCTTGGACAAAACGTAAATGTCCCAGCCGTTCTGGAGCGCCCGAATCGCGAAGCCGTGCCGCAGATCGTGGCAGCGAAAGGGGCGGAACGGCGTGCCGGCCAACTGTGCCGACTTTTGTGCCGACCGCACCATCTCCCTGAAGCGCGACGCCACGTTGAGATAGCGGCTGCCCTCGCCGTGCCAGAACACCGCCTCGGAGCCGAGGAAGCGGGGCAGGGCGGTGAGCATGGCCACCGTCTCCGGTTCCAGGCGGATCGTGCGCGGCCGGCTGGTCTTCGTCTTCAGGAAGGTTACCGTCCCAGCCTTGAGGTTGACCTGCCGCCACGTCAGGCCGGCGGCCTCCTCCTGGCGGCAACCAGTCTGGGCGAGGAACCGGACCATGCTGGCGAACAGGCCGGGGCAACGTGTGATGACGGCCTCCACGTCCGCACTCGCCGGCGGATGGATGGACTCGCGCCGCTCGCGGGTGAGGCGGCGGTTGAAGTCGCGCGCCGGGTTCGGCTCGCACGCTCCCCATTCGACTGCGGCGCCCAGAACCGCGGACACCGCGGTCAGGTCCCGGTTGATGGTGGCGTTGCTGGCCCCGCTTTTGCCTCTGGAACTGACCAGGCTGGAGATGGTCTTCCGCGTGACCTGATCGACGTACAGCGCCTCCAGGTGCGGGCCGACCTGGCCAAGACTGACCGTGTACCGCTTCAAGGTGCCGGGCTTCACCGAGTTCGGCCCCACCTCCGTGAGGTACCGAACGACCGCCGCTTTCCATGTCAGGCGTGATTCGCCGAAGTGGACAGCGGCGGTGATTTCCTTTTTGAGCTGTTCGAGGCGCCTTTGGGCCTCTTTCCGATCAGTCGTTCGTAAGCTTCGTCGATGTTCGGCTCCGCCGGCCTGTATGCGCGCCCACCAGACGGCACCGCGCTTGTAGAGGTTCGATGGCATGCTGCCTCCTGATCCTGGATCCAGCGCCGGAACCGTTCGGCATCGAAGGTCCAGCGCCCGAACAGCTTAGCAGCACCGGGAATCTCCGCCGCGCGATGCTGTATGGTTCGAAGGGACAGCCCCGAAACACGCGCTGCCTCGGACGCGCCGAAACGCTCCTGTTCCTGTGATTCCCTGGCGGAAAGGTTGCTCATGCTTCAGCCCCTCTGCGCGGGGTGGATATCGGTCGGCTCGCCCACGGCGACTCGGTGCCCAGCAATGCGCCGCCGCAACAGCTGAATGTGCCCCCCGCCTTCGGGCTGAATGGGTCGAAGGACTGGATCATTGCCACCACGCTTCCCAGCCTTCCAGGCTGGCGCCAGGCTCGTGCAGCACCGCGATGGGCTCGTGCGCGTCGAAGGGGACGCGAAGCCATCCCAGCGCCACCAAATCCTCCACCAGATCGCGGGCCTCATCGACCTGAAGGTCCATTTCAGCGGCCAACTCCCAGTAGGTGCAGATTGGATGTCTGGCCTGGGTCAACTCGTGCAGAATGCGCACGATGTCGCGGTGGTCGCGCGGCAGCTCGTACCACCCGACGTGATCGAACGGAGTCGACATGGCGGCGTGAAGGATTTCGACCCGTTGGCCGGCGCTGTCCACCCGGATCCAGCCCCGTTGTTCAATCCGGCGCAGCATCTGCCACGCCGGCCCCTTGGTGGTGCCGAAGATGTCGGCCAACTCGGTCAGGCTGAGATTACAGACGCCGTTGTCGTCGCAGAGGAGCCGAAGCGTCTGGAGAACTTGGCTCTGCGTCGGTGTGAGGGACAGAGGCCGCAACGCCGGCAAGTACGCGATGCCATCCAAACCGGTTCCGCCTGTGGGGGGCTGCGCCATGCCTTCCTCCATCACCAGCCGGGATACAGGGCAAGCAAACGGTAGAAGTCGCGCACGTCCTCCGGCGCCGTCGGCCAGAGGACGTTGACGGCGCCGAAGGCGTCGGCGGCCGGTGGGTTCCAGGTGCGCCGAAAGCCCTCCGGCCAGCCATCGCCGCGGTAGAGGCCGACGATGGTGGTGAGGATGACGCGGTCAACGGCCGACAGCTCCTTCGCTTCCCGCGTCAACCCATCCAGGCGCGGGGCCAAGCCGTAGTGACCGGGGCCGCTTCGATCGAAGAACCGCTCCAGGCCACGCCGTTCGATCAGGCCGTCCAGGGCCTCGGCGAAGTCGCCGGCCCACGGCCCGCCCTCCCACGGAAGCAGCACGCCGCCCAGCGCCGCCAGGACGGCCCGCTGACCGATGTCCGTTTTCGGAATGCAGGCGATCGCCGGAACGAGTCGCATGCCCCATGCCTCTCCCGTCATCGTCCTGGCCAGCCTGGGGTCCGTCAGCGCGCCCACGGCAGCGGCGACGATGGAAGCGGAGTGGTGGACGAAGCCGGACCACTTGACGACGAGGCCACGTTCGTGCGCCGGCATGCCAAGTCGAGGGGAGGCCGTAACGTCGAGAAACGCCGCCACAGTGCTGAACCGCGCGTGGCATTGCGGAATGACGGTGACGAGCCCTATGGCCACCGCTGTGGGCAGGTGCGCCATGCTGTAGGTTACTGCGGTCATTGGCGTTCCTGCGGCGCAGGCATGGCGCCGCTGTGGACAGCGGCGATGCGGTAGTAGGTCACGACGAAGACCCGGACGGCGCCGGTCAGCGCGGCTCGTGAACCGCCCCGCTCGTGGCCGGCCGGCTGGCGCCTCGCCCGGAACCGGCGCAGTCCGAGACGCACGCATCGGGCATCGACCGCCGCCGTAAGTTCGAGCGGAGTGCCGAAGCCCTCACGCTTGCAGATTTCATCGAGCGCAACCGACCACTCCTCTTCGAGCTTCATGCTCGATCCCTGCCCGTCCTCGCGGGACACCGTGCGGACGGCGGCGGGAGAGACCAGGAGGTCGACAGCTTCAAAAGCGGCGTCCAATGGACCGGCCTTGCCAGCCGCATTGGTGGCGCGTTGCCGATCCACGAATTGGTCCAAGTGGTCAGCAGAGACGGCGGTATCGAAGATGTTTGGAGGGATGGAAGGGAGCATCGTGAGCTTTCTTCAAACTCGGCTCCCTATCATCACCATATCGGTGATAAGCACGCAAGCTAAATTATCACCTTTCTGGTGATGAACGTGGGCCTCTATGGTGGGGGTGGCTTGTGCGCCGCATATCCAAATATGCAACCTTAGGCCGTCGCGAGTCGCGTTACCCGCAACTTGACAGTTTGCACCGGGGGAGCGTCGGGGTAAAATGTTCTCGTTTCGTTTTGTTGGGGGCGTTGCTCTGCCGAGATTGCATGAGGCGAAGGTCAGTTCGCCGATAGCCTCGGCCCTAACTTGGCGAGAAAACGAGCGGCGCGAACGCGGGGTTGGAGTGTATGGGGAGAGATGGGAAGTGGAAATTGATGAAAGCGTCAGCAATCCGGAAAATAATTATTACAATACTGATGAAGAGAGAGAAATAATGGAAGCCTATAGGCAGCTTAGCCCATCTGGAAAAAATTGCCTTGTTGAGATCGCCAAGAAGATGTTTAGGGAGTCTCTTGGTCGGTAGGCTTTTTTGGGAGCATCTGCAGGGCAACTGTCTTTAAAGCGGAGCGGCTGGCTCCCTTCATTGCTCTGACAATTAATTGTAGCTCCAGTTCTTCATATTCTGGGTTTTTCTCTTCCGGTAGAAGTTCCCACGGCCAAACCCGAAGGGCATTGCCGATGGCTTCACACCATTTAGCCGTTAATGCTCGCTCACCTTTCTCCAGGCGATCTATCTGCTGGTAGGACGTGCTGGCTAACCCCGCAAGGTCGGCTTGAGAAAGCCCCGCGGCTTCACGTAACTGGCGGATGCGGTTTGGAAGGTTCTGCATGACACCTCCATTCCACCGGATTGGTGATACTTGCGCCAACACCATGTTGGAGATGGACTGGTGAACACGCTTGACGTATTCATCACCATTGTGGTGATAATCGCGCATGCAGCTCTCATCCTACATGGAAGCCAATGGGGAGACCGACGCCACGATGGCGGCGAAGGTCGGCGTTTCAATTCAAGCCATGAACCGGTACCGCCTCGGTCAGCGCCGACCGCGCGAGGCGGAAATGGTCCGAATTTTTGAGGTGACGAACGGCGAAGTCACACCAAACGACTTCTTCGATCTTCCCAAGCCAATCCCACGACACCTTTCAAACGAAGGAGATGTCACGCCCGCCGAATTAGAAAGCCATCCCGCATAGCTGGGGTGCCTACGGCAAGACATGACCGCATTGAGCGAGTGGTGCCGGAGAAAAGATATCAGCATGCGCAAACACCCAAATCTTCCCCTTCGCGAAGCATCGCTCGCTAGGCATGAACTCGGCAACAGCCATGACTGATGAGACAGGTGAAGCGATGGTCTTAGGCAAGACGGCAGGAGATGCAACGCAAGCACGCCCGAGCTGGCCGCGCTCTCAACTCTTCCGGCTTGTCCTCTGGCTGATCGAGCCGGCCATGGAGACCGCCTCCGACCTGGCACCGGCCCTGCAGGTGCCAGCATGAGAGGCCACTTCACCCTGTCCCTTTCCCAAGTGCCCTACGATGTGGCCTCGTTGAGCAAGGCCCAGCGGGTCGTCCTCGATCTCTGGCCGGAGTTCCAGGATGCCGCCGCCATGCGGTGGACCAGCCTGGACCAACTCGTGCGCGTCTTCTTTGACGTACCCGGCCTCACCGATCTGTCCGACGATGACGCTGGCCAGCTCGCGGCCTTCCTGACGACGGCGATCGCGCGCTTGACCGCCACAGCACCGGCATCCATGCCGCACCAGCCCCGGCATTTCCGCAGCGCCGGACGAGGCCCAGCATGACGTCGACTCGCTGCCTTCCGGCGCCGAGTGACGAAAGACCTGAGATCTGTTTCCTATCAAGAGCTTGGCAGTACGGTTCCGTGGCGCCGATCCCGGCCGCCCGCGTTCTGCCGTCCCCATACCGCGCCCGGTCGGGCGCGGTACATCCCTGACGCTGACCGAAGGGCCTGATATGGCACGCGCTCCACCTCGCCGCTGAGGCGTCCCCCCAGTTCGATCCGGTGCCTTTGTCTCCGCTTGCCCCACGGGCGGTGATCGGAGGGCCTTTGTCGCCGCAGTCACCCCCCGGCGTGGCTGCGAACGGGAGAGGTGTGCGCCCCGGATGGGCTGAGGCTGCGCCTCGATTCCGGCCTCACACCAAGCCTGCTGCACGTCGGGCACGTCCTGTCCACGCCGCTCCTGTGACCGGCGAACGGGGATGCTGCCCCTTCAACATGAACACGGTTGCGAAGGTCGCGGCCGTGAATACGGGAGGTTACCGTGACGACACCGCGTCCACCGCCTTGAGCTGGGGCGGCCTTGCGATTGGCCGCCCCTAACCGCGCTCAACCATCAGCGTTCACGCCGTCCGCTTTTGCCGAGCGGACGAACGGTGAGGTGTGCGCGGTCATAATACCTCAACCGCGACTCGATTGCGACTCGAACGCCGTCATTTCCGGCCACGGATGCGTGAGCCCTGACGACGGTACCGCCGGCCGGCCCAGCGCCGTCGGTGAACGGGATGGGTGTGCCTATGAATGATGTGAATGTGCGCTTCCGGCGCTTGATTGGGCGGTTCGGCGTGGCCGTGCGGGCGTGTCCGGACCTGACGGCACGGGACAAGGTGGTCGCCGCCGCGATGATGGACCGCCTCGATCGCGGGGCCTTCGCCCAGACGGGCCAACTGATGACCTGGGATCAGGTCGGCGTCGACGCCCTGGCCAACGACACAGCCATGTGTCGCCGCGATGTGGAGCGTGCCCGCAGCGCCTTGCGGGCGCAGGGGATCATCGAACCCGTTGGGCGCCCGGCGAAGGATCGGCCGGCGCGCTATCGGTTTTGCCAGGACTGGCTCGAGCGGCGCACCGCGCCGACGCTGGACGCGGCAATCGCCGAGGTGGAGGCGGCAACGCATGACTCCGGTGTCGGCGACACGGGTGTCATCCGTGCGGCGGAACGTGTGACTCCGGAGGGCTCAACGTGCGACTCCGAATCGGGCCAACGTGTGACACCGGTGTCGGACAAACCTTGTAATAACCTGGGAATCAACCTGGCGCGCGCGAACGCGCGCGAGAGTGGGGCTGGATTGATGGCCCGCCTCGCCGTCCATTTCCAGCGGACGGAACTGTCGTGGTTCCGGGGCGCCGCCCTGGAACTGGACGGCAGCGGAGCCGTGTTCTGGGTTCCCGAACCCTACCAGCGCGACTGGATCAACACGCATTTCGCCGAGCGGCTGAGAACGGCGCTCGGAGTCTGGGAGCTGGAGGTGCGGGTGGGCATCCCGGCCATTCCGCCATCCATCCCGCGGCCGGTGCTGCACACCATCGCTGGGGGGAGGGCATGAACCATGACCCGAGCGTTCGTCTGCGAACAAATGGCCTTGCCACTGGACGGCGGGGCGATGGGTGCCTCTCCGGCCGCGACGGTGGCGGTTGCTCCGTCTCGGCGCCGGCCGGCCACCGGGGGCGGCGTGCAGATGGACCTATCGGTTTCAACCGCGCAGGGCGTACGCCGCCGATCGGCCGGCGATCACCATGCCACCGGGCTGTACGATGCGGTGCTGACCCTGCGCGAAGCCGGGCGGCGCGTCTACCGGTGTGGCGGCCTGCACCAGGTCGACGGGCGCCAGCTGACCACGCGCGAGCTGCTGCTCTGGGCTGCCGCCATCGGAGGACGGAGATGAATTGTTCAGGCTGTGCGCGGCTGGATGCTGCACTCATGCGCTTTTAGCGAAAGTCGACCCGCCGCGCTGTGCAGCCACCGCGGCGGGTCTCCACCCCTCAGCATAGGGACGTAAAAATGCCAAGGAATGGTCAACTGATAGATAGCACGCCGTGCAGCCGGCGCACGGTTGCCATCGCGGCAAATCGTGCACCGGTGCACGATTTGGCAGGGAGGGCCGGGGCATGAAGACGCTGCTGATCCTCGGGCCGAAGGGCGGATCCGGAAAGACGACGGTGGCGCGCAACATTGCCTCGGCAGCCGCACAGGCCGGCATCGCCACCGCTACCCTCGACACCGACCCCCAGGGCACTTTGACGGCTTGGTGGCAGCGTCGGCCGGGCGAAGCTCCGAACATCGACCATTACAGCGAGTCCCTGTCCAAGATCACCGCCCCGCCGGAGCCGCTGGACCTCATCGAGCTTCTGGTGATCGATACGCCGACGGCCATCGAGTCCTATCCCACCGGCACCGCCTCTTTGTTCAAGGCCGCTGACTTGGTGCTGGTCCCCGTTCGCCCGACGCCGGAGGACCTCGACTCCATCTCCGGCATGCGGCAGTACCTGCGCGAGCAAGGCCGGCCCACGGCCTACGTGCTCAATGCCACCAAGCCCCGGATCCGGGACGTGGTGGACGCCCGGCGGATGCTCTCCGGCTTCGGCGAGGTGGTGCCGGTGGACCTGCCGGATCGCACTGACGTGTATCGCAGCTTCAGCCGCGGCGTCGGCGTGGTGGAGGTGGAGGGCGCCAAGACCCGCCCGGATTTTGAGGCGCTGTGGAACTATGTGGGCTCGCGGCTGGGGCTGGTGACGCCATGAAGAAGGTGACCAAGGGTGCGCTCGCCGACACGCGGATCGGCATGCTCGACGCGGCCGACACGCTCCGGACCCGCGACGATTACGCCTCCGCCATCTCCCGCTTGTGGGACCGGGCCGCCGAGTCCTACGTGCAGATCGGCCGCCACCTGACACAGGCGAAGGAGCGGCTGGCCCACGGCGAGTTCGAGGCAATGATCGAGTCCGACCTTCCGTTCTCTCCCTCGGTAGGGCGGCGACTGCGCGCAGCGGCGCAACTGGTGGACTCGGGCGCGCTGCCCCGCGACGCCTTGCCGAACGCCTGGAGCGTGGTCGCCGAACTGGCGACTCTCACGCCCGACGAACAGCAGCAGGCACTGACCAATGGTGTGATCCACCCGGATATGCGCCGTACCGACGTGCTAGAGTTCAAGCGCCAAGTGCGGACGCCGGAGGTGGTCCCGCCGCCCATTCCGGACTTGGACCGGGGACCTCCGCTCCCATTTCCGGAACTGGCGCTGCCGGCAATGGTTCCGGATCAGCCCGGCCCGACGCTTGTGTCCCTCTTGACCAGCACGCCGGAACCGGTAGAGGCACTGCCGGCCATGGGGGAGAAGCTGGCGTCCACGGTCCCTCTGGTGCCTTTCGCGGTGGAAGATATTGAGGGGGAGCCGGTCACTGTACCGGACGTACAGGGCGAGCCGCCCCCGCCGACCACAGCGGAGCTGCTGGCGCAGCCATGGTATGTAGACAAGGACGCCCCCGGCGTCGTGCTGGCGGATGAGGATGGTATGACCGTGCTGGTGATTGATCCCCACCATGACACCGGGCTCGATGACGCCACCGTGGCCACCCTCGCGGAGCACATCGTTAATTTGCACAACGCTGCGCTACGCGCGGGCCCCTACTCTCTACCGTGAAATGGAGCCGTGCAGCCCGTTGTGACGGATCGTCTGCTTTGCGCCATGAGCGGACACCGTTACCGTCGATTCGACCATGGTGGAGAGGAGGATTGAGAGACTGTTTGAAAAGGGTTGGCGCTGAGGTCGTGTTGTGATTCAAGCTTTGTATGTGGACCGAAGCGACGCGCGGCCGGATGGCCAAGATCGAGAAGAAGA
>NZ_JBPXMQ020000056.1:0-30838 GCF_053470405.2 Azospirillum mesophilum
GTTGGGTTTCGCTGGCGCTCAACCCAACCTACGGGATCTCCAAAAACAAAACCCCGCCGGACCGTTCGGTCGGCGGGGTTTTGTGCGTCCGGTAAGCCGGCAGCCCGTCAGATCGCCTGCAGATAGGCCGGATCGAGGGCGCCGTGGCGGAAGGGGATCCAATCCTTGTGATCGGCGCGGTACTGCAGGCCGTAGGGATTGGTGAAGAAGATCTTCTGGAGCGGCTGCCCGCCCTCGGCGCGGGTGCGCTCAAGGTCGATCAGCGGGGAGGCGGAGAACACCTTCTCCCACAGTTCGGCGTTGTCCACGTCGCGGCCGGCGTTCTTTACATAGTCGCGTGCCGCGTCGCTCAGCTGCCAGGCCTCTTCGACCATCGCGTAATAGTCCACAGTACCCTCGGCCATGACCTTGCTCCGAAGCGTTCCAGATGCCGCTGGCATAGCGCATTTTGACGCGGGAGGAAACCTCCCAGCGAGGACGGGGTCAGAGCGGGCGGGGCAGGCCCAGGGCCTCGGCGAGCGCCGTCACGACGCGGTCCACGTCGCGGTCCTCCATGGCCGGGAACAACGGCAGCGACAGGGTGCGGGCGTAATGCCCGTCAGCACCCGGCAGGGCCAGCTCGCCATAGCGCCGCCGCCAGTGGGGCTGGCGGTGCACGGGGATGTAGTGGACCTGACTGCCGATGCCGCGTGCCCGCAGCTCCGCCATCACCCGCGCGCGCGGACGCCCGGCGGCTTCGAAGTCGATGCGGACGGCGCACAGGTGCCAGGCCGGCCGGCACCAGGGAACGCGGGCCGCCGGCAGCACCAGCGGGGCGAGCGGGGCGAGCCGCGACGCGTAGAGGTCCATCAGCTGCCGCCGGCGCGCCACGAAGGCGTCCAGCCGCTTCATCTGGCTGAGCGCCAGGGCCGACTGAAGGTCGGTCAGCCGGTAATTGAAGCCCGGCTCGGCCATCTCGTAGTACCAGGGGTTGGCGGCCCCGTCCGCGTCGAAGGCGGCCTCCGGGTCCTCGAACCCCGCCGGATCCCGTTCCATGCCGTGGTTGCGGAAGCGGCGCAGGCGGGCGGCCAGTTCCGGATCGTTGGTGGTCACGGCCCCGCCCTCGCCCGCCGCGACGGTCTTCACGGGGTGGAAGGAAAAGGCGGCCATGGCCGCGGCGGCGCAGGATCCGACCGGCACGGTCCGGCCGTCCGCCCGGACATCCTCGCTGCCGATGGCGTGGCAGGCGTCCTCGACGATGGTCAGGCCATGGCGGGCGGCAAGCGCGCTCAAGCCCGCCATGTCGGCGGTCTGCCCGGCGAAATGCACGGGCGCCAGGGCGCGCACGCGCCAGCCGGCGGCCTCGGCGCGGGCGACCGCGGCGGCGGCGTGGTCCGGCCCCATCAGGCCGGTGGCGGGATCGACGTCGGCGAAGGCGACCTCCGCCCCCACATAGCGGGCGGCGTTGGCCGTGGCGAGGAAGGTGACGCTGGGGACGACCACAGCATCGCCCGCCTCGATCCCATTGGCCCCGAGCCCGAGCGCCAGCATGGCCAGATGCAAGGCGGCGGTTCCGTTGGCGCAGGCGACGGCGTGGGCGGCGCCGGTGCGCTCCGCCAGGGCGCGCTCGAAAGCCTCGACCGCCGGTCCCTGGGTCAGCCAGTCGCCACGCAGAACCTCGGTCACCGCGTCGATGTCGGAGGAATCGATGTCCTGGCGGCCGTAGGGCAGGAAGGGAAGCGCGCCGCCGCTCGTGGCGCCGCCCATCACGGGGCCTCGGCGATCAGGCGGGTCAGCTGCTCGGCGTCGAGCCAGTCGCTGTTGTTGTCGCTGGCGTAGCGGAAGCCGTCGGCCACCGCCCGGGCGCCCAGGCGCTCGTAGGGCTCGTGCGTCCAGAAGGCGAAGGTCGGCTCGATCACGTAGCGGTCCGACAGCTCGAAAGTCTGGCGGGAGTCGTCCTCGGTGATCATCACCTCGTGCAGCTTCTCGCCGGGGCGGATGCCGACGACCTTGTGCGGCAGGTGCGGGGCCAGCGTGCGCGCCACCTCGACGATGCGCATGCTGGGGATCTTGGGCACGAAGATCTCGCCACCCTGCATCAGCGCGAAGCAGGACACGACGAAGTCCACGCCGTGCTGCAGCGTGATCCAGAAGCGCGTCATGCGCTCGTCGGTGACCGGCAGGGCGTCCGCGCCTTCGGCAATCATCTTGCGGAACAGCGGGATGACCGACCCGCGCGAGCCCACCACGTTGCCGTAGCGCACCACCGAAAAGCGCGTGCCGAGCGAGCCCGACAGGTTGTTGGCCGCGATGAAGATCTTGTCCGACGCCAGCTTGCTGGCGCCATAGAGGTTGACCGGGTTGGCCGCCTTGTCGGTGGACAGGGCGATCACCCGCTGGACGCCGGTGTTCAGCGCGGCGCGCACCACATTCTCCGCCCCGTAGACGTTGGTGTGGATGCATTCCATGGGATTGTATTCGGCGGCCGGCACATGCTTCAGCGCGGCGGCGTGGACGCACAGGTCCACCTCGCGCATGGCCAGCTCCAGCCGCTCGCGGTCGCGCACGTCGCCGATGAAGAAGCGCAGCGTGGACGCCCATTCGGGGCCGAGATGCTGCTGCATCTCGTACTGCTTGAACTCGTCGCGGGAGAAGACGATGACCCGGCGCGGCTTGGCACGGCGCAGCACCGTCTCCACGAAGCGGCGCCCGAAGGAACCGGTGCCCCCGGTCACCAGGATCGAGCGGCCGTTGAAAAGATCGAAGCCGGATTGCAGCACCTCGTTCGGCGCTTCACTCAAACGGTCAAGCTGCTGCATGGTCACGGGCGTCGCACTTATCGTCTGTGGGGTCGTTCGTCCGACCTTAGCCCGATACCCCTATCAGTGGGTTAAAATTTCGAAAACGGCGGGCGCTCTTCCGCACGCGGGGCGGGAGCGGGGCAACTCCCGGAAACCTGTTGCGCCGGACGCGGTCCTTTGCACTCTGGCGTGCATGCAGGCCCACGAACAAAACGCCCGGATGGAACAGAACGTCCCGAATGCCCTGGCACAGGCGCATTCGCACCACAACGCGGGCAACCTTGCCGAGGCTGAGGCGCTGTTCCGTCAGGAGCGGGCGGGGGACTGGGCCGGCGTCTTCGCGCGGATGGCCGACGCGCTGTCCCGGACCGCGGCGGGAACCCGCGCGGTTGCCGAATATCCGTAAAGAAAAGGGAAAGGTTCTTCTTCGTGATACTGGAGCGGGCGAAGGGATTCGAACCCTCGACCCCAACCTTGGCAAGGTTGTGCTCTACCCCTGAGCTACGCCCGCGCCGCTCCAACGAAGGAGGCAGGGAGATACCTCACCCCGCCGGTGGAAAGCAAGCCTTCTGTGCGCCCCCCAGGTGCGATTTTTCTGTGTACGATTTTCCTGTGTGCGATTTCTCCACCATGACGTTTCGGCGTATCGGCCGGCGTATTGGAAGGAGCGCGTTAGGCTTTAAGTTATAACCCACTCAACGTGATTGACTTCGGTGTGTGGTCTGTGGAAATTTCCTCCCACAAAACAAAGGCCTTGAGGTCTGGGGAGGAAACCAAAAACATCATAATGCTCCAAGAGCATTAGGCTGCCGCGCCGACCTCGTGTCTGGCCGCGGCATTTTTTTTGGCCGCAACTTGATCATGACGGCGACTGGTATGACCAGTTGCCGCATTTCCGGGCCATGCCGCCCGGACTTCCGGTTTCCCCGTCATGAACGCTTGCCTCCGCGCCGCCCCATTGCGCAATTGCATCGCGCGCGGGGTCCGGTTACGCACGCTCCATCGCAAGAATGGAGAATGCGCGATGCAGCGTCGTCTGCGCCCGTGGACCGTCGTCGAAAGCCGTGAACTGCTCGATGCGGAGCCATTCCTGAAAGTCCGTGTCGAGACGGTGGAACTGCCCGACGGCCGGATCATCGACGACTACTACCAGTTCGACATGCCGTCCTTCGCCTGCATCTTCGCCGAGACGGAGGACGGGCGCATCATCGTCTACCGCCAATACCGGCACGGCCCCCGGCGCGTGAACCTCGTCTTCCCCGGCGGTCATCTGTCGGAGAGCGAGGACCCGCTGGCGGCGGCCAAGCGCGAACTGCTGGAAGAGACCGGCTTCGCGGCGGACTCCTGGACGGACCTCGGCGGCTACACGGTCAACGCCAACCAGGGCGGATCGGTGGCGCACATGTTCCACGCCACGGGCTGCCGCCGGGTGACGGAGCCGCTGTCGGACGACCTGGAGGAGACGGAGATCCTGTTCCTGACCCGCGACGAGCTGCTGGCCGCCATCGGCCGCGGCGAGATGGCGCTGCTCACCCAGATCGCCTTGGTCAGCATGGTCTGGCAGGACGGGATCGCGCGGGCGGTCGGGCGCAAGGCGCCATAAGGGGGAAAATTGGGCCGGGAAAGACGGGGCTGGAAAAATTGGCTGCACCGCAGCGATTGCGCTTCCATGCCTCAGCTTAAGCATTCATTCCGCAGGATCTTCGAAAAAAGGGTATCTCTTCGGGGCGTGTGGTTGTTTACAGCCTGTTAATCAAATCAGTTCATAACTGGTCTCACCAAGTTCTCTTGGTTTCCTCCCTCCCAAAACTAGGCTGCGCCGTCATGGCTGCAGCCTTTTCTTTTTTCCGGCCCTGCCGATACCCCATGCCGATCCCGGATCCGGCCGGCTCCGCGATGGCCCCCGCGGGCCATAAGGCAAAAAGTGGACGGAGGGGGCTTGACCTTTGCTGCAGCGCAACATAGATTGTTTCTCGGATGCCCTTTGGGCGTTTCCTCCCTAGACTTAAAGGCCGCGCCCCATTGGCAGCGGCCTTTTTCTTTGCCGGATTCCCCTCGCGCGCAACATGGGATCCGG
This sequence comes from Azospirillum mesophilum, assembly GCF_053470405.2. NCBI lineage: Bacteria > Pseudomonadati > Pseudomonadota > Alphaproteobacteria > Rhodospirillales > Azospirillaceae > Azospirillum > Azospirillum mesophilum. The sequence goes on from NZ_JBPXMQ020000056.1 coordinate 4,858, forward strand.
CCGGGGGCGTGCGCCTTGCGCGATCGTCTCTCGCGGCATTGAGCCGCCCCGTGTTATGGAAGCTGGACCTTCTTCCGACGTGATCCGGGTCGAAACCCATGGCCGAACGCGCAGCGCCTTCCCTTTCCACCCTCCGCACCCTGGGGCGGGTCGTGCTCGTCCTGCTGCTGGTCGGCGGGGCCGTGGCTTGGTGGGCGTCGCACGGCGGGACCTTCGGGGTGGAGGGGCTGCAGGAGATGCTGCGGCATCACCCGGCCGCACCGGTCCTGTTCCTGCTGATCCACATCCTGGCCAGCCTGCTGTTCTTCCCCCGCTCCGCCATGGCCATGCTGGCCGGGCTGATCTTCGGGGTCTGGTGGGGCGGCGTGCTGGCGGCGGCCGGCAGCGTGGTCGGCGCCTCGTCCGGCTTCCTGATCTCCCGCTACATCAGCCGCGGCTTCGTCTCCACCGACGACACGGCGCGGTGGGGCGAGGCCCTGCGGCGGATCGAGCGCGGGGGCTGGCGCGCGGTCGCCATGCTGCGGCTGGTCCCCGTGCTGCCGCACACCGGCGTGAACTACGCGCTTGGCCTGACGCGCCTCCCGCTCGGCGCCTACGCCTTCGGCTCGCTGGTGGGGCAACTGCCGATGACCGTCGCCTTCGTCCAGTTCGGCGCCGCCGGCGACCACGCCCTGGCCGGCAAGCCCGACTGGATCGTCCCGACCGCCGTCGGCGCGGTGCTGCTGGTGCTCGCGACCGCCCTGCCGAAGGTCGGGCCGAAGCTCTGGGAAAAGTGCGGCTTCGGGCGCGCGTGAGGGAGGCCACCATGAAGATCGTCTTCATCCACCAGAACATGCCCGGCCAGTACAAGCATCTGGCCGCCCGGCTGGCCGCCGATCCGGCGAACGCGGTCGTCTTCATCACCAAGCGCACGGACCGGGAGATCCCGAACGTCCGCCGCCTGAACTACCAGCCCAGCCGCCAGGCGCGGGAGAACGCCCACCCCTATCTGGTCTCCACCGAGAACGCGGTCCTGCACGGGCAGGGCGTGGCGCGCCTGCTGATGGGGCTGCGCGGGGAGGGCTTCGTCCCGGACATCATCGTCGGGCATCCGGGTTGGGGCGAGACGCTGTTCGTCAAGGACGTGTTCCCCAACACCCCCTACCTGAACTATTGCGAGTTCTTCTACCGCGCGCAGGGGCTGGACGTCGGCTTCGACCCGTCCATGCCGGTCAACGTCGACACCGTGCTGCGGCTGCGCATGCGCAGCACGCCGCTTCTGCTGGCGCTGGAGGCCTGCGACCGCGGCATCGCGCCGACCCTGTGGCAGCGCGACACCCACCCGGAGCCCTTCTGGCCCCGGATCGAGGTCATCCACGACGGGGTGGACACCACCGTCCTGCAGGGCAACCCGGACGCCCGCTTCCGCCTGCCGGACGGCACGATGCTGTCGCGCGACGACGAGGTCGTGACCTACGCCGTGCGCAACCTGGAGCCCTACCGCGGCTTCCCCAGCTTCATGCGGGCGCTGCCGCGCATCCTGGAGGCCCGGCCCAACGCCAAGGTGCTGATCGTCGGCGGCGACGACGTCAGCTACGGCTCGCGCCCCGCCGACGGCAAGAGCTGGCGGGAAACCATGCTGGCCGAGGTGCCGGTCGATCCCGCGCGCGTCTTCTTCATGGGCCATCTGCCCTACGAGCTGTATCTGGCCGCGCTGCGGGTGTCGCGGGCGCACGTCTACCTGACCTATCCCTTCGTCCTGTCCTGGTCGATGGTGGAGGCGATGGCGCTCGGCTGCGTGGTGATCGGCTCCGACACCGCCCCGGTGCGCGAGGTCATCCGCGACGGCGAGAACGGGTTGCTGGTCGACTTCTTCTCCCCCCAGGCCATCGCCGACCGGGTGGTGGAGGTGCTGAAGGACCCCGGCGCTTTCGCCCCGCTCGGCCGCGCGGCGCGCGAGACGGTCGTGGAACGCTACGACCTGTCCCGCTGCCTGACCCGTCAGATCGACCTGATCCGGAGCATGGCTGCGCGCTGACGCGCGGTGGCGGGGCGCTGACGCGCGGGTTTCCGGTCAGCGGCCGAACGGCGCCCGCAACCGCCGCAGCAGGCGCGGCAGAAAGGCCGGCGCGGGCCGGGGCTGAGTGGATGGGGGCTGGGCGGCGGATGGCGGCGGCGGCTCGGCCACCGAGGCGCAGGCGTCGGCGATCAGGGGCGCCATGACACGAGCCGTCCGGCTGTAGACGCCGTCCCCGGCCAGCATCGCGGCCATCTCCCGCAGCGTCAGGAAAATGGGACGGGCCTGCGCCGGGTCCCGGTCGTGCAGCGAGGCGATCAGGCCTTCGGCGAAGAACACCCGCAGCGGGTCGCTTGGCACGTCGCGCCCGAAGCGCCGGCTTCCGCGCTCCAGCCGGTCCATCACCCCGTCGCACCGCCCGCCCGCCTCCCCGTACTTCGCGACCAGCCGCTCCCTCAGGGCGGCGAAGGCGTCCTTCGCCTCGGCGTAGCGGCCGGCGTTCAGGTGGTCGTTGACGACGGCCAGCAGCATCGTTTCCGTCGGGCTGTCGTCGCAGACCAGCAGATTTCCGACGAAGCGAACGGGGGCGCCCAGCTCCTGGAAGATTCGCCCGGCGTGCTCGCGCCACGCCGCATAGTCGGTCCGGGTGAAGATCCGGTCGATGCCATGGGCGGCGCAGTCCCGGCACAGCGCGCTGTCGCGCCGACGGCGGGTCGCCTCGTCGAAGCCGATGTCGGCGAAGCCCGGCGCGACGTTGAAGCGCCGGTCGTAGCTGGAGCAGCACAGCTTCAGCGCCCCGTCCACGTCGATGTCCACGCGGTCCTCGATGAGCGTGCAGGCGGTGGCCGGCGCGGCCGGCGCACTGATGCGGAACTGCTCGTCCACCGGGATCACGAGCCGGTCGAGGATCGGCTGGTCCTTGGGGAAGCTTTGGCCCGCGGCCATGTCGACCAGCTTCTCGACGGGGGCGAAGAAGGCCAGCGACGGCTCGAAATCGAACCGCAGCTCCTCGCAGAAGGCGGCCATGGCCGCGAACTCGCCGGTGCCGAGATTGTGCCGGTAGGTGATGTAATGCACCATCACGCGGGTTGCGGTGCCGACCCGCTCGATGGCTTGGGACAACTCCATCATGTGCCGCTTGACCGTCTCGATGTCCCCGCCGACGTGGCTCTGGCCGTAGGCGTCCTGGGTGAAGCCGGACAGGCTGACGGTGATCTCGTCCACGCCGGCCCGCAGGACGGCTTCGAGGTCGCGGACATGGTTCAGGTTGCTTGAGATCGCCGCGCCGTAGCCGCGGCGCTTGACCTCGGCGATCAGGGCGGGAAGGTCGGGGTGGATGAACGGCTCCCCCCAGCTGTAGAGGCAGACCGAAACCTCCGAGGGCGCGCGGTTCAGCCCGGCGGCGGCCCAATCGAGCGCCTGCCGGAAACGGTCGAGGGGCATCGTCCCGCCGATGCTGCCGCTGCGCCGCCCACCCTCGGCGTTGCCGACGGGACAGGACGGGCAGCGCAGGTTGCAGGTTCCGACGACCTCGATCTGCACGGCATACATGGCGCTCTCCACAGGCTCCGAACGACGACACGGCGCGGATGCACCCGCCCGCCGTCAGGCGGCGGACCTTAGAGCAGAACGGGGGCTGTTCAAAAGGGGCGGCGGCGCGGCCGGGCGGCAGATTTTGTCCGGCCGGGCGGCAGAAAGCGCCCGGCACCGGGACGATTTTGCCGGGTGCCCACGGTAAAGAGGGGAGGGCGGGCAAATCCGGGACCGGGAAACCCTTAACGGTGTATTGATTTTGAGCCAAGTTTTGAACGAATGAGGGATGCTTGGCATAGGGCTTGCGTTATCGGTCTGGCCAACCCGGCGAACCCCGAACCCGAGTGCCCGCCATGTCCATGACCGCTGTTTCGTCGATGGCTGCGCCGCAAATGGCCGATCAGCCGATGGTTGACGCTCCGGTTTCGGAACGCCCCCGCCGCAAGCGGTCCATCTTCGCGTGGGAAGCCACCAAGGTGGGGATCGCCGTCGCCGCCTTCGCCGGCATGCTCCTGCCGGCCGCCTTCCCGTCGAAGGCCAGCACGCAGGCGAAGGTCGCGCAGCTTCCCATCGTCGAGGCGCCGCCCGCCCCCGTAAAGGTGCAGAGCCAGAAGGCCGCCGTGTCCGCGTCCTCCTCCTCGCCGCTGAAGGCCAACCCGGTGCCGCCGCCGCCCGCCAAGAAGCCGGCGCCGAAGAACACCTGACCGCCTCCCACACATCCTTCCGCGACGAAATTTGCGGGCGCGGCGCTCCGACACGCCGGCGCCGGACGGGGCACGAGATCTTCGGCATCGTCCCGAAGCCGCGCCCCGGGTCATGCTTTCCCTTTCCGGTGGGGCTTCGCCCGGCCTATCCTGGGCGTGATCGGAACGGGATCGGCCGCCCCGCCGGGCGGGAGGATTGACCATCGCTACGCTGTCCGAAGCCCTGTCCGTCGCGCTGGACCACCACATGGCAGGGCGGCTGCCTCAGGCGGAAATCATCTACAGCCGCGTGCTGGAGGCCGACCCCGAGCAGCCGGACGCGTTGCACCTGCTGGGCGTCGTCCTGACGCAGACCGGCCGGACGGAAGACGGGATCGGACTGATCCGCCGCGCGGTCGGGCGGTGCCCGGACTCAGCCGGCATACGCACCAACCTGGGCCGCGTGCTCCGCGCCGCCGGGCACCCGGCCGAGGCCGCCGCGGTGCTGCGCCTGGCCGCCGCCCTGGCGCCGGACGCCGCCGAGCTCTGGGGCGAGCTGGGCACGGCCCTGGGCGCGCTCGGCCGGTATGACGCGGCCATCCCGCCGCTGGCGCACGCGGTGGCGATCGACCCCGCCAACGCGGAGGCGGCCGGGCGGCTCACCATCCTGCTGCACCGCCGTGGGCGCGCTCTGCTGAGCGCCGGCCGGGACATGGAAGCGGGCGACGAACTGACCCGCGCCGCCGTTCTGGCGCCCGCGGACGCCGATTTGCGCACCGACCTCGCCGTTGCGCGCTATCGCACCGGCCGGCTGGGCGATGCGGAGGCGAGCCTGCGCGCCGCCCTGGCGCTGTGCCCCGACGACGCCGACGCGCTGTCCAACCTGTCGAACGTGCTGGAGCGGCTCGGCCGGCTGTCCGCCGCCGCCCTCGTCGCGGACTGGGCGGTGGTCGCAGCACCGGAGCACGCCTCTGCCCACCTCAACCGCGCCAACACGCTGGCGGCGACCGCAAGAACGGCGGAGGCGGCGGCATCCCTGCGCCGTGCGCTGGTGCTGGAGCCGCAGCACGACGGGGCCTGGAGCAATCTCGGCGGCCTGCTGCGCGCCGCCGGCCGGCCGGCCGAAGCCATTGCCCTGTACCGGCGCGCCATGGCGCTTGCTCCCGCCAAGCCGCACCCGCACCGCGAGCTGCTGGCCGCCACGCTGTATGACCCGTCCTGGACCGAGGAGGAGCGCTACGCCGAACACCGCCGCTTCGAGGAGCGGCACGCCCGCCCGCTCTACGCCCGCCGCCTGCCCCCTGCACCGCCCGGCGATCCCGGCAAGCGGTTGCGCGTCGGCTATCTGTCCTCCGATTTCCGCGACCATCCGGTGGCGCGCAACCTCGTGGCGACGCTGGACGAGCGCGACCGCGCGCGGTTCGAGATCGTGCTGTACGCCGACGTCGCCCGGCCCGATGCGATGACCGCGCGCATGCGGAGCCTTGCCGACCAGTGGCATGGCGTGTTCGGCCTGTCGGACGAGGCTGTCGCGCGGCGCATCCACGCCGACGCCATCGACGTCATGATCTATCTGGCCGGCCATTTCGACGAGAACCGGCCGCTGGTCGCCGCCTACCGCCCGGCCCCGGTGCAGGTCAGCTTCCACGATCCCGCGACGAGCGGCCTCCGCGCCATCGACTACCTCATCGGCGACCCCGTGCTGACGCCGCGGCGCGGTGGCGGCCGCTTCGTCGAGCGTCCGGTGCGCCTGCCCAGCTTCTATCTGCACGAGCCGATCGCCGGCGCCCCGGATCCCGCTCCGCCCCCCAGCGCGTGCGGCGCGGCCCCGGTGTTCGGCTGCTTCAACAACCCGGCCAAGATCGGCGAGGCGGTGCTGGCGCTGTGGGCGCGCGTGCTGGCCGCGGTGCCGGGCGCACGGCTGCTGCTGAAGTACAAGGACGACTACGCCGACGCGGCGCTGCGTCGGCGCGTGCTCGGCACGCTGGCGGCGCACGGGGTCGATCCGGCGCGCGTCGAGCTGGCGGTCGGGCGGGGGCCGATCGGGGGGCATCTGGCGCTGTACGACCGGGTGGACGTCGCTCTGGACCCGTTCCCGTTCTGCGGCTCCACCACCACGTTCGAGGCGCTGTGGATGGGCGTTCCCGCCGTGACGCTGCCCGGCGAACCGATGGTCAGCCGCTGGTCCGCCTCCATGCTGCGGTCCGTGGGCCTTGCCGATCTCGTCGCCGGCTCTCCGGAGGCCTACGTCGGCCTCGCCGCCGCGCTCGCTGCGGACACGGCGCGGCTCTCCGCCCTGCGCATGGGCTTGCGTGCCCGCGTTGCCGCCTCGCCGCTGTGCGATGCCCGCGCGAAGACCCGCCAGCTCGAACGGATTATTCGCGCCCTGTGGGTGCGCCACTGCCGGACGCGCTGACCGGGCCGCCGACGCCCCCGCGCTCATGTGAGCGTGATGAAAGCCCCCACGCTCACCGGAGCGTGATGAAAGCGATATAGGGCTGGTCGCCGGCCATTCCGGTGGTCACCGTCATGGCGCCCACCGCCTTGCCGGCGAAGGTCATGCTGGCGTCGATGCTGCCGTTGCCGTCGATGTCGCAACGGACCGTGGCGCCCTTGTGCCCCTCGGCCCCCGCCATCTCCTCCCAGCTCAGTTTCGACACGCCGGAGCGGAAGCCCCACATCGTCGCCCACTCGCCCTTTTCCAGGTCGACGACGGTCGACCAGGTGACGTCGGGGTTGCGGCCGTCCACGAAGAAGGTGTCCTTCCCGGCCCCGCCGATCAGCCAGTTGGAGCCGGATCCGCCGTCCAGCACGTCGTCCCCGGCCCCGCCGGTGGCGGCGTCGTCGCCGCCCAGCAGGTTCATGAAGTCGTTGTCGCCCGATCCGCCGACGACCTCGTTCCCGGCGTTCCCCAGGAAGCTCCATTTCAGGGTCGGAACCGGCCCCTCGTAAGCGTAGGCCGTGACCTTCTCGGTGACCCCGTTCTGGATTCGGCTGAGCAGGACGGACGGACGCGCCGGCGTCGTGACCGCCGGGGTGGGGGAAGGCTGCGTCGTGGTGGTCGGCTTGACCACGGGCTGAGGGACGGGCTGAGGGACGGGCGGCAGGCTGGTCCCGCCCGAGCCGACCTGCGGCGGCGGAAACGACACGGTGCCGGGCGCCATCGCCATCAGCATCCACGCCAGGTCGTGGATCCCGGCGGCGAGCGCCGGCGACAGGGGCAGCAGGCTGTAGTCGTGGTCGTAGGCGTCGGCGAACATGGGGTCGCCGCTGCGGTCGTTCGGGCCGTAGGCCCCGACGCGGTGCAGGAAGTTGCCGTCGATGGCGTTGTCGCCCGCGGACAGCAGCGTGATGTAGCTGCCCAGCGGGACCTCGCCCTCCACGATGTTGCCGGTCACCGTGTTGTTGGCGGGCAGGCCGGCGGCCCCCGCCAGGGGCACCCACTCGATCCGCAGGAAGCTTTCGTCGTTGGTGGCCAGGACGCCGATGTTGTTGGTGACCGTGTTGTCGTGACCGCCGTGGATCATGACGTTGGCCCAGGAGGTGTCCTTCAGGAAATTGTCCTGGACGGCGACGCCGCTGGTCAGGTCGTCCAGATAGACGCCGTAGCCCTTGTAGTCGCGCAGCCACTGGCCGGCGCTGGTGGTGGCGAGGCCGCCGACATGCTCGATCCAGTTCCCCTTGATGAGCGTGCCGGTGTTGACGCCCGACCGGCCCAGCATCTCGATGCCGCCGGAGTCCGCCGTCTCCTCGCCGGTGTGGCGGATGCGGTTGTAGAGGATGGCGTTGTTCAGGTTGAGGGTCGCGGCGTTCCAGTTCTTCAGCGAGATGCCGTAGCGCGCGCTGTGGTCGATGTCGTTGTAGGCGATCTCGGTGCCGTTCACGCCGGAGGCCATGATGCCGCCGCCGTACTTGCGCACCTCGCCGATGCGCTGGATCTGGTTGCCGGAAATCCGGTTCCCGTTGGACTGGCCGTCCAGCGTCAGGCCGTTGATGCCCAGATGGTCCAGGTAGTTCCCGTCGATCAGGTTCTGGTCCGACCCCTGGGTCAGGCGGACGCCGGTGCCGACGTTCAGGAAGCTGTTGCCGGTGACCCGGTTCCCGTCGGCGCCGATCAGGTCGACCGCGTTGCCGTCCGTCGTGGCGTCGGCGAAGGTCAGCCCCTGCACGACCACGCCGGTCGCCCCGGTCAGGCGCAGCAGCGTCCCCAGCCGCGCCACCGACACGCCCGTGCCGTCGAAAGCCGCCCCGGCACCGACGTTGATGACCAGCCGCCCGTCCGACGCCCGGTAGGCGAACTCGCCCGGCTGGTCGACCCAGGCGCTGTTGCCCAGCAGGCGGAAGGTCGAGCCGTCGCTCAGGCTGAAGGGCGCGTCCGATGTGAAGGTGATCGTCCGCGTCGCCTCGTCGATGCCCGCCACCTCCAGGATGGCGTCCTGCAGGCGCTCCGCGTCGAAGACCTGGATCTTGAGGCCGGGGACGAGGTCGGCCGCCGACACCTCCCCCGCGTGGTAGCGCAGCGCCCGCGCGCTGGGGCCGCCGGTGGCCGCGTCGGCGAAGGACCAGCCGCTGGTCGGGTCGCCGGGATCGACGGCGGTCTTGGAGGCCAGCCGGTAACGCACGCCGTTGACGGTGACGTCCAGCCCCGGATCCGACCCCAGAGAGGCGGACCAGACGCCGTTGCCCTCGCTCCGGAAACTGCTGACAGCTTGGCCGCCGCTGAGCACGACTTGCTCGCCCGGATAGCCCAGGAACTGGACCCCGCTGTCCTGGGCGGTGAGGTCGAGCGTGCGCGACAGGCGGTAAGTGCCCTCGCGGACGTAGGTCGTCTTGATGGCGCTGCCGCGCATGGCGGCCTGCGCCCGCTCCAGGCTGGCGAAGGGACCGTCGGTGCCGTCGGCATTCGGGGCGGCCAGCCGGCCGGACCATGTGTCCTTGCCGTTCGCCGCCACGTAGAAGGCGGCCCCCGACGACGCCGCGGCCTTGGAGGCCGTGCCCTGGAACAGTGGGGCGGCGACCGTCTGGGCGACCGACCCGTCCACCGCCGCCGCCGGGGTGGAGCGGCTGCCGTTCACCACGAGGTCGGCGACGGACAGGGTGCCGGCGGTGCTGGGCAGCACCTGCACCGTGTGGGCGACGGCGGGATCCAGGCCGACCGTGAAGGCGAAGGGCTTCGCGGTGGCGGAATCGGCGTCCGCCTCCCCGATCACCTGCCCGTCGACCAGCAGCTTGAAATGCGCGGTGGAACCGGATCCGGTCCGGGCCGCGTCGACGGTGATGGTGATCGGCCGGGTGATGACCGGCTCGGGCTTGGGCGGCGGGCGCACCATCGGGCCGCCGAACATCTCCTCGCCGAGCCCGAAGTCCAGCTGGCCGCCCCAGTACAGACCCTCCTGCCCGGCGACGACGTTCTTCCCGTCCACCACGCCCTTGTCGTAGGTGACGCGCTGGTCGGTGGCCTTGATCTCCTGACCGCCCACCGTGATGGAGCCGACGAACAGGTTGCGGTCCACCCCGTTCACGACGCCGTCGTTGTCGTACCAGACCGAGATCCGGTGCCCCTCGTCGGGGTTGACGGTAGCCTGGAAGCCGTAGGGCGCGCTGGAGGCGGCGGTCACCCACGCCTCGCCGATCAGCACGCCGTCGATCAGCAGCTTGAAATGCGGCGCGCGGCCGCCCGCCGAGACGCCCCAGGCGTTTACGACGATCGGGATGTCGATAAGGCTGTCGGTGGGCATGTGCGGACCCGGGGCGCGCCGGCATGGCGTGTTGATCGCGGAAGGCGCACACCGCCCTCCGTACCCCAAAATTGACATACCCCTTTCGATCGGATGTGTGACAACGGGACCCGCTTCGGCGGCGCCGAAGCCCGCGCCGCTTCCGCCGTGACCGCATCGCGATCCATCACGGCGCGCCAGGGCCGGACCCGGTCGCTCCGGATGTGTTTGCCGACGCGCCGTGGGATGTTGCGGCCCTGCCCCAGAACACACTGCTGCGTGGGGACACTGCAAAGCTTCTCGCCTGGATCGACCGGCGGCTGAAGCCGGGCGGCGTGCCGGCCTTCGCTGGCACGGGGCTGGACCTGCTGGGGCCGGTTGATTGGTCGCTCAGCGACGCCACGCTCGACCGCTTCGTGACAACCGGAACTCCCGGCGCGGAGAGCCCGAACTTCGTCGCCCGTACCGGCGAATCTCTGTACGCCCTGTCGTCTGGTTCGGACGCAAACGAGCCGACACGCCGAAGGAAGGGTGGGGAGGTTGGTAGCGTTCCTGAGGTAGAGGGGGCCGCAGCCTCACCCTCGCTCCGATCCTATGAGTCGCGACGGACGACCTTCCGGGCTTTTTCGGCGATGGCGCTGTTCACCGCGGCGGAAAGGCCTTTCACCGCGTTGGGGTGCAAACATCCATATTCGAACACGCCCGGCTTTCCGGGGATTGCCCGAATATCCGGGGACGGCCAGACATCCTCATTGGCCTCGGAAAGAATGATCCACGACCGTTCGGCGTTGAGACCGAGCCGTTGCTTGACGGCGGTGGGAATCTCGACGGCCTCGTCCCCCTCGCGTGGTGGTTGGTGCGTGATCGGCAGGATAAGCACGAAGGTGTCCTGTCCGTCCTTTTCGGACGCAAGGGTTAGGCGCGTTGGGCGTTCCTTGCTGACACCGCGCCCGGCCGCGGCGCCGCGCTCTCACCAGTAATCGAGCGAAAAACAAGCCCGGGCTTCGGGGCGGGAATCGGCCTCCTGCAGAGGTCCCGAATTGCGCTGCAGGCCCACGCCGCTGAACTTCGGCATGGAGGCGGTCAAAGCTTCGGCCATCGCAGCCTCCCGGAGACGTGAAATACGTACAATATGGACTTCTCCCAGGCATCGCCGCAGGGCCGGCATGCTGGAAGACGGGTAGGCGAGCGTGCGCCAGCTTATCGGCGCGTGCCCTGTTGGGAAGGCTTATGGGCGTTCAGGGTGAGGCGCGCGATGAACGCGCCGCGGCTCTGGCCTTCCGCCCTGGCCAGATCATCGAGGCGGCGGAGCACCCGCTTGGGCAGTGTGATGTTGACACGCTCGATGGTGTCGTCGAAGAGAACCTCGTCCAGTTCGATGACACCCACGGTCCAGCCGGCATAGTCCGGCAGATCGCGAACGGCTTCCAGGCTGGACGGCGCCGGAAGGGGCGTTCCATCGTCCAGGGCCGCGTCGATCCAGGCCGCAGCCGCCTCCTTGGCCGCATCGATGGCCTCGTCCAGCGTGTCTCCGGCGGAGAAGCAGCCCGGCAGATCCGGCACGACGACGCCGAACGCGGTGTCGGCCGAGCCGGGCTCGATGAGAATTGGATAGCGCATCAGAGACCTGCCTGTTTCCGGATCGCCGCGACGAGGCCCGCGCCAAGGTCCTTTTTCGGATGGGGAACCACCACGATCCCCGGCCGCGACGGATGCTTGAAGACATGATGGGAACCCCGAACCCGGTCGAGGAACCACCGGGCATCAATCAGTTCCCGGATCAGGTCGGCGCTCTTCATGATGTGTAAGATGTCCACGGGCCTCGCGGGTGTCAACAATACACACTGCAAGGCCGGGCTCGAAGTCCAGCTGGCCGCCGACGGTGATGAAGCCGACGAATAATCGGCAGGGTGAAACTGGTGTCGGTGGGCATGTCGGAACCTGGGACGTACGGGCACGAGTGCGCCCGGCTCCAGGGAGGAGTAGGGACCGCTCACATCCTAAAATTGATATACCTCTATCGTTTTGGATGTGTGCATCACCCCTAATGAATAGCCGACCCGCGCTCGACCAGCTATTCTCGACGATTCACGGATGGCTGCGCAGCCCGAACCTTTTGCAGCGCAAGCGCATGGCGCCCTTGTTTCAAGGACACCACACACCACGTGGCGAACTGGCCAGGTCGGGTCAGAACGGTCCGCGGAACCACGTCTGGTGGATCAGCCTGGCGCGTTCCGGATCGGGCGCCCACGAGGGAGCCTGCGGACGCACCATCGCGTGGATGGCGGTCGCGATGGTGCCGGGGTTCGGATAGAAGCGGTTCTCCAGAACCGGAGACGGCGGGCAGGTCGTCGGCTCGAAGCCGATCCGCTTCACGGCCACACGCGCATCCGGCCCCAGCCGCTCCAGCACCTGGGCAACGATTTCGGCACCGGCGCCGCACATGGTCCAGCCGTTGTCGGCGACCAGCAGGCGCCCGGTGCGTCGAACCGAGTCCACGATGGTGTCGATGTCCAGGGGGGCCAGCCAGATCGGGTCGATCACCTCGACCGAGACGCCAGTCTCCTCGACCAGGCTGCGGGCACGCAGGCACTCGACCACCATGTTGGAGATGCCCACCACCGTGATGTCGCTTCCCGGCGCCACGACGCGCGCCTTGCCCGGACGCACCTCGAACGGCTCCTCGGGGACATGCGCCTCCATCGGGTAGAGCAGCCGGTGCTCCATGAAGACGACCGGGTCGTCGTCGCGGATCGCGGCGGTCATGCAGCCCTTGGCGTCATGCGCGTTGGAGGGGGCCGCCACCTTCAATCCCGGCACGTGCATGAACATGGAGTGCAGGGCCTGGCTGTGCTGGGCGCCCTGCCCCCAGCTCTTGCCGATCATCGAGCGCACGACCATCGGCACCCGGACCGCGCCGCCGTACATGTAGCGGGCCTTGGCGGCGATGTTCACGAGCTGGTTCATGCACAGCAGCAGGAAGTCCATGCGGATGTGGACATGGACCGGGCGCATCCCGGCCATGGCCGCGCCGATGGCGACGCCGGTCATGGCGTCCTCGGACAGCGGCGTCGTGAAGACGCGGTCCGGCCCGAATTCCTGGAGCAGCCCCCGCGTCGATCCCTGGATCGCCCGGTGGTCGTCGACGTCGAGCCCGAAGAGAAACACGCTTTCGTCGCGCGCCATCTCCTGCGCGAACGCTTCGCGCAGGGCATCGACGTAGCGCAGCAGGCGTCCCTCAGCCATAGACGTGCTCATACAATTCCTCGGGGTCTGGAAAGGGACTGGCCTCGGCGAAGGCGAAGGCTGCGGCGACGTCCGCCCGGATCTCGGCGTCGATCCGCGCGCGCAGGGCCGGGTCGATCCGGTCAGCAAGGCGCTCCACCTGATCGTCCGCCTCCCACGGCGCGAGTTCGTCGGCCGGGCGGTACCCCTGGTCGTAGTCGCGGTTGGGGCCGACATGCTCCAGCCAGCGGTAGCACAGCACCTCCAGAAAGGCCGGACCGGCACCGGCCCGCATCGCCGCGACCGCTTCGGCGGCGTGCGCCCGCACGGTTGCGAGGCTGCCGTCGGAAATGCGTTCGGCCGGGATGCCGTAGGTGGCGACGCGCTCGACCAGGCGGTCGGTCGCCCAGCGCTTGGAGAGCGGTTCGTGAATGGCGTACCCGTTGTTCTCACAGACGAACAGGATGGGCAGCCTGTGCAGGGCCGCGAAGTTCAGGCTCTCGGCGAAGCACCCCTCCTCGGTGGCGCCATCGCCGAGGAAGCAGACGACCACCTGCCCGGTCCGCTGGCGCTTGGCGGCAAGCGCGAACCCGACGGCGACCGGGATGTTGGTGCCCACGACGGCCGAGGCGCCGATCACGCCGGCCTTCGGATCGACGAGGTGCATCGAGCCGCCCCGGCCCTTCGCGCAGCCCGTGCGCTTGCCGTACATCTCCGCGACCATGGCGCCGAGGTCGCCGCCCTTGGCGACATAGGCCGCATGCCCGCGGTAGGTGATGGAAACGCGGTCGTCCGGCGTCAGCGCGTCGCACACGCCAACCGCCACGAACTCCTGCCCGATGGACAGGTGAATGGGGCTCTTGATCTTGTCGGTCGGGTAGACGCGCGCGATCTCTTCTTCCAGATGGCGGATCAGACGCATCCTGCGGTACAGGCGAGTCGCCGTGTCCTGGTCCAGATCGCTTCGGTTTTCCGGGTCCACAAAAGCCTCGCTGCAAGGTGCCAAGACGCATCGCTCCTCATCAGGAAGCGACGGCGGGATCGAAGCCGGCTTCCGCTCCGGTCGAGGAGGTCCAAGCCCTCCCATCACTCCCTCGCCCGCTCTTTGAAATCATTGGGTTCGTAAACTACGATTTTGCTGCCGCCATTGTCGAAACGGAATTTCACCGCCGTCCGATCTTTCAGATGCTCGCGCAGACCGGCCTGCCGCTCCGGCGGGACGAACAGGAGCAGGAAGCCGCCGCCGCCGGCGCCCAGCAATTTTCCTCCCAGGGCACCGGCGCGGAGGGCGGCTTCGTAAAGCTCATCAATGGCGGCGTTGGAGACGTTGGGCGACAGCGTGCGCTTCAGCATCCAGCTTTCGTGAAGCAACCGCCCGAGATCGTTCAGGTCCCGCTGCGGGCTGCCGAGGATCGACGAGGCCTCATCGACCATGATGCGCATGCCGTGAAGCTGTGCCTCGCGCTTGTCGAGGTTCGCGATCTTTTCCTTCTCGATGTCCGGGGCGTAGCGCGACAGGCCGGTGAAACAGAGGACAAGGTGGTTCTGCAGGGTCTCTCGGCGCTCGCGGTCCATGATGAGCGGGGTGACGGTGATGGAACCGTCCATGTTGAAGTCGATCCGGTTCAATCCCCCGTAGGCCGCCCACACCTGATCCTGCGAGCCGACCGCCTCGCCGATCACCTTCTGCTCGATGCGGATCGCCTCGCCGGCCAACTGCTCCTTGCTCGCCATCCGGCCGGAGAAGGCGTGGAGGGCGTTCAGAAGCCCGACCGTGAAGGAGGAACTCGACCCCAGCCCCGACCGTGCCGGCAGGTCGCCGTCGTGGTGGATTTCCAGCCCCTCGGTCACGCCCATCTCGCCCAGCACCGCGCGGACGGCGGGGTGCCGGATCTCGGCGATCTCCCGGACCTGCTCGATGTTCGAGTAGACAATGCGGTGCCGGTACTCGAAGAAGGGCGGCAGCGTGCGCAGGCTGATGTAGCAGTACTTGTCGATGGCGCCGCCGATCACGGCCCCGCCATGGGCGCGGTACCAGTTCGGGAAGTCGGTTCCGCCGCCGAACAGGGAGACGCGGAAGGGCGTGCGGCTGATGATCATGCGTCCGCCCGCGCCAGCACATCGTCCGCCGCGGCCAGGCTTTCGGGGGTGCCGATGTCGATGAAGCGCGCCTGGACGACATGGGCGTACAGCGTCCCCGCCGGCGCCCTTTCCAGGACGTCGCGCTCCAGCGACGTTGCCCCCGCCGCGACGAAGCGGTCCAGGAACGCGGCGGAGACGAGATACACGCCGGCGTTCACCGTTCCGCGGCCGGGCGCCTTTTCGACGAAGCGGCGGATCCGGCCGTCGGAGTCCACCTCCACCCGGCCATAGCGCGCGGCGTCCTCCACCGCCACGCACAGCACCGACGCTTCGGCCTTTGAGGTCCGGTGCGCGGCGACGAAGGCGCCGAGATCGGCATCGACGAAGGTATCGCCATTCAACACCAGCACCAGGTCGGAGCGCAGCGCGTCGCGCGCGTGGGCCAGGGCGCCGGCGGTGCCGAGCGGCCGCGGCTCGATCCGGCACGTGACGTCGAGGGCGCCGTCGACATCCCCGCGGGCCAGCCACGCCGTCACCCGGTCGGACAGATGGCCGAGGCACAGCACCACGCGCCGCGCGCCGAACCCCGTCAGGCGATCCAGCAGGTGGCCGAGGAAGGCGCGGCCCGCCACGGGGGCCAGCACCTTGGGCGTGTCGCCCAGGACATCGCGGATGCGGGTGCCGAGACCGCCGGCCAGGACGGCGACATCGATGCCCGCCAGGGCGCCCTCAGGTTCCACCGATGCTCCCTTCCCGTGCGCCGGCTTCCGCGTCCTCCAGGAGATTCCGGTGCAGCGTGTGCCGGGTCATCCGACGGATGTGGCGGCTGGTGTCCGCGCCGAAGCGCTGATCGACCATCTTCAAGTAGCGCGGATTGGTGAAGTATTCGGTAAAGGCCTTGTCCCGGAACGCCAGAACCTCCGCGGCCGTCAGCTTTTCCGTTGCCAGCGGCTTGCAGTCGGCGCTGTGCTGGGAAAAGCCGCTCCAACTCTCCGGCAGATCCCAGCCCTTCGCCACCGCTTGGTCGTAGAGCGGCGATCCCGGATAGGCCATGGCCGAGTAGAAGTTGGCGAACTCGCAGTTCAGCTCCTTGGCGAGGTCGAGCGTGGCGCGCATCGAGTCCGCGTCGTCGTCCGGCAAGCCGAAGATGTAGTTGCCGATGACGTTGATCCCCGCCTCCTGGATCGTGCGGACGATGCCCACGATGTCCTCGTTGCGCAGCGCCTTCTTGGCGCCGTCGCGCACATGCTTGCTCCCCGACTCGATGCCCAGCGCCAGCCAGCGGAAACCGGCCCGGCGCAGCAGGTCGAGCATGTGCGGCTTCACCGTGTCCACGCGGGCGTAGGCCCAGAGGTTCAGCGTGTTGCCGAGCCGTTCGTTGCGCGGGACCAGCCCCTCGCAGATCGCGGTGACGTGCCGTTCGTTCAGCACGAACATCTCGTCCACGATCTTGAAGGTGCGCACCCCATACTGCTCGATCAGCAGGTCGATCTCGCGCAGCACCATGTCGGGCGAGCGGAACCGGTAGCCGTTCTTGCCGAAGGGCGCGTTGATGCAGCAGAAGCTGCATTTGTACGGGCAGCCCAGCGTCGTGTAGATCGATGCGTAGGGCATGCGGGTGCCCATGTCGCCGAAGCACTGCCAGTTGTGCGCCCGGTACTTTTCCATGGGCAGGAGATCCCAGGACGAGGCCGGCAGGTCGCGGTCCAGGTCCTCGACCAGCGGTGCTGGCGGGGTGCGGCGCACCTCGCCGTCCTGCCAGTGCACGATGCCCGGCACCTCCGACAGATCGCCTGGGGACCGATCACCCGGGGACAGGCCGTCCGGCGTCCCGGACTTCAGCGCGCGCAGCAGCGCGTCCACGGTGACCGGCCCTTCGCCGGTGATGGCGACGTCCACCGCCTCCTCGCGCAGGGTGCGTTCCGGCAGGGCGGCGACGTGCCCGCCGACGATGGCGACGGTCTGCTCCGGCGCCGCCTCCTTCACCGCGCGCGCCAGTGCGCCCGCGGCCGGCATGGACTGGGTGGAGGCCGAGGGCTGGTGGCCGTAGACGACGATGGTGACGAGGCGCGGCGCCATCTCCGCCACCTTGGCGGCGACAGTGGCGGGATCCCATCCCTCCGCCTCGCTGTCGATGATGGCGACGCTGTGGCCGTGCCGGCGGCAGTAGGTGGCGATCAGGCCGCACCACAGCGGCGGCTCGATGGCCGTCAGCTCCTCGCCGAGACTCTGGTAGATCCGGCCGCGGCCGCCCGGATGGATCAGCACGAGATCGAGGCGATCATCGGTCTTGGCATCGCTCATGGGGGCGCTCATGGCGGCGGCCTTTCCCGGTCAGACGTTGCCGTGGACGCTGTTCCGCAGCATGCGGTATCCCTTGATCAGCTCCCGGATGCCGTCGTCCAGGGAATGGGCCGGCGTGTAGCCGGTCGCCTCGATCCGCTCGTTGGAGACAATGTAGTCGCGCTTGTCCGGATCCTCGCCGATCGGCGCCTCCAGGAACACGAACTTCGGCAGGTGGGCGCGGATGCGCTCGCACAGTTCCCACTTCGACAGGTTGGCGTCCGACAGGCCGACGTTGTAGGGCCGGTCCTTCATGGCGTCGAAGCGCTCCAGCCCGTGCAGGAAGGCGCGCGCCACGTCGCGGATGTGGATGTAGTTGCGCTTGAAGTGCGGCTCGAACAGCACAACCGCCCGGTCGTGGACGGCGCGGTAGACGAAGTCGTTGACCAGCAGGTCCACCCGCATGCGCGGGGCCATGCCGAACACCGTGGCCAGCCGGAAGGAAATGGCGTTGCCGCGTTCCAGCACCGCCTGCTCCGCTTCCACCTTGGTACGGCCGTACAGCGAGATCGGGCGCAGCGGCGTGTCCTCGGTGCAGAACTTTCCCTGCTCCCCGATGCCGTAGCCGGAGTTGGTGACCGGCATCATGATGCGCTGGTCCCTGGACAGCAGGCGGATCAGCGTCAGCACCGCGTCGCGGTTGGTCGAGGTCGCGGCCAGCGTGTCGGCGTCGCACAGCGGAGCGCCCACCAGGGCGGCCAGCGGGATCACCAGGTCGGCGTCCTTGACCAGCGGCTTCAGAACCTCTTCGCTGCGGGCGTCGCCGCGCACGATGTCGAAGTCCGGGTGCGCGCAGACATGCGCCAGGGGCGCCTGCCGGAACAGGAAGCTGTCCAGCACGGTCACCCGGTGGCCGGCCTCCAGCAGGGCCGGAACCATGATGGAGCCGAGATAGCCGGCGCCACCGGTCACGAGAATGTTCAAACGGTCGGCCATATCGGTTCCCGCGACTGGTTTGGGGGCGATGGGTTCAGGAGCAGACGCGATCGAGGACCGCGCGCAGACGCTCGATCTGCGGGGTCAGGTCGAAGGGCTGGTTGCCGACGAAGAAGCCCAGGTCGTGGGCGGTGTAGGCGTTTTCGATGCGGTCGACGATCTCGTAGTCGTAGTGCTTGAGCACGTCGTGGCGCAGGAAGCAACCGCCCGTGATGATGCGGAAGCCGATGTCGGCCTCCTTCAGCGCCGCGAAGACCCTTTCGCGGTCGGGGTTGCGCGCCGGGTTCAGGACGATGGTGAAGCTGAAGGACGAGGAGGCGCCGTTTTCGCGCTGGATGACGAAGCGCTCGTCCCCGGCGAACAGGCTTTGGAACAGCGCCATGTTCTTCCGGCGCGCGGCGATCATGGCGGGCAGCTTCTTCAGCTGTTCGCGCCCGATGGCGGCCTCGATCTCCAGGGGGCGGACGTTGTAGCCGGGCAGGATGAAGCGGTACGCCTCGAAATGGTCGGACGAGGTGCGCTCGAACAGCGGGGTGTCCGGCGGCAGGTCGCGGGTCCAGCCGTGGGCGCGCATGGACCGGCAGAGATGCGCCAGCTCCAGATCGTCGGTCAGCACCATCCCGCCTTCCATGGTCGAGATGTGGTGCGAGAAGAAGAAGCTGAAGGTGTTCAGGTCGCCGAAGGTGCCGGTCTTGCGCCCGTTCAGCTCCGCACCCATGGACTCGCAATTGTCCTCCAGGACATAGAGGCCATGCGCGTCGGCGAAGGCGCGGATCACGTCGAGGGCGGCCGGGTTGCCGAGGATCGACACCGGCACGATGGCCCGTGTCTTTGGCGTCAGCGCCTGTTCCAGCTTCGAGACGTCCATGTTGAGCGTTTCCAGCTCGACATCCACGAAGCGCAGCTTCAGCCCGTACTGCTGCAGCGGGTGATAGGTCGTGGCCCAGGAGATGGCCGGGACGATGACCTCGTCGCCGCGCTGGAGCGGCCGGTCCTTCTTGTAGGCGAGGGCGGCGACCGAGATCAGGTTGGCCGAGGAGCCCGAATTCACCATGATGCCGTGGCGGACGCCGAACCAGTCGGCGAACTCCCGCTCGAAGGCGGCGACATGCTCACCCATCGTGAAGCGGCCCGAGGCGATCACGCGCTGCAACGCTTCGGTCTCTTCCACCCCCCAGGTGGAGGCCGCCAACTCATAGAACATACGCTCGACCTCGGCTTCTCGGGACCGGCGACGCGCGCCTGAAGACCGGCCCACGCGGGCAAGCCTTCCCCTTACGGGAACCGTCCCCGTTGTCGGTGAGTGGTCGTTAATAACAGTTTAATGGCTGGAGCGGGAGGATCGGCGGCCCGCCGCAGCGCTCCTTTCCTGGCTCCCGCTCCGGGGGCGAGCGTGTATAAGGGGCGACTCTCTCCACCTTGACCTTTCCCTCCTTCCCAAGGAGCCTCCACCGCCATGACCCACTCCCGCCGCATTTCGGTGATCGGCCTTGGTTACGTCGGCCTTCCGGTGGCCGTCGCCTTCGGCCGGACCGGCGTGCCCGTCATCGCCTTCGACATCGACGCGCGGCGCATCACCGCCCTGAAGGCCGGACACGACCACACGGGCGAGGTGGCGGACGCGGACTTGGCGGCGGCCGGCCTGCACCTGACCGACGACCCGGCCGACCTGGAGCGGGCCGACTTCCACATCGTCACCGTGCCGACGCCGATCGACGACGCCAAGCGCCCGGACCTGCGCCCGCTGCTGGCCGCCAGCCGCACCGTCGGGCGGCGCCTGAAGCGCGGCGACGTGGTGGTCTACGAGTCCACCGTCTACCCCGGCGCCACCGAGCTGGACTGCGTGCCGGTGCTGGAGGCGGAATCGGGCCTGACCTACGGGCGGGACTTCACCGTCGGCTACTCGCCGGAGCGCATCAACCCCGGCGACAAGGAGCACCGGTTCGAGACCATCACCAAGGTCGTCTCCGGCTCCGACCCGGCGACGCGGGAACTCGTCGCGGCGGTCTACGGCAGCGTGGTGAAGGCCGGCGTGCACGAGGCCGCCTCCATCGCCGTGGCGGAGGCCGCCAAGGTGATCGAGAACACCCAGCGCGACGTCAACATCGCCCTGATGAACGAGCTGGCGGTGATCTTCCACCGTCTGGGCATCGACACCCGCGACGTGCTGGCCGCCGCCGGCACCAAGTGGAACTTCCTGAAGTTCCAGCCGGGCCTCGTCGGCGGTCACTGCATCGGCGTCGACCCCTACTACCTGACCCACCGGGCCGAGCAGCTGGGCCACAACCCGGAGGTCATCCTGGCCGGCCGGCGCATCAACGACACCATGGGCCAGTATGTGGCGCAGGAGGCGGTGAAGCGGCTGCTGCGCCGGCGCGTGGGGCAAGGCGGCGGACAGTCCGGGCCGCTGCGGGCGACCGTGCTTGGGCTCACCTTCAAGGAGGACGTGCCGGACATCCGCAACACCCGGGTGGTGGACATCGTGGCCGAGCTGCGCAGCTTCGGCGTGGAGGTCGCGGTGCACGACCCGCTGGCCTCGGCGGACGAGGTGGCGCACGAGTACGGCCTCGCCCTGACCGCGCGCGCGGACCTGCCGCCGGCCGACGCGGTGGTGCTGGCCGTCCCGCACGCCGCTTATCGGGCGGAGGGCTGGGGCCTCGTGACCAGCCTTTTGAAGGACGGCCGCGGCCTCGTCATGGACGTGAAGGGCCTGCTCGACCGCAGCCGGCTGCCGGACGGCGTGGACCTTTGGCGCCTGTGAAGGCCGGCGCCCGAAACGCGCGCCGAGGCGCCGATTTCATTCGGGGGAGCGTCCCGCCAGCCTCTCGTAAAGCCCGATCAGCCGGTCGGCCAGGGCCGTGTTGTCATGCAGCCGGAGAATCGAGCTGCGGGCGATCGCCCGCTTGCGCGCCAGATCGTCGGGGTGCGTGATGCAATGCTCGATGACCCGCTCAAGGTCGTCGAGCGTGGTGAAGATGAAGCCGCTGTCTTTCAAGTCGGGCGTCATGAACTCCGGCCGGACCCAGGTCACCGTCGGCACGCCGCAGCACATCGCCTCGATCTGGCCGTTGGCATAATAGCCCATCTTCATCTTGCCGATGGCCAGGTCGGCACGGGCGTATTCGGCCATGACGCGGTCATGCGGCACATCGCGCAGGAAGACGAACTCGACGGGATAGCCTTTCTCCCGCAGGCGCCGCACGGCGGCTTCGATGGCCGCGGTCCCTTCGATTCCCGGATGGACGGTGGCATGGACGATCCGGAAGTCCGGGCGGTCCGGCCAGAACGGCTCCGTGCGCGGCGGCACGATCATGTCGACCGGGGCGAAGAAGGGGAAATGCGTGGCGCCGGGCAGGAAATCCAGCATGTCCGGCGTCGTCACCAGGACGGCGTCGGCATGGTCGGCCGCCAGATCGCGCCGGAGGGCGCTGCTCGCCCGCTGGCAGATGGGCGGGTGATAGTCACAGTCCTGGCAGATGTTGGACTGCGGATGCAGCCGCATGTTCCGTTCGCGGTCGCGCGCCTCGCAGCCGCGGAAATGGGCGACGACGGTCCGGCCCATGCGCTTGAGCAGCGCCAGCTCCCAGCCGAGCTGGGTGTGCGTGGTCATGAAGTGCAGATGCACCGTCTCGTAGCGCGCCACCACGCTCCAGAACCACCACCATTCCTTGAGCCGGCGGTATCCCACGCGGTGGTCCGCCCGGAAGACATAGTCGCACCGGTCCCAGAACGGCGAGGTGCCCACCGCCATGTAATCGGCACGGTAGCCCCGCTCCCGCAGCAGCTGAACGGTGTAGTAGGGGATGTGCACCATGTAGGATATGTGCAGGACCGAGCGCCGCCGTGCAGCGGGGCGGAACAGAGCCGCCAGGGCCCGGTCGATCCACGCCGGACGTTCCCCGCGGTGCTCCGTTGCGGCAGGGCGGGGCGGGGATCCGGCGGCGAGGCTGGAGGGGAGGGGGCGCATGGTTTCAGGCGCTCTCCCAAATCCGGAGGTTCGGTGCAGGGGCGGCTTGGAACCCGTCATCCAGGGCGCGGGCGAAGCCGCCACGGGTCCATCCCTCCTCGATGAAGTCCGACACCTCGGTCGCCCAGCGGACGCCGGAATGCAGGCGGGCCGAGCTGTGCTGTGCCGTCCGGCGCAGCCGATGCATCAGCCCCGGATTGTCCAGGAGCTGGCGGATTCCGGTGCGCAGGCGGGTCTGGAACAGCGGATCGGGGGGCATGTCCGAGGGATGGAGCAGGCGGCGGCCGTCCTCGGCGTAGAGCGTTCCCTCGCGGCGGGGGGTGATGGCGGCGCGGCGTCCCGGTATGATCAGGCCGTTGACGCCGTGGCGCAGGAACTCGGAGACGCCGAACACGTCGCTGGCCACGATCGCCAGCCCGGCGCGCAGCCCCCGCACCAGCGACACCGCATGCAGGACCCCGGAGGGGAGGAGGAAGATGTCGGCCTCGGCGAACAGGGCGTCGATGTCGGCATCGGACATGCGCCCGGTCAGCCAGGTGACGGCGGGATGGCGCAGGGTCCGCCGCACCAGCCCTTCGCAGCCCACGGCCGGGAACGACGAACGCATGACGAGGCGGATGTCGTAGCGCTCGGCCAGGGCCAGGAAGGCGGACAGCACGTCCGGGCCGCCGCGGATGTGGAAGTTGTCGTGGAACAGGCTGTTGGTGAACAGCAAAGTGGTCCGGCGCCGGCGCACGGCCGGGGCCGCCACGGCGAAGGGCCGGGGCCGCGGATCGAAGCCCATGCGGATGTACGCCGTCTTGCCGCGGATCGTGTCGTCCTGGAAAAGCTCGTCGAGCAGCCGCTTGGTTTCACGGACATGGGTGAAAACGCCCAGGCAGGCGTCCTCGGCCAGCCGTTGGCGAACCAGTTCGACCTGCGGATCGCCGGGCCGGATGACCGCCGTGGGGTGGGTGATCATCGGCGCGAACAGCATGTTCAGATGTTCCAGGTGGAACACCCAGGGCCGGCCGCTCGGTACGCCCGGCACCGTATGGTGGAACACGAGGTCGGCCGGCGGCTGGGCGTGGAAGGCCAGGGGCAGGCGGTGGACAAGGAAGTCGGCCAGGGCGGCGCGGTGCGGCCGGTCGAGACGGGAGGCCCAGGCGGAAAGCCTCGGCAGCAGGTCCAGCGCGCCGCCCGGGCGCTGGGGAGAATCGGCCCAACGCGCGTCCAGTCGTGATCCCGGTCCCAGGGCCGAGGTGATGACCGGATGCGGGCCGCCGTAGGGCCGGTAGGGCGCGAGCCGCCAGGGAACGACCGCGCTGAGCCGGCGGGATTTGGCCACGGCGCCGGGCGGCGCGGGAGGGGCGGGCGGCCCCAGGAGCGCCGCCAGGCGCGGGGCCAGGCACGGCTCCAGCGCCGCCGCCGCCAGGGCCACGGCATGCGGGCGCACCAGCCCGGGATCGCGGCGAGCCGCCTCCTCGGCCGCCGCGAAGGCGTCGTCGCACAGCAGCAGGCGCAGGCAGATGTGGGCAAGGTGCTGGTGGTCGGTGGCGTCGGCGTCCGGCAGGGCGACCGCCCGCCGCGCGGCGTCGAGCGCCGCGTCGAGCCTGCGTGACATGGCCAGGGCCATGCGCCGCCAACGCACCAGGGCGATGTCGTTCCAGCCGCCGCCGGGCAGGGCATCGAGGGTGGCGACGATCTCCTCCCAGCGGTGGGCATGAGCCAGGAGACGGAAGATGTCATTGCGATGCTGGCTCATGGACGAACCTTGGGTGGAGCTGGGACGATGGGCCGGAGAACCAGGGGCGGATAAAAGCGGCTGGCGCGGGTCGCGGTCAATGTTGACGGACCGTCCGTTAAGCTTTGGGAAATGGCGGCGGGTTGTACTGTCCGTTCCAGGCCGCCGGTTCCGGACGGGCCGGCCCTTTACGATAGGACACGCCATCCGATGACCGCCCGCCCGCGTGCCGGGGTGCCGCAAGGTCCGGACACCGCCAACGGAACCGCACCATGATGAAGATCCTATTCTTCAACCCGGAACAGTACGTCCATTTCGAGAACGAGCCGAGCAACGTCCAGCTCCGCCTCCCGATCCTGAACTGCGGGCTGGACATCGCGCACCGCGACCATGTGTACCAGCGGGACCTGAAGGCGCACGGGCGGGCCGAAATGGACCGCCGCGCCCTGGCGGCTGTGGCCGAGTTCCGGCCGGACGTGGTCGTCTACTCCGCCACTTGGGAGCACGAGAACCTGTCGCCCGGGGTGCTGAAGGCCATCCGCGACGGCGGCACGCCGGTGGTCGCCATGCTGTGGGACAGCTGGATCGAGCCGACCACGGCGGAAGCCGAACTGCTGGCCGGCAGCACGGTCCTGGTGGTCGGCGACAGCCTGCACACCTATCTGCGCTGCCGCATGGCGGGGCAGAGGCTGTCTCCGCGGACCAGCGTCGTCTTCTTCGGCGGCCAAGTGTTCACCGATTTGATCCGCCCCCTGCCGGGCGAGCCCAAGGAGTTTGATGTCACCCTCCTCGGGTCCAACGAGGGCGAGCGCGCCCATCTTGTCGTGTTCCTGGAGGAAGAGCTGTCCAGGCGCGGCCTGCGTTTCAACAAGGCCGGCGGGCTGGTGGATTCGCGGAAGGGGGCGTTCAAGCTCACCGACGACTGGGTGTCGTGGGACGATTACGTCCGCATCATCAACCGCTCGCGCCTGTGCCTGAACTCGCCGACCGACCCGACGCGGGTGCAAATCAAGGGCAAGATCTTCGACTACATGGCCTGTGGCGTCGCCTGCCTGACCGACGCCAACCCGCAGGTCCGCCGCTTCATTCCCGACGGCGCGGTGGCCCTGTTCGACGGCGCCGCGGATTGTCTGGCGCAGATCCTGCGCCTGTTGGACGACGAAGCTGAGCGCGAGCGGATCGCCGCAGCGGGGCACGGCTGGCTCCGGCGGACGTTCGACTACAAGGCGTTCTGGCGGGGCGTGCTGCAGGCAGCGCTCGGCGATGGTCACGCCTTGCCGGAGCCGCCGGGGCTGGCCGATGCCTGCGGCGCCTTCGAGACGGCGGACTCCGCCCTGTTGCGCGCGAATCTGGCTCTGGCCGGACACGCGGCGTTCCTCGCGCTCGCCGGCACCACGCCGCACCGGCTGCCGGTCGCCTGGTTGGGGCGGGACGGACGCCATCACCTGCTGGGCCTTGAGGACGGTCGGGCCGTCGCCACCAACCGAATGCCGGTCGACCTGCTTGCGGTTGCCGGCGAGATCCACGCCGCGTTTTCCGGAGGCCCGATGATCCCGCTGCCGACCGGCGTCGTGCGGCATGGTGCCGGCGGGCTTGTCATCGCCGCGGGCGAAAGCCTGGCCGACGTGCGCCGGCTTCTGGCGGAAGACCCCGCCGTGCGTCAGCCCCCGCTCTAACACTACTCTGCCAGCCCGACCGAGAGGACGGTTCCGCAAGTCTGTTAAGCATTCCAGTACAGTTTCTGGGAGGCGGCGATGGGCAGGGCCGAAGCGGCGT
>NZ_JBPXMQ020000057.1:0-30756 GCF_053470405.2 Azospirillum mesophilum
ACTTGACAGGGTCGCCTCAAGCGCCCTCACCCAAGCTTTCGAAACTGAAGTCTCTTACTGCTTGACCAGGATGCTCTCAGACGACCCGCGATGCCGATCCCCCAACCAGAGGAACCGGTCCGCGGCCAACGGCTCAAAACACCGCCGCCTGCGCATCCCTTCTCACAACACGGTATCCACAATTTCCAAGAACCCGCGATCCGAAGACCGCTGCGCCACCGTTCCGGCCCCACCCTGGGGCGGCGCGGTGAGGCGCCGTTTCTAGAAGCTTCGACTTGCGCTGTCAAGCCTTTGTTTTCACGCCGGCTAAACTTTACTGCATCTTGACTTCCGCTTCCCTTCCGCCGCGCCGTCTTCGTCAGCTGCGCCGCGTCGGGGAGGCGGGTTATAGGCCGGTCGGCCAAACCGCGCAAGCGCTTTTTGCGGCGCCTGCGGCATTTTGTTAGGCGCGGACCGTTTCTGCCCGCTTCGCCGCCGCGTTCGGCAAGCACCCGTCCTGCAGGAAGCGCTCAAGCTCAAGCTCCTGCGTGCTCTTGGGAGGCTCTTGGATCGGTCGGATGTCGCAGCGTCCGTTCGCGGCAACCACGCGGAACAGCATGGCGGCGGCGTGTCGCGGATTCTGGCGCCTGTTCATTCCTCAATCCCTTTTCCATCTGAGCGCCGGTCCTGACGGGCCGGCGCCGCCACTCGATTTTAATTGAATGTGGCGCTTTTGCCATAGCTTTTCATCCCCCCGGCCGATTCAATTGCGATGTGGGCGTAAGCGGCGGGAATCAAAAGGAAAATAGCGGTCAGGCGGATGGTCCGGGCTGTGAAAAGAAAGGGACGGGCGCGACGCAGCCGTGCCGCGTCGCGAGATTCTGAAGGGTTTTCCAGGTCGCAATGTCGACCGGAATGCCATTGGCGCGACGGTCGGCCTGGGCCTCGCGCTCCGGGTCGCCGGGCGCCATGACGCGCGCGCCGGGCTTGGCCGGCTGGGCGCGCAGGTCGGCCAGGAAGGCGGCAACGCGGGCGTCGAACAAAGCAAGCGGTTGGAACATCTCCGGCCGCAGGATGATGAAGAAGTGCCCGAGCGAGACCGGCTGGGACTCGTCGGTGCCGGTGAAGGCCGGCAGCGCCGCGCCATGCGCCATGCCGGTGAAGGCGGAGCAGAGGACGTCCACCATCGTCGCCAGCCCCGCCCCCTTGTAGCCGTAAGTCGTCCCGCCGAGCGGCATGAGGGCGGCGGCCCGGTGCGGATCCGTGGTGACGGCACCGTCCGAATCGACCGCGACCTCCGGCGGCAAGGGCTGGCCGGTGGCGCGGCGCAGGAAGACGCGGTTCAGCGGGATGCTGCTGGTCGCCATGTCCAGCAGCATCGGCTCCTCCCCCGCCACGGGCAGCGCGAAGCTGATCGGGTTGGTGCCGTGGAAGGGCTTCAGCCCGTCGTGCGGCACAACGATGGCGTCGGAATGGGTCATGCCGATGGCGGCGAAGCCCTGCTGCGCCGCCGCCAGCGTGTAGCAGCCCGTGGCCCCGTGATGGGAGGAGCGGGCCACGGCCACCGCCGCGATGCCGGTCTCCCGCGCCATGGCGATGCCCTCCTCGACGGCACGGTAGCTGGCGAGATGGCCGAGTCCGTCGTCGGCATCCAAGTGGCCGACGGCTGCGGCCTGGCGGGTGAAGCGCATGTCCGGCGCGCCGTTGACCCGGCCCGAGGTCAGGGACTCGACGTAGTGCGGCACCAGCCGCACCCCGTGCGTGTCGAAGGCCCGGGCGGAGGCGTCCACGACCGCGCGGGCCGTCGCCTCCGCCCCGTCGCGGCGCGCGCCGGCCTTGGCCAGCAGGTCGGCGATGAAGCCTTCCAGCTCCGGCCGGCCGATCCGGACGTCGTCGAAGGTCTCCATGGTCACACCGGAAGCTGGCGCATGGAGGCCACGGCGGTCATGACGCCGCGGATCTCGGCGAGCCCGCGCAGGCGGCCGATGGCCGGATAGCCGGGGTGGGTCTTCTTGCCCACGTCGTCCAGCAGCTCGTGCCCATGGTCGGGGCGGAAGGGAATGCGCCAGCGCGGATCGCCGGCATCGCGGCGGCGCTTCTGCTCCTCCAGGAGCGTGGTGACGACCGACACCATGTCCACGTCGCCGCCGAGATGGTCGGCTTCCTGGAAGGAGCCGTCCGGTTCCTTGGCGACGTTGCGCAGATGGGCGAAGGTGACCTTCGGCGCGAACCGCTTCGCCATGGCCGGCACGTCGTTGTCCCGCCCCGCCCCCAGCGAGCCCGTGCAGAAGGTGATGCCGTTGGCGTCGGAGTCGATCACGTTCACGATGAAGGCGAGGTCGTCCTCGTTGCTGACGATGCGCGGCAGGCCCATCAGCGGGCGCGGCGGATCGTCGGGGTGGATGCACATGCGGATGCCCACCTCCTCCGCCGTCGGGATCACCTCGCGCAGGAAGCGGGCGAGCGTCTCGCGCAAGCCGTCGCGGGTCATGCCCTTGTAGCGGTCCAGCATCTTGCGCAGGCCCGGGATGTCGTAGCGGTCGAAGGCGCCCGGCAGGCCGGCCATGATGTTGGCGAGCAGCTTGCGCTTGTCGTCCTCCGACGCCGTGTCGAACCAGACGCGGGCACGGGCCAGCACGTCGGGGGAGTGGTCGTCCTCCGCCCCCGGCCGCTGGAGCATGAAGACGTCGAAAGCGGCGTGCTCGTGCGCGTTGAAGCGCAGCGACCGCCCGCCGCCCGGCACCGGAGCGGCGAGGTCGGTGCGGGTCCAATCCAGCACCGGCATGAAGTTGTAGCAGACCGTCGTCACCCCGCAGGCCGCGAGGTTGCGCAGCGACTGGCGGTAGTTGTCGAACAGCGGCGTCAGGTCGCCCTCGCCGATCTTGATGGATTCGTGGATCGGCAGGCTTTCCACCACGCTCCAGCGCAGGCCGAGCGAGGGGTCGGCGGCGATCATGGCCTTGCGCTTCTCGATCTCCTCGACCGACCAGACGACGCCGTAGGGGATCTGGTGAAGGGCGGTGACGATGCCGGTGGCACCGGTCTGCCGGATGTGGTCGAGCCGGATCACATCGTCCGGGCCGAACCAACGCCAGGTCTGTTCCATGGAAAATCTCCCTCGAAAGCTCGTCCGCCTCAGCGGAACAACAGGTTCGGCAGCCAGAGCGACAGCGCCGGGATGTAGGACACCAGGAAAAGGATCAGGATGTTGCAGACCAGGAAGGGCCAGATCGCGCGGCTGATCTCGCCCAGCGAAATCCTGGCGATGTTGGCCGCGACGAACAGGCAGACGCCGACCGGCGGGGTGGTCAGCCCGATCATCAGGTTCAGCACCGCGAAGGTGGCGAAGTGGATCGGGTCGATGCCCACCTGCGTCGCCACCGCCAGCAACGGCGGGAACAGGATGATCAGCGCCGCGATCGTCTCCATGAAGGTGCCGACGATCAGCAGCAGGATGTTGATCAGCAGGATGATGACGTACTTGTTGGACGTCATCGACAGCATGCCCGCCGCGATGGCCTGGGGGATCTGCTCGCTGGTCAGGATCCAGCCGAAGACGTTGGCGAGGCCCACCAGCAGGATCAGCCCGCCGGACCCGATGGCGCTTTCCAGCATGATCCCCGGCACGTCGCGCAGGCGGAAGCCCTTGTAGACGAACAGCCCGATCACGAAGGCGTAGAGCGCCGCGACGACGGAGGCCTCGGTGGGCGTGAAGAATCCGCCGACGATGCCGAACAGGATGATGCCGGTCATCAGCAGCGCCCAGGCGGCGGCGCGGCTGGAGCGGATCAGCTCCCGGAAGCCGACCCAGGTCCCCTTGGGGTA
Source organism: Azospirillum mesophilum (assembly GCF_053470405.2). Lineage (NCBI taxonomy): Bacteria > Pseudomonadati > Pseudomonadota > Alphaproteobacteria > Rhodospirillales > Azospirillaceae > Azospirillum > Azospirillum mesophilum. The sequence goes on from NZ_JBPXMQ020000057.1 coordinate 3,805, forward strand.
GTTGCGCCTGCGCGCCAGGATGTAGACCGTGATCATCATCCCGATGCCGAGCAGCAGGCCCGGAATGGCCCCGGCCATGAACATCTTGCCGACGGACAGGCCGGTCAGCGTGCCGACGATGATCATGGGAACACTGGGCGGGATGATCGGCCCGACGGTGGAGGCCGCCGCCGTCACCGCCGCGGAGAAGGCCTTGTCGTAGCCGGACTTGCTCATCGCCGGGATCATGACGGCGCCGATGGAGGCCGTCTCCGCCACCGCCGTGCCGGAGATGCCCGCGAAGATCATGGAACCGGTGACGTTGGCGAGCCCCAGCCCGCCGCGGATGTGCCCGACCAGCCCGTTGCCGAAGCGCACGATCTGGTCGGTGATGCCGCCCCCGTTCATCAGGTTGCCGGCCAGCACGAAGCCGGGGATGCACAGCAGCACGAAGCTGTCCATGCCCGCGTACATGAACTGCGGCACGACCGTCAGGTCGATGTCCGCCAGGAAGAGATAGACCGCCGAGGACAGCCCCAGGGCGATGCCGACCGGCACGCCGAGGATCAGGGCGATGGCGAAGCTGCCGAACAGCGCCGTGACCAGCATCAGACCAGCTCCCCTCGTTCCATAGTGTAATGCTCGGCGCGCGCGAGACCCAGCAGGCGCACGATCGAGAAGAAGGCCAGCGACACCGGGATGATCAGCGCGACCACGTAGATCGCCACCATCGGCAGGTCGATGGACCGCGCCCGCTCCCCGAAGCTGCCGACCACGTAGTCCCAGGCGCCGGGAATGATCGCCAGCGCGAAGACCAGGACGATGGCGTCCACAAGCCGGTCCACGACGCGGCGCGCCGATTCCGGCAGGGGAGCCACGAACAGGTCCACGTTCACCAGCTCGCCGCGCAGCAGCGCCAGCCCGCAGGAAAAGGCCACGAGGTAGACCAGCGCGAAACGCGCCACTTCCTCCGTCCAGGCCGGGGACCGGATGCCCGGCACGCGGCCGAGCACCTGAAGCAGAACGACGCCGATCAGCACGGCGAAGGCCGCGAGCGTGCCGTACCGGCACAACGCACGCACCGCCACGACCAGACCCGCCAGGACCTTGCGCATCGGGATTCTCCGGGATGAAGGAATTCTCCCTCTCCCCTCCGGGGGGAGGGGCGGGGTGAGGGGGATGCGCGTGTGCCGGACGCTCCAGCGCCGCAAGACCCCCTCACCCTAACCCTCTCCCCGGAGGGGAGAGGGAATGATGCCCTTACACCGCGACGATCTCGTCGTAGAGCGGCTTGATCGCGGGATCGAGGGCGGCGACCACGGCCTCCCTGCCCTTCTTCGCAAAGGCGTCCTTGTCGACCGCCACGAACTCCATCCCCTTGGCCTTCAGGTCGGCGGCGAGCTGTTTCTCGTCGGCAAGGAAGAGCTGCCGTTCATGCGCCTGGGCGGCCTTCGCGGCTTCCATGATGGCCTTCTGCTGGTCGGCCGGCAGGCGGCCCAGCTTCTTGGCGCCGCCCACCAGATAGATCCAGGAGATCACATGCTCGGTCAGGTTCAGGTATTTCTGGACCTCGAAGAAGCTCGCCGACTTGATGAGCGCCAGCGGGTTCTCCTGCGCCTCAATGGTGTGGTTCTGGAGCGCGGTGAAGACCTCCGAGAAGGCCATCGGCGTCGGCTTGGCGCCCAGCGCGTCCCAGAACTTCACGAACAGCGGCACGTTGGGCACGCGCATCTTCAGCCCGTCCAGCTCGTCCGGCGTCTTGATCGGGCGGTTGGAGGTCAGGTTGCGCGGCCCGCGCGCGAAGTAGGCGAGCGGGCGGAGCTGCGTCTTCTCCTCGATGTTCTGGGCGATCTTCTGGCCGGTCGGGCCGCTGACCACCTTGTCGAGATGGTCGAGGTCGCGGATCGCGTAGGGCACGGCCAGCAGCGCCGCCGTCGGCGCCCAGTTCTGCAGGGACTCGCCGGTGATGGTGAAGTCCACGGTGCCGAGCTGGATGCCCTTGATGAGGTCCGTTTCCTTGCCGAGCTGCTCGTTGGGGAAGACCCGCACCTCCACGGCGCCGTTGGTGCGCTGGGCGACCTCCTCCGCGAACTTCAGGGAGGCCTTGTGCCAGACGTTGTCCTCGTTGCCGAGATGGCCGAGCTTCAGCGTCGTCTTCGCCTGCGCGCGGACGATGGCCGGTGCCAGCCCGATGGCGGCCGCCCCCGCGAGGCCGGCGGTCACGGCGCGGCGGGAGATGGGGGTTTTCAGGACCATGCGCGTTTCCTCCTGTATTCGTTTGTTCTTGGCGTGTTTTTTTGGGTCAGTCGAAGCTGAGCTGAACCTTGATGGTGCTGGACGGGTCCTTTTCGATGAGATCGAAGGCATCGGCGGCCCGGTCGGCCGGGAAGGTCTGGGTGATCATGCCGGCGGGATTTAGCCGGCCGCTCTCCAGCCATTCGATGACCTGCGGCAGCAGGCGCCGGTTGAGGCGGGAGCCGACCAGCGTCAGTTCCTTCTTCACGATCTCCTGCTGGCTGATGTTGCAGGGGGCCGGCGAGAAGCCGAGCAGCCCGATGCGCCCGGCCGGGCTGGCGACGCGGCAGGCCTCCTCCAGCAGGGCCGGCACGCCCGCCCCGTCGATGACCACGGTGGGGCCGAGCCCGTCGTTCTCGCCGCGCACGGCCTCCGGCACCGGGGTGGTGCGGGAATTGATGACGACATCGGCGCCGAAGCTCCGGGCGCGTTCCAGCCGGGCCTCGTCCAGGTCGGCGACGATGCAGCGGGCGCCGTGCAGCCTGGCGACCTGGATCACCGTCAGCCCGACCGTGCCGGCGCCATAGACCAGCACCGTGTCGCCCGCGTCGATGCCCGTGCGCGACAGCACGTTGGCAGCGATGGAGAAGGGCTCGGCCAGGGCCGCGATGGCGTGGGGCAGATGGGGATCGACCTTGATGGCGTTGCCGGCCGGGACGGTCAGCCGATTGCGGAACCCGCCGTCGCGGTGGACGCCGAACACCTCCAGATTGGCGCAGACGTTGCTGCGCCCGACGCGGCAGGCGTAGCAGCGCCCGCAGGACACCACCGGATCCACCACCACATGGTCGCCGGGGGCAACGTGCGTCACGCCCTCCCCGACCGCTTCCACCTCGCCGCTGAACTCGTGGCCGATGATGCGCGGGTAGATCGCGAAGGGGTTGGAGCCGTGATAGATGTGCAGATCGGAGCCGCAGATGCCGGCCCGATGCACCCGCAACAGCACCTCCCCCGCGACCGGGCCGGTCGCGGCCTCCGGCTTCAGGGCGAGCACATGCGGCTTTTCGACGGTCAGGGCAACCAAGGGGGTTCTCCTGGTTTGAAAAATTGAGTGGCCGGCGGCCCCCTCCCCAGCCCTCCCCCGCTTCGCGGGAGAGGGGGCCTGTTTCCCTCCACCGCCGAAGGCGGGGGAGGGAGGGACCCACGCGTCAGTGTGGGAGGGAGGGGGCAACCGCAAACGTCACGCCATCCCGGCCACGGTCGTCCGCGCCCCATCGGCGAACAGCCGCCGCAGCGCGTCGGTCACCGGGCCGGTGAAGCGGGGGTCGCGGGGCAGGTCGTCGCCGAACACGGCGTTCAGTCCGAACAGCGCGGGCGCCAGCCGCTCCGCCACTGGTCCAGCGTCGGCCGCCAGTTCGGCCAGCCGCACCGCCATCGGATCCCGGACATCGATGGGCTTTCCGGCCTCATCCGTCCCCGACACGTAGCGCATCCAGGCCGCCACCCCCAGCGCCAGCCGGTCGATGGGGGCGCCCGCCGCCAGACGGTCGCGGATGGGGCCGAGCAGGCGTTGCGGCAGCTTCTGCGTGCCGTCCATGGCGATCTGCCACGTCCGGTGCCGCAGGGCCGGGTTGCGGAAGCGCTCGATCAGCGCGTCCTTATAATGTGCGATGTCGGCGCCCGGTGGCACGCGCAGAGTGGGCGTCACCTCCTCGTCCATCAGGCCGCGGACCAGCCGGGCGTAGGCCGGGTCGGCCATGGCGTCCGACACCGTCTCGTAGCCCGCCAGATAGCCGAGATAGGCGATGGTGGAGTGGCTGCCGTTCAGCAGGCGCAGCTTCATCGTCTCGTAGGGGTGCACGTCGGGGACCAGTTCGGCCCCTTCCCTCTCCCAGGCCGGGCGGCCGGCGGAGAAGCGGTCCTCGATGACCCATTGGGTGAAGGGTTCGGTCACCACCGGCCAGGCGTCGCGCAGGCCGAGCAGGCCGGACACGCGGTCGCGGTCGTCGTCGGTGGTGGCCGGCACGATGCGGTCCACCATGCTGTTCGGGCAGGCCACGCTGTCCGCGAACCAGCGCCCCAGGGCGGGATCGCGCAGCTCGGCGTAGCGGCGCAGGATGCCGGCGGCAGTGTCGCCGTTGCTCGGCAGGTTGTCGCAACTCAGCACCGTGAAGGGCTCCAGCCCGGCGGCGCGGCGGCGGGCCAGGGCCTCCACCAGGAAGCCGGGCACGCTGCGCGGCCGTTCCGGCTGGGCCAGATCGTGGCGGATGTCGGGATGGTCCTCGTTCAGAGCGCCGGTCGCCGGGTCGTGGCAATAGCCCTTCTCCGTGACGGTCAGCGTCACCACGCGGACTGAGGAGCGGGTCAGCCGCTCCAGCACCGCCGCCGGGTCCTCCGGCGCCACCAGCAGTTCGGTGACGGAGCCGACGACCCGCAGCCGCTCTCCGCCCGCATCGCGGACGGAAACGGTGTAGAGCCCGCCCTGCGGCTCCAGCGCGTCGCGCGTGTCGGGGCTGCGCAGGCTGACCCCGAGGATGCCCCAGGGGCCGAACTCCCGCGCCAGCACGCCGTCGGTGTAGACGGCCTGATGCGCCCGGTGGAAGGCACCGATGCCGAGATGGACGATGCCGGTCGTCAGCGCGCCGCGGTCATAGGCCGGCACGGCGACGCCGGGCCGCATCGAGGACAGGGTGCCGGGGCTCAGGCGCATGGCGCGCCTCCCCGGGGCACGGCGGTCCGTCCGATAGCATCCGTCATGAAAGCGCCCCTCCCAGGGTCCCCGGCCTTTGGCGGCCGCCGTTCGTCGTTGTTCCGTGCTTGAACGCGTTACGATTCGAAGAAGTGGCTGTTGGCCCGCGCGATCTCCTCCACGGCGGCGAAGACCGTGCGCAGATGCTCCCGCATGGCGTCCTCCGCGCCGGCGGCGTCGCGCGCCGTGACGCGGTCCACGATGTCCCGGTGCTGGCCGTAGATCATGGTCGTCCAGCCCTCGCTGTGCAGCGACAGCACGCGCACGCGGTCAAGCTGCGCCTTGGCGGTGACCAGCAGGTCCCACACGGCGGGGCGCCCGGCGATCCGGATCAGCTCGGCGTGCAGCGCCTCGTCCAGCGCGAAGAACTCGTCGTGCCGCTCCGGCGCCATCGCCGCGCGCTGCCGGTCCATCAGGCCGGTCAGCGCCGCGATGTCCGCCGCTTCCGCCCGTTCGGCGGCGAGCCGCACGGTCCGGCACTCCAGAGTCTCGCGGATGAACTGGCTGTCGGACACGGCGCTCAACTGGATGGGCGCCACGAAGGTGCCGACCTGCGGCACGATGCGCAGGAACCCCTCGTCGGCCAGCCGGCGGAAGGCCTCGCGCACCGGCGTGCGGCTGACCCCGAAGCGGGCGGCCACGCGCGTTTCCGAAATCCCCTCCCCCGGCCGGATTTCGCCCGACAGCACCGCGGCGCGCAACGCGTCGTAGACGCTGTGCTGGCGCGGGCCGGGGCGGTCGGCGGCAAGGGCTGCGGAGAGGGACTGGGAAGCGGTCATGGCGTCCGTCGTCTGCGTCCATCGTCTGAACTTGCATACTAGTGTGCCACGCACACAAAAGGTTGGCAAGCCCCATCATCACGACACTCAACAAGCCCACACCGCGTGGGGGATCTCGTTTCAGGAAAATGTTTGTGCTTCCCTCAAATTCAGGCTTGCGCGGTTTTCTGATATATTAGTATGCTCCTGTGCAACGAATGGAACGGCGCGACCCCTGCGGGAAGGGGAAACGGGCCGGCAATCGGGGGGACGGACATGAACGCCACCGGCAGCCCTGTGCCGGCGGTGCGCCCAGGAGCGCGCGCCGCGAAGACTCCGCAGGTGCCATCACGGGCCACCATCACGGCGACGATCTACCGGTCGTTGCGCGCCGACATCGTCGCGATGCGCCGCACGCCGGGCGAGCCCATCATCGAAAAGCATCTGGCCGAAAGCTTCGGCGTCAGCCGCACGCCGGTGCGCGAGGCCCTGCTGCGCCTCGCCGACGAAGGGCTGATCGAGATCTTTCCGCAGTCCGGCACCTTCGTGTCGCGCATCCCCATGGGCGCCCTGCCGGAAGCCGTGGTGATCCGCACCGCCCTGGAGGGGACCGCCGTGCGCCACGCCGCACAGCGCGCCACGCGCAGCCAGATCGCCGTGCTCCGCGCCAACCTGATGCTGCAGCAGGAGATGGACGCGGCCGGCGACCGGAACGGCTTCCACGACGCGGACGAGCAGTTCCACAGCCTGATTTCCGACATCGCCGGCTACCCCGGCCTGTGGGGCCTCGCCCAGCAGGTGAAGGTGCAGGTGGACCGCTACCGCCGCCTGACCCTGCCGGAGCCGGGGCGGATCGCCCAGGTGATCGCCGAGCACACCGCCATCGTGGACGCCATCGCCGACCGCGACCCGGATCGCGCCGAACAGCGCATGGCCACCCACCTGGACGAGCTGCTGTCGGCCATTTCCCTGGCCCAGGGATCGAACCCGTACTTCTTCTCCGGCCCGCCCGGCCCCGCGGCTCCGGGCGCGACGACGCCGGCAACAACGACCTCGTGAGGAGCACTTCGATGAAGATCACCGTTCGGCACGCGTCCCACCCGGACGCCGTCCGCAACTTCGACACCGAGTCCCTGCGCGACCACTTCCTCGTCCCGACCATCTTCGAGGCCGACGAGGTCGTCCTGACCTACAGCCACATTGACCGCTTCGTGGTCGGCGGCGCGATGCCGGTGGCGGGTCCCCTCACGCTGGAATCGGCCAAGGCCATCGGCTCCCCCAACTTCCTGGACCGGCGCGAGCTGGGCGTGGTCAACGTCGGCGGCCCCGGCCGCGTGACGGTGGACGGCGCGGTGTACGAGCTGGCCCCGCGCGACTGCCTCTACGTCACGATGGGCAGCGTGGATGTCCGCTTCGAAAGCCTGGACCGGACGAACCCCGCCAAGTTCTACCTGAACAGCGCCCCCGCCCACGCCCGCTTCGAGACGATGAAGATCTCCATCGAGCAGGCCAAACAGGTGCATCTCGGCGACCCGGCCCAGTCCAACGCGCGGACCATCTTCCAGATGATCCACCCGGACGTCTGCCGGACCGCGCAGCTCGTGCTCGGCATGACGATGCTGAAGCCGAACAACATGTGGAACACCATGCCGTGCCACACGCACGACCGGCGCTGCGAGGTCTACTTCTACTTCGACCTGCCGGAACCGGCGCGCGTCTTCCACTTCATGGGCGAGCCCAGCCAGACCCGCCAGGTCGTCGTCGCCAACGAACAGGCGGTGATCTCGCCCAGCTGGTCGATCCACAGCGGCGTCGGCACCCGCAACTACACCTTCATCTGGGCCATGGCCGGCGACAACCAGGATTTCACCGACATGGACATGATCCCCATGGAAGACCTGCGGTGAGCGGAGGCCCCACCATGAAGACCCCCTTCGACCTGTCCGGCAAGGTTGCGCTGGTCACCGGCGCCAACACCGGCATCGGCCAAGCCATCGCCGTGGCGCTCGCCCAGGCCGGCGCGGACATCGCGGCGGCCGGCCGCACCCCGCCCGACGAGACCCGCGCGCTGGTCGAGGCCACCGGGCGCCGCTTCCTCTCCCTTCCCGCCGACTTCACCAGCATCGCGCCGGTCTCCGGCCTCGTCGAGCAGACGGTGGGCGCGCTGGGCGGGCTCGACATCCTGGTCAACAACGCCGGCATCATCCGCCGCGCCGACGCGCTGGAGTTCACCGAGGCCGACTGGGACGAGGTGATGGACGTCAACATCAAGGCGGTCTTCTTCCTCTGCCAGGCCTTCGGCCGCTACGTCATCGGCCAGGGCCGCAAGGGCAAGATCATCAACATCGCCTCCATGCTGTCCTTCCAGGGCGGCATCCGCGTGCCCTCCTACACCGCGTCGAAGAGCGGCATCGCCGGCATCACGCGCCTGCTCGCCAACGAATGGGCGGCGAAGGGGATCAACGTGAACGCCATCGCGCCGGGCTACGTCGCCACCAACAACACCGCCGCCCTGCGCGCCGACGAGAAGCGCAACGCGGAGATCCTGGCCCGCATCCCGGCCGCCCGGTGGAGCGCCCCGTCCGACATGGGCGGCCCGGCGGTCTTCCTGGCGTCCGACGCGTCCGACTACGTCCACGGCACGATCCTGCCCGTGGACGGCGGCTGGCTGGCCCGCTGAGCGGAGGGGGAGAAGCATGAAGACCGACGGTTTCGTCCGGGACGCCGCCGTGGACTGGCAGGATCTGGGCGACGGCGTGCGCCGCAAGATCCTGGGCTACAACGACGCCATGATGATGGTGCGCGTGGAGTTCGAAGCCGGCGCCATCGGCCCGCAGCACCGCCACCCGCACGTCCAGTGCGCCGTGGTCGAGAAGGGCTCCTTCGACGTGACCATCGAGGGCCGCACGGAGCGGCTGGGCGCCGGGGACGGCTACATGGTGCCGTCCAACGCGCTGCACGGCGTCGTCGCGCTGGAGCCGGGCGTCCTGCTCGACATCTTCACCCCCGTCCGGGAGGACTTCCTCTTCTAGGCGAAAAAGCACACCCCCAAGACCTGCGCAAAACATCAGGGCCGGAAAACGGCTTTCCGAACAGGAGGATCCGCTATGCACCTTTCCATCCGCCGTGTCCGCAACGCCCTGCTCGCGGCCGGTGCCGCCTGCGCGATGCTGGCCACCCCCGTCCTGGCGCGCGACTTCCGGTCGGCCGACATCCACCCGACCGACTACCCGACGGTCGAGGCCGTCCGCTACGTCGGCAAGCTGGTCGCGGAGCGCAGCAACGGCAAGCTGGGCGTGAAGGTGTTCCCGAACGGCGCTCTCGGCACCGAGAAGGACACCATCGAGCAGTTGAAGATCGGCGGGCTCGACATGATGCGCATCAACGTGGCGCCGCTGAACAATGTGGTGCCGGAAACGATGGTCACCGCCCTGCCCTTCATCTTCCGCGACACCGGGCACATGCGGCGCGTGCTGGACGGCCCGATCGGCGACGAGATCCTGGCGGCCATGGAAAGCCAGGGCATGGTGGGCCTCGCCTTCTACGACAGCGGCTCGCGCAGCATGTACACGGTGAACAAGCCCATCAAGCACCTCGCCGACCTCAAGGGCGCGAAGATCCGTGTGCAGCAGTCCGACCTGTTCGTCGCGATGATCCAGGCGCTGGGCGCCAACGCCACGCCGATGCCCTTCGGCGAGGTCTACACGGCGCTGAAGACCGGCATCGTGGACGCGGCCGAGAACAACTACCCGTCCTATGAATCCTCGCGCCACTTCGAGGCGGCCAAATACTTCTCCCTGACCGAGCACGCCATGGCGCCGGAGGTGCTGGTCTTCTCCAAGGTCGTGTGGGACCGCCTGTCGAAGGACGATCAGGCCATGATCCGCAAGGCCGCCAAGGAGTCCGTCCCCTACATGCGCAAGCTGTGGGACGAGCGCGAGCAGCAGTCCAAGGACGTCGTGACCAAGGCCGGCGCCCAGATCGTCGAGGTCGCGGACAAGCAGGAATTCATCGACGCGATGAAGCCCGTCTACGCCCAGTTCGCGAACACGCCGAAGCTGCAAAGCCTCGTCCAGCGCATCCAGGAAACGAAGTAAGGCACGGGCAAGGCGCGGCCCGTTCCGGACGGAGTTTCTTGTTGGTCTGAAAGCAGCTTTTCTCCGTCATTCCCGCGAAGGCGGGAATCCAGGGCATTCCGGCAGGTTCCCGAGTTGCCCTGGATCCCCGCCTTCGCGGGGATGACGAAAAGAACAGAGTTTTTCGTCCGCAAACCCGTCCGAACCGGACGCCTTCCCCGGGGGAGCAGTGCGGCATGGATATTGAGCTGCAAGCAATGGACGTCAGCCCGCCGCACAGCGCCGGCTGGCTGACGCGGATCAACGCGACGCTGGCCCGCGCCGGCATGTACGCGGCCATCGCGGGTCTGGTGATGATCGTCGCGGTCGTGTTCTACCAGGTCTTCGGCCGCTACGTTCTGAACAGCTCGCCGACCTGGGCGGAGAGCCTGGCGATCGTGCTGGTCCTGTACGTCACGCTGATCGGCGCCGCCGTGGGCGTGCGCGACGCGGGCCACATCGGGCTGGAGAGCCTGCTGGTGCTGCTGCCCGACGCGACGCGGCGCAAGCTGGAACTCGTCATCCACGCTTTGGTCGGCATCTTCGGCGCTGGCATGGCCTACAACGGCTGGCTGCTCGGCAACTCGGTGGCCTCTTACTACATCCCCAACCTGCATGTGTCGGAGGCGGTGCGCTACGTGCCGCTGGTCCTGTCGGGCGTCCTGATCGTGCTGTTCTCCATCGAGCACATCATCGCCATCATCAAGGGCGAGGAGGTCGAGCCGTCATGGAACTGACCATTCTGACCGTCACCTTCTTCGGCTTCCTCGTGCTTGGCGTTCCGGTCGCCTTCGCCATCGGCCTGTCGGCGCTGTGCACCATCCTCTACGAAGGGCTGCCGGTCGCCGTCATCTTCCAGCAGATGATGTCGGGGATGAACGTCTTCTCGTTCCTCGCCATCCCCTTCTTCGTGTTCAGCGGCGAGCTGATGCTGCACGGCGGCGTCGCCGACAAGATCGTGAACGCGGCCAAGAGCATGGTCGGCCACATCCGCGGCGGGCTCGGCATGTCCAACGTGGTGGCCTGCACGCTGTTCGGCGGCGTCGCCGGCTCCCCCGTCGCCGACGTGTCGGCCATGGGTGCGGTGATGATCCCGATGATGAAGCGGGAAGGCTACCACGCCGACTACGCCGTCAACGTGACGACCCACGCGGCGCTGGTCGGCGCGCTGATGCCGACCAGCCACAACATGATCATCTACGCGCTGGCCGCCGGCGGAAAGGCGTCCATCGGCGCGCTGATCGCGGCGGGCATCCTGCCGGCGCTGCTGCTGATGGTCTGCAACATGGGGGCCGCCTATCTGGTGGCGGTCAAGCGCGGCTACCCGGCGGGCCGCTTCCCCGGCTGGGATATCGCCGCCCGCTCGCTGGCCGCCGCCGCACCCGGCCTGCTGATCGTCGTCATCATCCTGGCCGGCATCACCACCGGCGTGTTCACGGCCACGGAGTCTGCCTCCATCGCGGTGATCTACGCGCTGCTGCTGACCACCTTCGTCTACCGCACCATGACGTGGAGCCACTTCAAGGCCGCCGCCGCGAAGACCGTGAAGACCACCGGCGTGGTCCTGCTGCTGATCGGCGTCTCGACGATGTTCCAGTACCTGATGGGACTCTACGAGGTCGCGGACCTGACGGGTGAGATGCTGGCGGGCGTGTCCACCAACCCGCTGATGATCTTCCTGCTGATCAACGTCATCCTGTTCCTGCTGGGCACCTTCATGGACATGGCGAGCACGATCCTGATCTGCACGCCGATCTTCCTGCCCATCGCCATGAACTACGGGATGGACCCGGTGCAGTTCGGCATCGTCATGCTGATCAACTGCGCGCTGGGCCTGAACACGCCGCCGGTCGGCACCACCCAGTTCATCGGCTGCGCCATCGGCGAGGTGTCGGTGGGCGAGGTGATGCGCTCCATCACGCCCTTCTACGGGGCGTTGTTCCTGGCGCTGCTGCTGGTGACCTACGTCCCGGCCTTCTCGCTCTGGCTGCCGCGCCTGCTGATGCATTGAGAATGGAGTGGAAGAAAATCCCCTCGCCCGCCTCCGGCGGGAGAGGGGGTTTGGTTCCGCTCAGGCGGGCGTCGTCTCGCCGCCGGCCGGGGTGGTGAAGTAGAGCGGGTTGGCCTTCTGCGCTTCGGTGATGGTGATCTGCAGGTCGTCCAGGTGATCGCCCAGCGCCCGCACAGCCGCCACGGGGTCGTGGTTGGCGACGGCTTCGACGATGGCCGTGTGCTCCTTGATCACCACGGACATGCGGCCGGCGACCGGCAGGGTCAGGCGGCGGAAGCGGTCCACCTGCACCTTCACCTGCTGGGTCACGGTCCAGAATCCGGGGAAGCCCGCCGTTTCCGCCAGCAGCGCGTGGAACGCCTCGTCCGCCTGATGGAAGCCGTCGAAGTCGCCGGCGGCCTCCATCTCCTTCTGGAGTTCCAGATTGGCGCGCAGCTTGGCGATCTGGCTGCGGCCGGCGCGTTCGGCGGCGTAGCGGACGGTCGCCTCCTCCAGCGCGCGGCGGATGGCGATGGCTTCCGGCAGGGCGCCCAGCGGAATGCGCGACACGAAGGTGCCCGACTGCGGGAAGATCTCGATCAGGCCTTCGTCGGCCAGCCGCAGCACGGCCTCGCGCACCGGCGTGCGGCTGACGCCATAATCCTGGGCGATCAGCTTTTCCGCGATGGCCTCGCCCGGCTTGCGGCGGAGCGACACGATCTCGTTCCGCAGGTCGCGGTAGATTGTCGCAGAGACGGTGGTGCCGCGCTGCACCGGGCGCGCGACCGCCGCCGACACGCGCCGCCGGGTCCGCGCCGCCGGGGCTTGAACCGGATCCGTTTCCGCCACCGTGGTCTGCGCGTCTTTCTTCACCACCCACCCCACACAGGAAAAAACCGGGGCCGAAACCGGTGTTCGACCCTTGATCGAAAATGGACCGCCCGGAATCGCCCAGGTGAAACGTCGCCACGCGATGGAATTGGCGGCCCGGAACCGTTCGCTTCGAACGATTCACTCGCCCTTATCATTATACGGGCGCGCATCCACGCCGGTCAAATCCCTTGGGTTCCGAGGGCCATGGGGTGCCAAGCGCCGCTCCGGCGGCATGGCCGACCATTGGAATCGCCGTTGCCTCACGCACTGATATATTAGTATGGTGGGCTCACGCCAGCCCTTCGGCCCACCTTCCAGAGAGACCGCCGCCGTGGAACGCAAACGCATCGCCCTTGTCGCCCACGACGCCCGCAAGCGCGACCTGATCGCGTGGATCGGCGCCAACATCGCAGCCCTGGACGGCCAGCTCTTCTGGGCCACCGGCACCACCGGCCGGCTGGTCCGGGAGGCGCACCCCGCCCTGGAGGTCACGACGCTGAAAAGCGGCCCGCTGGGCGGCGACCAGCAGATCGGCGCGATGATCGCCGATGGGCGCATCGACCTGCTGGTCTTCTTCGTGGACCCGATGACCGCCCAGCCGCACGACGTGGACGTGAAGGCGCTGACACGGCTGGCGACGCTCTACAACATCCCCATGGCCTGCAACCAGGCGACCGCCGACTTGGTGATCTCCTCCCCCCTGTTCTCCAGCGGCTATCGGCCCCGCCCCGTCGATTTCGCCGCCCACGACACGCGCCGGGTTTGAGCCCTGCAATATTCGGCCCCTGTCATGTTCGATGCGCCACCCCACCTAAAAGAGTCGTGGCGGAGGCCATCACAGGGCTTGCATCTGGAACTGATATATTAATATATTCTCGTAACGCGCCGTGCCGACCGACGGGCCGGCTTCCAAGCTCCGCCCACACCGGCTTCCCACTCACCGGAGACGCACCATGCTCCACCCCGACCGCCTGTTCCCCAGCGACCCCGCGCAGCGCGACATCGCGCGCCGGCTGTACGCCGAGGTGAGCAACCTGCCCATCGTCAGCCCGCACGGCCACACCGACCCGTCCTGGTTCGCCAAGAACGAGGCGTTCCCGGATCCGGCCACGCTGTTCGTGAAGCCGGACCATTACGCCTTCCGCATGCTCTACAGCCAGGGCGTGACGATGGAGAGCCTGGGCGTGCCGCGCCGGGACGGCGGCGCGGTGGAGACCGACAGCCGCAAGATCTGGCGCCTGCTGGCCCAGCACTGGCACCTGTTCCGCGGCACCCCGACCCGCATGTGGCTGGAGCACGCCTTCGAGACGGTCTTCGGCGTCACGGAGCGGCTGAGCCCGGCCACCGCCGACCGCATCTACGACCAGATCGAAGCCTGCCTGCAGAAGCCGGAATTCCGCCCGCGCGCCCTGTTCGAGCGCTTCAACATCGAGGTGCTGGCGACCACCGAATCCCCGCTCGACACGCTGGAGCATCACCGCGCCATCCGCGAGAGCGGCTGGAAGGGCCGCGTCATCACCGCCTTCCGCCCGGACCCCGTCGTCGATCCGGAGTTCGAGGGCTTCCAGGCCAATGTCGAGGCGCTGGGCACGCTGACCGGTGAGAACACCACGACCTGGGCCGGCTATCTCGCCGCGCTGAAGAACCGCCGCGACTACTTCAAGCGGTTCGGCGCCACCTCCACCGACCACGGCCACCCGACCGCCGTCACCGCCGACCTGTCCACGGCCGACGCCGAGCGCCTGTTCGACAAGGCCCTGCGCGGCACCGTCACGGCGGAGGAGGCGGAGCTGTTCCGCGGCCAGATGCTGACCGAAATGGCGAAGATGAGCCTGGAGGACGGTCTGGTCATGCAGATCCACCCCGGCAGCTTCCGCAACCACAACCCGGTCGTGTTCGAGCGGTTCGGCCGCGACAAGGGCGCCGACATCCCGACCCGTACCGACTATGTCCGCGCCCTGAAGCCGCTGCTGGAGCGCGTCGGCAACGAGAGCGCGCTGACCATCATCCTCTTCACGCTGGACGAGACCAGCTACGCCCGCGAGCTGGCGCCGCTGGCCGGCCACTACCCGGCGCTGCGCGTCGGCCCGGCCTGGTGGTTCCACGACAGCCCCGAGGGCATGCGCCGCTACCGCGAGATGGTCACGGAGACGGCCGGCTTCTACAACACGGTCGGCTTCAACGACGACACCCGCGCCTTCTGCTCCATCCCCGCCCGCCACGACGTGGCCCGCCGCGTGGACTGCGCCTTCCTGGCGCGTCTGGTCGCCGAGCACCGCCTGGACGAGGACGAAGCGGCCGAGCTGGCGGTCGACCTCGCCTACAACCTCGCCAAGAAGGCCTACAAGCTCTAACGAAATGCCCTTCTCCCCTCCGGGGAGAAGGGTTGGGATGAGGGGGCGGCCGCAAGGCCGGAAACGCAACCTCATTGCAGTGCTTGGTCGGCCCACGGCCGCCCCCTCACCCTAACCCTCTCCCCAGAGGGGAGAGGGAATCTCCGGGAAAGGAACATCACCCATGGCATCGCTGACCATCCGCCTGCATCCCGCGGACAACGTCGTCGTTGCCGGCGTGGATCTCCTGCCGGGCACCACCCTGCCTGGTACAGAGGTCGCGACGCGGATCACGATCCCCTCCGGCCACAAGGTCGCGGTGCAGCCCATCGCGGTCGGCGAGCCGGTTCGCAAGTACAACCAGGTCATCGGCTTCGCCACGGCGCCGATCGAGCCCGGCGACCATGTCCACGTCCACAACATCGGCATGGCCGACAGCTTCGAGCGCGACTACGCCTTCGGCGCCGACGCCCACCCGACCGACCTGCTGCCGGAGGCCGAGCGCGCCACCTTTCAGGGCATCGTGCGCGCGGACGGCCGCGTGGCGACGCGCAACTACATCGGCGTGCTGACCTCGGTGAACTGCTCGGCAACCGCTGCGCGGATGATCGCGGACCAGTTCCGCGGCAACGCGCTGGCCGACTACCCGAACATCGACGGTGTCGTGGCGCTGACGCACGGCTACGGCTGCGGCATGGGTGCGCAGGGCGACGCCATCGACGCGCTGCGGCGGACCATCGCCGGCTATGCCCGCCACCCGAACTTCGCCGCGGTGATCGTGCTCGGCCTCGGCTGCGAGGTGAACCAGATCGACCGGCTGGTCGAGGCGGAAAAGCTCGACCCGAGCGAGACGCTCCACACCATGAGCATCCAGGATCTGGGCGGCACGGCGGCGGCTGTGCGCGAGGGCGTCAAGCGCATCCAGGCGATGCTGCCGCGCGTCAACGACGTGCGCCGCCAGACCGTGCCGGCCAGCCACCTGACGCTGGCGCTGCAGTGCGGCGGCTCCGACGGCTATTCGGGCATCACCGCCAACCCGGCGCTGGGCCACGCCGTGGACCTGCTGGTCCGCAACGGCGGCACCGCCGTGCTGAGCGAGACGCCGGAGGTCTACGGGGCCGAACACCTGCTGACCCGCCGCGCCGTCAGCCGCGAAGTCGGCGAGAAGCTGGTCGAGCGCATCCGCTGGTGGGAGGACTACACCACCCGCACCGGCGGCGAGATGAACAACAACCCGTCGCCCGGCAACAAGAAGGGCGGCCTGACCACCATTCTGGAGAAGTCGCTGGGCGCGGTCGCCAAGGCCGGCACCACCAACCTCGTGGACGTGGTCCGCTACGCCGAACCGATCCAGGGTCCGGGCCTCGTCTTCATGGACACCCCCGGCTACGACCCGGTGTCGGCGACCGGCCAGGTGGCCGGCGGCGCCAACGTGCTGTGCTTCACCACCGGCCGCGGCTCCGTCTTCGGCTGCAAGCCAACGCCCTCGCTGAAGCTGGCGACCAACACGGCGCTGTACCGCAAGATGACCGACGACATGGACATCGACTGCGGCACCATCGCCACCGGCGACGCCACCATCGAGGAGGTCGGCCGCGCGATCTTCCAGCTGATCCTGGACACCGCGTCGGGCAAGAAGAGCAAGAGCGAGGAGTTGGGCTTCGGCTCCGACGAGTTCACGCCCTGGCAGATGGGCGCCGTCATGTAATTCCGCATCTGTGATCTCGGGCCGGGGCGCTACGACGGTGTGCCTATGACCCGAAATAGCGCTTGCGCCGCTTCTGAT
This sequence comes from Azospirillum mesophilum, assembly GCF_053470405.2. Taxonomy (NCBI): domain Bacteria; kingdom Pseudomonadati; phylum Pseudomonadota; class Alphaproteobacteria; order Rhodospirillales; family Azospirillaceae; genus Azospirillum; species Azospirillum mesophilum. The sequence continues at coordinate 20,623 of NZ_JBPXMQ020000057.1, forward strand.
ATACTAGTATAAATGTACTGTTCGGTTATCCTTTGAACCCAACCGGTTGCCGCTCCCTCGTGGTTGGCCGGCTGGCGTTTCTCCTAAATCCACTTCATGGCCGCCGGGGCACGCTCCGGTGGCCATTTTTCTGCCGCGATGAAACAGCCGCGACGCGCGGCCGGACCCGAATGGCTGCCCCGAATGGCAGCCATGCCGCGCCGCGACACGGTCCGTGCGTGCGATATATCAGGTGCTTCCCGTACACTCGCCCCGCCATGCCCGACAGCACACGCCCAATCTCCCCCGACATGACCACCCCCGCCGCGTCGTCCGCGCGCAAGGACGATCCGCTGCGCGGCATCCTGCTGGTGGTGATCGCGGTCTTCTTCTTTTCCTGCTCCGACGCGACGGCGAAGTATCTGAGCCAGACCCTGCCCTCCATCGAGATCGGGTGGATGCGCTACGTCGGCTTCACGACGCTGCTGCTGCCGCTGATGCTGCGCGGCGGCGGGGCGGAGCTGCACACGGCGCGGCCGGGCCTTCAGATCGTGCGCGGGTTGGGCATGCTGGGCTCGGCGCTGTTCTTCATCATGGGCATGCGCTTCCTGCCGCTGGCCGAGGCCGCGGCGACCAGCTACGTCTCGCCGGTCTTCGTGACCATCCTGTCGATCCTGATCCTGGGCGAGAAGATCGGCCCGCGCCGCTGGGCGGCGGTGCTGGTGGGGCTGGCCGGCGTGCTGATCGTCATCCGGCCGGGCGGGGCCGCCTTCCAGCCGGCGGCGATCTTCCCGATCCTGTCCGCTATGAGCTGGGCGACCGGCGTCGTCATCACCCGCAAGATGACCGGCCAGGAGCGGCCCGCCACCACCCTGATCTGGAGCGCCCTGACCGGCCTCGCCGTCCTCAGCACGCTGCTGCCCTTCGATTTCGCCCTGCCGACCTGGAAGGAGGTGGCGCTGGGCGGACTCATCGGGCTGGTGTCGACCATCGCGCAGTGGCTGCTGGTCCAGGCCTACCGGTACGGCGATGCCTCGGTGCTCGCCTCCTACTCCTACATCCAGCTCGTCTGGTCGTCGGGGCTGGGGTTTCTGGTGTTCGGCGCCATGCCCGACCGCTGGACCTTCGTCGGCGCAGGCATCATCATCGCCAGCGGCCTCTACACCGCCCGGCGCGAGCGCATCCGCCACAAGGCGGGCGCCGCCGCCTCGGCCGTCCCGGCCGCCGAATGACCGGACCGGCCAAGCCCAGCAGGCACCAATAACGCTTGCGTCCGCATCTAATATATTAGTATATTCGCCCCAGGCGCGGGGTTTCCGCGCCCGGCTGGTCTGACTATCTGGTAGAGACCGAGGAACGGGGGGTGGCGATGGGTGAGTCCGCGCAACGGGTTGCGGCGCTCGGCGAGTGCATGATCGAGATGGTCCGCCGTCCCGACGGAACCTTCACCATGGGCTTCGGCGGCGACACGCTGAACACCGCCGTCTACCTCGCCCGGCTGGGCGCCCCGGTCGATTACGTCACCGCGCTGGGCGACGACCCGAACAGCGACTCCATGGTCGCCACCTGGACGGCGGAGGGCGTCGGCACCGGCCATGTGCTGCGCGTCCCCGGCCGCGTGCCGGGCCTCTACATGATCGAGACCGACGACAAGGGCGAGCGGCGCTTCCTCTACTGGCGCGATTCCGCCCCCGCGCGCGACCTGTTCCTGCTGCCGGACTCGCCGGCCCTGATCGCGGCGCTGGAAGGCTACGACCTGCTCTACCTCTCCGGCATCAGCCTGGCGATCTGGGGCGAGCGCGGGCGGGAAATTCTGTTCCCCATGCTCGACCGCCTGCGCGAGCGCGGCGGGCGCGTCGCCTTCGACACCAACTGGCGCCCGCGCCTGTGGCCCGACACCGCGACCGCGCAGCGCGCCTACGACGCCATGTTCCGGCGCACCGACATCGCCCTGCCGGGCGTGGAGGATCTGCGCGGCCTTTACGGCGACGCCGACGCTTCCGCCGCGCTGACGCGCGTGCGCGACGCCGGCGTGCGGGAGATCGTGCTGAAGCTGGAACAGCCGGGCTGCATTGTCGCCGGCGACGGCGCTGAACTGGAGGTCCCCTGCGAAACGGTGCCGACCGTGGTGGACACCACCGCCGCCGGCGACAGCTTCAGCGCCGGCTATCTCGCCGCCCGCCTGAAGGGGCGCCTCCCGGCCGAGGCCGCGCGCGCCGCCCATCGCATCGCCGCGGTGGTCATCCAGCACCGCGGCGCGATCATCCCGCGCGCGGCGGTGGAAACCGTCCTGATGTCCGACAACGGGTGATCCGATGGCAGCCGCCCCTCATCCCCGCGCCGCCAAGCGCAGCGCCACGGCGGCGGCGACGATCTACCGCGACCTGCGCACGGAGATCGTCTCGCTGAGCCGCAAGCCGGGCGAACCCATTTCCGAAAAGCAGATTGCCGAAGCCTTCGGCGTCAGCCGCACGCCGGTGCGCGAAGCGGTCCTGCGGCTGGCCGACGAAGGGCTGATCGAGGTCTTCCCGCAGTCCGGCACCTTCGTCGCCCGCATCCCCATCGCCTCCCTGCCCGAGGCCAGCCTGATCCGCAAGACGCTGGAGCAGGCGACCGCCCGCTTCGCCGCCGAGCGCGCCACCCGCAGCCAGATCGCGGCGCTGCACGCCAACCTGGAGCGCCAGCGGGAGGTCGACGCCGCCGGGGACGCCGCCGGCTTCCATCAGGCGGACGAGGCCTTCCACGCCCTGATCGCCGAAATCGCCGGCTATCCCGGTTTCTGGCCGCTCACCCAGCAGGTGAAGGTGCAGATCGACCGCTGCCGCCAGTTGACCCTGCCGGTCCCCGGCCGCATGGCGACCGTCATCGCCGAGCATGAGGCCATCGTCGCCGCCATCGCCGACGGCGATCCGGATGCGGCGGCGCGGGCTCTGGCCGACCATATAGACGGCTTGCTGGTCACCATCGACGATGTCCGGCACGCGACACCGCTCTATTTCTCTCTTGCCGAGGCCACACCATGACCATTCCGCGTCTCGAACCCTCCCTGTCCGGCCCCCGGATCGTCCCCGTGCTCGTGCTCGACGACCCGCAGGAGGCCGTTCCGCTGGCCGAGGCGCTGGTCGCCGGCGGCCTGACGACGCTGGAGGTGACGCTGCGCACCCCGGCCGCCCTCGCCTGCGCCGAGGCCATCGCCGCCAAGGTGCCCGGCGCGCTGGTCGGGCTCGGCACGCTGATCCGGCCGGAGCAGTTCGCCCAGGCGCGCGACGCCGGCGCCCGCTTCGTCGTCAGCCCCGGCCTGACCGACCGTCTGGCGGAGGCCGCCAAGGCCGCCGGCCTGCCCTATCTGCCGGGCATCGCCACCGTGACGGAGGCGCTGATCGCCTGGGAGCACGGCTTCCGCGAGCTGAAGTTCTTCCCCGCCATGCTGAACGGCGGCGCCCCGGCCCTGCGCGGCATGGCCCCGCTGATGCCGGAGGTGCGCTTCTGCCCGACCGGCGGCATCAAGGCGGAGAATGTGCGCGAGATCCTGTCGCTCCCCAACGTCTTCGCGCTGGGCGGCACCTGGCTGACCCCGGCCGACGCCGTGAAGGAGCGCCGCTGGTCCGAGATCGAACGGCTGGCCCGCGAGGCTTCCGCCCTCGCCACGCAGGGCTGAGGCCCATGAAGCAGGCCATGAAGCGCCGCGTCGGGGTGATCGGGCTGGGCATGGCGTCGACACCGCACGCCCAGAGCCTGCTGGACTTGGCGGACCGCGTGGAGGTGGCGGGGTGCTTCAGCCCCTCCCCCGACCGGCGCGCCGCCTTCGCCGCCCGCTTCGGCCTTCCCGTGGTGGACCGGATGGAGGCCCTGCTGGACGACCCGTCCGTCTCGGCAATCCTGCTGCTGACCCCGCCCGACACCCACGCGGATCTGGTCGCCCGCTGCGCCGCCGCCGGCAAGCATGTGCTGCTGGAAAAGCCGCTGGACGCCACGCCCGAGGGCTCCCGCGCCGTGGTGGCGAGCATGGAACGCGCCGGGCTGACGCTGGGCGTCGTCCTGCAACACCGCTTCCGCGCGGCCGCCGAGCGGCTGGCGGAACTGCTGCGCGACGGCACGCTGGGCGCTCCGCTGTCGGCCTCCGTCATCATCCGCTGGTGGCGCGACGCGGCCTACTACGCCCAGCCGGGCCGGGGCATGAAGGCGCGCGACGGCGGCGGCGTGCTGCTGACCCAGGCCATCCACACGCTGGACCTGTTCGTCAGCCTGCTCGGCCTGCCCTCCCAGGTCGCCGCCTTCGCCGCGACCAGCGGCCTGCGCCCCATCGATACGGAGGACATGGCGAACGCCGCACTCCGCTACGACAGCGGGCTGCTCGCCACCGTGGACGCCACCACCGTCGCCTACCCCGGCTTCCCCGAGCGCATCGAGATTGCCAGCACCAACGGCTCCGCCCTGCTCTCCGGCGACAGCCTGGAGGTGCGCCTGCACTCCGGCGAGGAGATCCGCGCGGGCGAGACCGCCGGCACTCTGGGCGGCGGCGCCGACCCGATGGCCTTCGCCAACACGCACCACCGCGCCGTGCTGTCCGACTTCCTCGACGCGCTCGACAATGGCGGGCAACCCCGCATCACCGGCCGCGAGGCCCTGAAGGTCCACTACCTGATCGAAGCGATCCTGAGCGCGTCGAATACCGGAACGGTGGTGAGGGTTCGGTAATGTGTTCATCCCTTCTCCCCTCCGGGGAGAAGGTTAGGATGAGGGAGCGGCCGAAGGCCGGACACGCTCTGCAATATGGCTGCGTTTTCGCCCTGCGGGCGCCCCCTCACCCAACCCGGTCGCTCGCAAGTCTCGCGACCGCTCTCCGCCTATGATCGCCTTCGGCGCTCATCCCGCATTGCGGGCGGCTCCGAGCCCCAGGGGGGAGAGGGCTTACAAGGCCCCTCACGACCCCTTGCGTCCGCGCCTAATATATTAGTATAATAGACCAACCCTGGTCGAAGGAACACCATCATGCCTCACCTCTCCCGTGAACTGCTTGCCGGCGGCGGCCTCGACGTGGCGCACACGGCTGGCGCGCCGGTGCTGCCCGTCACCATCCTGCAGGTGGGCGACGGCAACTTCCTGCGCGGCTTCGTCGACTGGATGGTGGACGTCGCCAACAGCCAGGGCCTGACCAAGGCCGGCGTGGCGGTGGCCCAACCGCTCGACCAGGGCGTCGCCGGGATGCTGAAGGCCCAGGACGGCCTCTACACCGTCCTGCTGCGCGGCATCGAGAACGGCCAGGAGGTCGAATCCCGCCGGGTGGTGAGCTGCGTGTCCGATGCGCTGAACCCCCACGCCGACTGGGACCGCATGCTGGCCCACGCGACCTCCCCGGCGCTGCGCTTCGTCGTCTCCAACACCACCGAGGCCGGCATCGCCGACGTGGAGGAGCCCTACACCCCCGGCACCTGCCAGAAGAGCTTCCCGGCCAAGATGGCCGCGCTGCTGCACGCCCGTTTCACGGCGCTGGGCGGCACGGCCGACAGCGGCCTCGTCTTCCTGCCCTGCGAACTGATCGAGGCGAACGGCGCCAGCCTGAAGCGCATCGTGCTGGCCCACGCCAAGCGCTGGGGGCTGGAATCCGGCTTCGCCGCCTGGGTGGAAGCGCACAACCACTTCCTGAACACGCTGGTCGACCGCATCGTCCCCGGCTACCCGAAGGACGAGGCCACCAGGCTCGCGGCGGAGTGGGGCTACGAAGACCCGCTGATCGTGGCCGGCGAGCCCTTCCACGTCTGGGTCATCGAGGGGCCGGCGCGTCTGGCCGAGGAGCTGCCGCTGCACAAGGCCGGGCTGAACGTGGTCTGGACCGACGACCTCCAGCCCTACCGCACCCGCAAGGTCCGCATCCTGAACGGCGCCCACACCGCGAGCGCGCTGGCCGCCTTCGGCGCGGGCATCGACACGGTCAAGGGCATGATGGACGACCCTGCCCTGTCCGCCTACCTGCGCAAGGTCATGTTCGAGGAGATCGTGCCCTTCGTCCCGCTGCCCGAGGCGGAGCGCCAGGACTACGCCCGCACGATCATGGAGCGGTTCGGCAACCCCTACATCCGGCACGAGCTGATCTCCATCGCCCTGAACTCGGTGTCGAAGTGGTCAGTCCGTGTCCTGCCCAGCCTGAAGGACTGGGTGGCGAAGCATGGCGAGGCGCCCGCCGGCCTGTCCTTCTCGCTGGCCGCCCTGCTGCACTTCTACCGCGGCACGCTGGTGGACGGCGCCTACACCGGCACCCGCGAGGCCGGGTCCTACCCGATCCGCGACAACGCCGAGGTGATCGCCGCCATGAACGCCGCCTGGGCCGCCCAGGACGGCGAGCCCAAGGCCCTGGCGGACCGGCTGCTGGCCGACGCCACGCTGTGGGGCGAGGATCTGACCCGCATCCCCGGCCTCGCCGTGCGGACGGGCGCGTGGCTCGCCCTCATCGAAGCGAAGGGCCTGCGCGGCGCCTTGGCGGACCTGCTCGCCGGGTGATACACCTGTACACGTATGACTGAGCGCCCGACGCGCTGCCGGGTGCGAAAGCCCTCCTCCCCTGGTCGGAGAAGGGCTTTCGCATATGCAGCGCGTTGCTCTACAGTCGGCGCTCAGCCTTTCTGACGTCTCCCTCGCACGCCGGAGCGAACACGCCATGTCCACCGACGCCGCCCTCCGTCCCACCGCTCCGGTCAACGAGGCCGACACCGTTTCCGAGAAGGACGCCCCCCTGCGGGACGACATCCGCCTGCTGGGCCGCCTGCTGGGCGACACCGTGCGCGAGCAGGAAGGCGACGAGGTCTACGGCGTGGTCGAGCGCGTGCGTCAGGCCTCCGTCCGCTTTAACCGCGACGACGACAGCTCGGCCGGGCGCGAGATGGCGGAGATCCTGAACACCGTGCCGCGCGACACGATGATGTCGGTGGTGCGCTCCTTCTCCTACTTCCTGCATCTGGCGAACATCGCCGAGGACCAGCACCACATCCGCCGCACGCGCGAGCACGCCATCGCCGGCTCCCCGGCCCGCGAGGGCACGCTGCAACACGCGCTGGAGCGGCTGGAGGCCGACGGCGTCACCGCCGACCGGCTGGCGGAGGTGCTGAACATCGCGCTGGTCAGCCCGGTGCTGACCGCCCACCCCACCGAGGTGCAGCGCAAGAGCATCCTGGCGCTGGAGCACAAGGTCGCCGCCCTGCTGGACGAGCGTGACCGCGCCCGCCTGACGCCCGACGAGGCGGAGGCCAACATGGACGCGCTTCAGGAAGCCATCCTGACGCTGTGGCGCACCCGCATGCTGCGCCCGCAGCGCCTCGCCGTGATCGACGAGGTGAAGAACGGCATCTCCTACTACACCGACACCTTCTTCGCCGAACTGCCGAAGCTCTATTGCCGGTTCGAGGATCTGCTGGCCAAGCGCTCCCCCGACCGCGCCTGGAAGCTGCCGCCCTTTTTCCGCATCGGCTCCTGGATCGGTGGCGACCGCGACGGCAACCCCTTCGTCACCGCCCCCATCCTGCGCGAGGCGATGCGCCTGCAATCGACCGCCGCGCTCGACTACTACCTGTCGGAAATCCACGAACTGGGCGGCGAGCTGCCACTGTCGCAGATGCTGATCGGCCTTCTGCCGGAGCTTGAGGCGCTGGCCGAGCGCTCCCCCGACCATTCGCCGCACCGCGCGGACGAGCCGTTCCGGCGCGCCCTGACCGGCATCTACGCCCGTCTCGCCGCCACGCTGGAATCGCTCGACCAGCACGAGGCGCTGCGCCACGCCGTCGGCAAGGCCGAGCCCTACGCCGCGAGCGCGGAGCTGCTGGGCGACCTGGAGGTGCTGGCCCAGTCGCTGACGGCGCACGGCGCCGCCCGTCTGGCCGCCGGGCGCCTGCGCCGGCTGATCAAGGCGGTGCAGGTTTTCGGCTTCCATCTGGCGCCCATCGACCTGCGCCAGAACTCTGACGTTCACCAGCGCACGGTGGCGGAACTGCTGGCCGTCGCCGGCCGCTGCCCGGACTATCTGGCCCTGTCCGAGGACGAACGGATCGCGCTGCTGTCGGAGGAGATCGCCTCCCCGCGCCCGCTCCACTCGCCCTACCACCGCTATTCAGAGGAGACGACGGGCGAACTGGCGATCTTCTTCGCCGCCCGCGAGCTGCGCGAAACCTACGGGGCGGCGGCGCTGCCCAACTGCATCATCTCCAAGACCGACGGCGCGTCCGACCTGCTGGAGGTCGCGCTGCTGCTGAAGGAATCCGGGCTGCTGCGGCCCGGCGCGGATCCCACGCTCAGCCTCAACATCATCCCGCTGTTCGAAACCATCGAGGATTTGCGGCAGGCGCCGGCCACGATGGAGCGGCTGTTCTCCCTGCCCGCCTACCGCGCCCTGGTCGCCTCGCGCGGGGACGAGCAGGAGGTGATGCTGGGCTATTCGGACAGCAATAAGGACGGCGGCTTCCTCACCTCCGGCTGGGAGCTGTACAAGGCGGAGATCGAGCTGGCGAAGCTGTTCGACCGGCACAAGGTCCGGCTGCGCCTGTTCCACGGCCGCGGCGGCTCGGTCGGGCGCGGCGGCGGACCCAGCTATCAGGCCATCCTGGCGCAGCCGCACGGCGCCGTGTCCGGCCAGATCCGCATCACCGAGCAGGGGGAGGTCATCGCCTCCAAATACAGCCGTCCGGAGGTCGGGCAGCGCAACCTGGAGGTTCTGACTGCCGCGACCCTGGAAGCGACGCTGCTGGACCTGGAAAACGACGTGGAGCCGGCGGAGGCCTTCTACGCCGCCATGGAAAAGCTGTCGCAGCACGCCTTCCGCGCCTATCGCGGGCTGGTGTACGAGACGCCGGGCTTCACCCAGTATTTCCGCACGGCGACGCCGATTTCGGAAATCGCCACGCTGAACATCGGCAGCCGCCCGGCGTCCCGCACCAAGTCCGACCGCATCGAGGATCTGCGGGCGATCCCCTGGGTCTTCTCCTGGGCGCAGTGCCGCCTGATGCTGCCGGGCTGGTACGGCTTCGGCAGCGCCGTGGAGGCGTGGCTGGCGGAGGAGCCGAACGGGCTGGAGCTGTTGCAGCGCATGAACCGCGCCTGGCCCTTCTTCCGCACGCTGCTGTCCAACATGGACATGGTGCTGGCGAAGAGCGATTTGGGCATCGCCTCGCGCTACGCCGAGCTGGTCGAAGACGAAGAGCTGCGCAAGCGCATCTTCGGGCAAATCCGCGAGGAGTGGCAGCGCACCCGCAAGCACCTGCTGGCCATCACCGAACAGCCCGACCTGCTGGCCGAGAACCCGCTGCTGGCGCGGTCCATCCGCAACCGCTTCCCCTACATGGACCCGCTGAACCATGTGCAGATCGAGCTTCTGCGGCGCCACCGCGCCGGCAGCAGCGACGACCGGGTGCAGCGCGGCATCCTGATGTCCATCAACGGCGTCGCCGCCGGCCTGCGCAACAGCGGTTGACGGCGGTCCGGGCCCGGGGCTTCCCAGGCGAAGCCCCGGACCGGATTCCCTTTCCGCTTGCGTTGGCATTAATATACTAGTACGCTTTCGGGGTATGTGCAGTGCAACGCGCTGCCGTCCAATGGACGGCACGGGTTCCTGAACGTTTCCTCCCTACACTGCGGCCACCGGGGCTTTCCCGGTGGCTTTTTTCTTTTCGACGGCGCTGCGCTCCGGAATGCGTCAAGACTTTGGAACCGCAGACTTGCTGCGGCGCAGCAAATCTTCGCAGGCCCGCTGTTCGCTCCGTACCTTGACCGGCATTTGCCGGACTCCCCGGAAGGACTCCCCCGCCCAATCGAACGGGGCGCTTTCTTTCGATGCACGTGCGTCTGTGCTCAAAAACCGCTTGCCTTGCAAACTGATATATTAATATAACCATGTCAGCGAGCGGCGCCTCCGGACAAGGGGCGAGGCCATCGCCGCAACAAACAAAAAGCCTAAGGCCGGTCCCTAGGCGGCCACCGCTGTCCTGACCGGGATGCAATCCGGTCCCGGGACAGGCATGGGAGAACGTTCATGAAAAAAAGTCCGTGGATTGCGCTGGCAGATTCTGGCGCTGGTCATGCTCGGCACCATCGTCAACTACATCGACCGCAACACGCTGGGCATCCTGGCGCCGACGCTGAAGGAACAGCTGCACTTCTCGACCGAGCAGTACT
>NZ_JBPXMQ020000058.1:0-24446 GCF_053470405.2 Azospirillum mesophilum
GGCGCAGCGCCGTGCGGCCGATGTATTCCACCAGCCGCTTGGTCATCCGGCGGTCCGGGTCGAACGCCTCGTGCTGGTCGTAGCTGGTCCGGCCGCAGCCCCGACAGAGGAAGCGTTGCCGCGCCCACTCGATCAGCACCCGCTTGCCGTGGATGGGGGTGTCGCGGAGGCCCTGCGTCTTGGTGCCGTTGGCGACCATCGGCCCACCAGAGCAGTAGGGGCAGGCATCGAGCGCGCGGCGGCGGGCAACCCGGATCAGGTAATCGTGCGCGTCCTCTTTGGTCTCGATCACGTCCAGGCCAGGGAGGTTGAGGATATCGGACATGAGCAGCGCCGCGTCCAGGTTGTCGTTGACCGACAGCCTTCTACCAGCCCCACCCAGGAAGGGGGAGTCCGGCACGCACATCGGCCAGCGCCTCAGCGTTGCAGTGTGTCACGGCGGCTGAGCGCCTTAGCGAGCACGGCCCGGCGGGCAACGAGCCCGAGCGCCGCATCAGCGCGCTTCCCCAGCCAAGCGGCGGCCTGAAGCGGGTACAGCAGCGCCCAGAACAGGGCATTCCATCCAAGAGACTTCAGCATGCCCGTAGCTCCTATTCGTTGCGCTCGCGCTCGACCTTGGCGTCCAGCTCAGCGAGGTATCGGCGGGTGCTCGGCAAGACGTAGCTGGGATGATGGCGAGTGCAGTAGCCATCCTTCGTCGCCGGCCGCGTGCATCGGCGCGTGGACAGGATGCCGGTTGAAGTACGGTGCTCGCACTGCGACGGCGGCGGGGCCGGCAGGCTGAGGCCGTCGAACGCAGCAACGCCGTCAGCGGTGGCGTAATGGAGGCCGTTTGGCCGCTTCACGACCCATCCTCGACGGACGAGCCCGTTCAGCGTTGCCATATCGACAGGCTCCGGCGCACCGATGGGCGAGAAGTTCACTACCGAGATGCCGATGGGCTCGCCGCACTCAGCGAGCCCCAGGCGATACCTCGTCACCAGCTCGCCGAGAAGCCATCGCCCACCTGGGCTGATCGTGACTTTCCGTGCCATGGCCGAAGCCCCCTCATCAACCCGTTATTCCGATATTAGAATGCCATGACAAGCGCCGGCCATCAACCCGCTTTTCCGGAGAGCCCGGATTTCTTGGCGTCTCTGTGACGTACAAGGGAACAGCATGGATTGCCCAGGAAGCCGGGAAAGAGTTCGCATGGCTGGTGTTGGCTGTGGGCATCCTCGCAACCGTCTTAGTCATGGACCGCCTGTTTCGTTGGAGGCCGGCCCCCTCGAAAGTCGGCGCCCTACTCGCGACCATTCCGGTTCCCGTGTTCGCGCTGACTTTTTCGGCCGTCGCGGTCGCTTTCATGACCCTCATCTGACTTTCTGGAAATGGAGGGATTGGCGGCTCTCAAAAAGTAAGCTCGGCCGCTTACTTTTTTGTTGCCGTGGTAAGCGTGAGCGCTTACTATCATCCCATCAAGACGCGGCGGACGCCGCCACCAACCGGGAGAAGCGCCAATGGCCGCCAAGACCGTCCTCATCACCGGCAACACCTACCCGCACAAGGCAGCCCTGTACGCCATGGGCGGCAAGTGGAATGACGAGCGGCAGGGCTGGAAGGTCCCGGCCGACAAGGCGGAGGAGGCCTTCCAACTGGTCGATGGCGGCCCGGCCACCTTCCGTGCCGTGGCCTCCGGCCAGGACCTTGGCACGTTCGCGACCGAGCGCGAGGCCATCGACACGCTGATGGCGCCGGGCATCGCCGCATCGCCCAGCGGCACCACCTATGAGGTGGAGGAGAAGCGCATCGTCATCCGCTTCGCTGGCGAGCGCAAGACCGTGCAACTCAAGCTGGAGCGCGACGGTCGCAACCTCGGCATCGTCCGCGGCGGAGCCCTGATGGGCGTCGTTGAGCGTGTGGCCGCCCCGGTGGAGCGCGTCAAGGCCGCCAAGCTTACGGTGGTCGAGACGAAGCCCAAGGGCGCAGCCACGGACCGCCAGATCGGCATGCTGACGCGGATGTTGACGAAGCTGGATAGCGTCGAGCTTCTGGACTCCTTCCACGGGTCGGGGGCTGATTATGCCGAAAAAATTCGGCAAGAAATTGACGCCGCCGGCGGGATGGATGCCCTGACGAGCAAGCAGGCAAGCGACATCATCAGTCGCGTGAAGTTCCTAATCGACGACGAGATGTAAGGGAGGGACCGATGCTCTACGTGTTGCGCCGCAATGAGGTGGCCGCCGTCGCCACCGCTGATCGTCAGGCCATCGTTGCGCTGTTCGGCGCCGCCGCTGTCCGCGATGATGTGCCCCCCACCGAACTCCCGGTCGTCCAGGTCGCCCCCCGCGATGTCGAGGCATGGGTGGAGCAGGGCCACGCACTCACGCGGCGGCGGCAGCGTGACCGGGCGCGACAGATGGCCGACCGGGCAGCGCGCACGGCAAGAGCGGAGTCCTGGACGCGCGACATCCACGCCGCCCGCCGCGCCCTCGGCTGGGCGCACACGCTGGCGCCCTTCCTGCTCAAGCATCGCGACGCGGTGATCGCGCACATGACCGACGTCGCAACGCCGGGGACCAACGCACTGACCGCTCTTTCGATAATAATGTTGCACACTTGGGACGCCGCCTGCGTGGCCGCGCTGACGGCGGCTTCCGAGGCTTTACGGCGTCGTCGGCGCGTCCAAAGCATTGTCGCGGAGGAGGTTGCCCGCGTCGGTGTCGGGCATCGTCTGTTCACCTCCGCCGAGATCGCGGAGGTGCTGGCCTACAAACGCAAGCACAATTGCGTGTCGGTCACCAGGGGGCGCTATGGCTGGATCATCTGTGACGATGGCAGTCGTGAGAAATTCACGCCCCGCCGGGGTGGCGGCTATCACATACACAACAAGGTCGGGCAACCCATCACGTCGGCTTATTGGGCAGGCAAGCACGGAAGCATCGTGGTCGTCGATGAATGGGTCGTCAAAGATGGAGACTTGCGGCCGGCCTACAATCCACAGCAGCCGCCCCACGCTCCGGCCGTCACGCCGCGCCGCATCCTCAAGGATGCGGCCCTAGAACGCGCTGGGCGGCTCTAACTGGACGTGAATCTGTGCGCCCCGCTCCGGCGGGGCCTGCCTATCGGAGCCAAGATGAGCGCAGAGTTCGATTTCGGCGGCTGGTTCGCGCTATTGCCATTCGACCGCCCGACCGCAGCCCGGGAACTCGGGATGCACAAGTCGAATATCGATCGCATGTTGCTCGCGGCCGACCATCCGCGACATCTCCGGCCGACGGCGAAGACGGTCGAAAAGTGCCGCGCCATCGCGCGCCGGCAGATCGATCTGCTTCAGCCGTTCGCGTGAGTTCAGAAAAGGAGCCTTCCCCTTCCAGCCCCGCGCGCCATCCGGCGGCGGGGCTTGAGGCGGCAGAAAACCACCAACAGGAGCACGCTCGGCCATGGCCCGCGAACATATCTCCCCCCTAGACACTGTGTGGGACAACTGCCTGGACCTTCTGCCCTACGTCTTGATGCTGTTCGTGCTTCTCGCGTTGCTGTCGCCGCACTATCGTTGGGCGGTGTGGTACTCCATTCGCGCCGTTTGGACGGGCAAGTGGCTGACCGAAGGAGAAGTTTCCCGCATGCAGCGCACGCACCCCATCGGCATGCCCGGCAAAACCCGCTCTATCGAAGACTGACCGCCTCTATCGGAGGACGCCGACCCATGGTCCACACGCCGCTGTCCGATGCCCAGCGAGCCCAAGCCCTCGCCGCTCTCATGCGACCGCGAACCTACGTCGACCGGCTGTGCGACGAGATGGAGGGCAGCACCGCCCGTTTCGAGGAGGCTGAATCGCTGACCCGCACGGCCGTCGAATACTTCGCCTTGCCCGTGCGCTTCCTCGCCACGCCGATCACCGCGCTTTTCCGGCGCTGACCTGATTTTCTGGAAATGGAGAGCTTGAGCATGGCCGAATGGCAGAAAATCGACACGGCTCCGCGCGATAAGACTTCGGTGATCGTCGCCGTGCCCAGCCGCGACGGCGGGCACATCGTCGGGGAAGCCTATTTCGACCCGAAAGCCTATGACGGCTCGTGGTGGTGGGCCGGCACGTCGCTCGACGCCTACCACCACGACCCCATTGAGGAATGCAACTTCGGCCCGCCGACCCACTGGCAGCCCATGCCGGACCCGCCGGCCCGCGAAGCCGTCGTTATCTGAAGGTGGACGACTGACCACCGAACTGACCAGATTTCGCCCAGGACTAAGGTGCTGGGAAACCTAGTGATTTCGGTTTCGGCTGGTCAGTTTCCGCTCAGCCGGCCGAAAATCGTCCAGAATAGGAGCATCCGAATGAAAGAATGGAAAAAAGGCGACGAGGGGACGCTCGAGCTCCCCGGCAGCATCTACGACGGGGCGTCCGTCACCGTCGTCGCGATCACCGACGCGGCGGTGATCCTGGAGCACGAGGAAGGACACATTACCATCGACCGCTCCGCGCTCACCTGTCTCTGGCCGGTGGATACCGCCGCGCCGACCCGCATTCATTAAACGAGCCTTCCCCTTCCAGCTCCGCGCGTCCCAGGACGGCGGGGCTTGAGGCGGTAGAAGACCAGCAGCAGGAACAGCGCCCAATGATTTCCCCCCACGCCCTTGCCTTTGGCAGTGTCATCGCGGCATCCGCAACGCTGATCGGTTTTGTGCCGCACGTCGCACCGCGTCCAACCGGTCCCGTCGTCTGCGTCATGCCCGATCATCGCCAGACCATGGCCGAGGTTGAAGCCGAGGTTCCGGAGAGCCGCCGTGCTTACCTGCCCGTCTACCTTGTCAATCCGACACCGCCCGCCTGCCCCAGCAACGCTGTGCTGGCCTTCATCCCCCGGCGATAAACGAGCCTTGAGCATCGACGACGACACCGTTGTGCTCTGCATGCCGTGGAGCGCGCCGTCTCCGTTCCGCGACGATGTCCGCGCGTCGTGCATGTGCTGCGGCCGGGCGGTCCGGCATCGGCCGCACGTTCCGAAGGGCGCCAAGCCGATGTGCATGCCCTGCTACACGCTCCGCGCATCCCCGGACGACATGGTGTCGGTCACCGAGGAGACCCGCAACGAGGCGGCCGCCCACCTGAGCCGCAAGTTGCACTGACTGAGTGTCGCCATGCCCCAACCCCAGCGGTTCGTTAGCAATCAGAAGCAACTCCTGCGCACCGTGATCGCAACCGTCTTTGAGGAGGGACCGCCCACGGGCCTAGAATTCGTGGCGCGAGCGATCAAACGCCTCCCGCCGATGTGGTTCTGGCATTCCGCAAAAGCGACCCCGCTTTCGCGCTTAAAAAGAAAAGGGGCCGCTTTTCCATGAACGAGCTTAGCTACGCGCAGGCACTGGAGCGGGGAATCGAGCCGATCCAGTACCGTGGCGACCGCCTTGGAGATCTCGGTGTCGGCTGCCATGAAGGGCGTCTTGACGCGCTTGGGCCACGCGGCAGTTGGCGCTTCAGACGCTCTCCACGCTCAACACCGGGGCGAGGATCATGTTCATCGGCTTTCAGCGACACACACGCAAGGACCTGCCGGAGTATCTTGGGATGCGGCGGCTCCGCCCCGAAACCTGGGGTACGTTGGTGGTCCATGAAGGCCTTCGCGGGCGCCTTCAGCCAGCCGTTGTTCCCGCCGGCTTGCCGGCGAGCCAATCTCCCGAGGGACAGATACCGTGACCACTTTGGACTTGTTCGGCACACCCGCCCATCCCGCTCACGACCCAGGCGGCAAGGTGAAGACCGCCCTGCCGGCAGGCCTGCGCGGGGACGCCGAGTTTTCCGACTGCGGCCGCTACCGCCGGCTGCTGCGTCGCTGGATCGGCGACGAGTTCCCGGACCGGCACTGGCTGCTGATCGGCATGAACCCTAGCACGGCCGACGCCACCCACAACGACCCGACCGTCGCGCGCGAATGGTCCTTCACGGTGCGGGAAGGCTACATGGGCTTCACAAAATGCAACGTGGGCGACTACCGGGCCACGGTCCCGGCGGACCTCAGCAAACCGGGCGTGGTCGCGTGTTCCGCCGACAACCTGCCGACCATCCTCCGCGCCGCTGAAGCCGCCGATCGCGTCGTCGCCTGCTTCGGCCGGGTGCCGCGCCCCCTCGTGTCGGCCCCCGAGAAGACGGTGCGGGCGCTCCGTGAGCGCGGCATTGATCTCTGGTGCTTCGGCACGAACGCCGACGGTTCCCCCAAGCATCCGCTCTACCTGCGCGGCACCACCCCGCTGACCCCGTTCCGGTAGGCGCGGGCGCGGGAGCACAAGCTGTCCGCCGCGTTCTGGCCGGGAAGATGCCGCCGATGTACGGTGCTGGGACGAGCTTGGTTGCGATTGCCAAAAACCTATGTGTGGAGGGCCTGATTCGATGGATGTCTCGGCGGTGCTTCGAAACAATCGGCTGCTGAGTGCCCTCGACGACGCCCAGATGGCCGAGTTGGTGTCGCTCGGCTGGACGGTCCGGTTCGACGCCGGACAGACCGTCTTCACCAAGGGCGATCCGGGGGACTGCCTGTACGCCATCTTGAGCGGGCAGATCGCCATTTCCACGTCGTCGCCCGATGGCAAGACGATGCTGCTCAATCTTCTGAACCCTGGCGACGTGCTGGGAGAGATCGCGCTGCTCGACGGGAAGGAGCGCACCGCGGCGGCTACCGCGCAGCACCGGTCGGAGATGTTCCGCCTCGATCGCGCAACATTCATTTCTTTCCTGGAGCGGCACCCCAAGCTGTGCATCCAGATGATGGAGATGCTGTGCGAACGGCTGCGCTGGGTGTCGGAAAACATCGAGGACGCCGTGTTCCACGACGTGCCCCGCCGGTTGGCACGGCGCATCCTGTTCCTGGCGGACAACTACGGGCAGCGCACCCCCGCCGGCGTGCGCGTCGCACAACACGTCTCCCAGGACGCTCTGGCCGCCATGCTCGGCGTCAGCCGCGAGATGGTCAACCGAAGCTTACGAGCGTTGCGCAGCTCCGGGGCCATCGAATACGCCAAGGGGTTCATCGTTATCACCGGGCTCGACCAGCTGAAGGACATGGCGGGATGAGCCTACGGGGTCTTTCAGACGCGCCCTATCCGTCGTTTTTATCGCCCCCCGTGTGGCCGCTCAGGGCTCGCCGACTGCGCCGCACCGCCGCCGCGGCCACCGGCTTCAGACGAACGAAGCCGGCATCGGCAGGCGGTTTCCCGGCAATGCGCTCAAACTCCGCACTGTTGCGCTCAGCGCCCAGCGCCGCCGCGTCGACTTCCTGGAGAAAGCGTGTCGATGGAACCAGTGTGTAGATCTCGTCGTCCAGCCGGCGCCCGTCCATGACCTTCTCAACGTCCATGGATTCCAGAATGCCTTCCGCCTGAAGCGCGGTGATCGCGTCGCGGACGGCGCGCAGGGTGTCACGGGGGCGCGACCATTCGACCATGCCACTGTCGCGGACGATGTCTTTGGCCCGCATGATGGTCGGCTCGCCGGACGCGCGGACCTCGTATTCGAGCGTCAGCGCGTTGAACAGCCAGCGGGACACGGGATGCCGAAAGCGCATCATCCAGCCATAGGACATCATCCGGAACCGCATGGTGCGGATCGCGTCGCTGACCAGCACGTTGAACTGCAGATAGGTTTCCGCGTCTCCCCCGCTCTCCGGGCCGTCCTCCGCGCTCTGCGACCGCAGCACCATCGTGGGAAAGGCCGACGAGGCGAATTCCACTCGCCCGCCCTTGCCCTTTGCCCGGATCTCCACGATCGACTGCGACAGGATCGTCAGCGCCTCCTTGATTTCGCTCCGGCTCAGCGTGCGCTTGACCCGCTGGAGTTCCTTTTGCACCTCGTACAGTGAGAAGTGCATCAGCAGCCGGTTGCGGTCGTCAACGGACAGGCGGCCGCGCTCGGTCGCCAAGCGCCGAATTACCGCCTCAACGACCTGCTCACGCTCACAAGGGTAGACGCTCACCCACTCTTCGACATCGCCGCGATCCGTCTTGTGCCGGCGCTTGATGGTGGCGGGTTTCAGGGTCAGGCTAAACGGCCGGCCTCGGAACACGAATTCCCGCTCAATTGCCTTCTCCGACGGTCGACCACCGTCAGTACGCTCGGCAGCCGGAACACTGCCCGGATAGAACACAAAGCGCGGGGCCAGGTCGTAGAGGCCCACGGTGTTCGTGCGGGTTCGGGACGGATCCTTGGGTGTGGCGTCGCGGCTTTGGTCGAGCTCGAACAGCAGCAGCTGGACGGCGCTTTGCGCCGGGGTATCCTGAGTGTCTTCCGCTCTTGCGATGCCCAGCTCTGCCATCCGCCTCTCCTCCCCTTCTGCGGCCACGATAGGCACGGTCATGGAGCGGGAGCAACAAACAGCAGCGCGGTAGGCGGATCGGTCATGTAGGGTGAGGCCGCGCATGGAGAGGCTGAGGCCGCGCCTGTGTAGGATCAGGCCGCGCATAGGGAGGCTGAGGCCGCGGCTCACTTTTTTTCGCTGGGGAACAGCCATCTCCAGCGGGCGACTCGCGAAATGCCGTCGCCCCTTCCTGACGCGCAGAGCGTCTTCGATCACCGGCCGGCGCTCACCGATGTACCATTGCGCCAAAGCGCGGCCTCATCCTACAGGCGCCCAGCCAACCGGACCGCGGCCACTTCCTCCATCTTCCCCGCTCCATCCGAAGCGCGGCCTCTTCCTCCCTACCGGGCCGGGGGTTGGTTGCGCGCCAGCCGCCTTGAATGCGGCCTCATCCTCCACGTCGGCCGGCGATGGCAGCTCTGGCGTCCGGAATTTTGCCCAGCAGCAGTGTTCCGTGGGCGCGGCCTCTTCCTCCTGGGTTCGATTCGGCGGCAAAACGCGGCCTCTTCCTACACAGGCGCGGTCTCGCCCTTCACATCCGCGGCCTCTTCCTACACGAGCGCGGCCTCGTCCTCCCCAGGCGCGGCGTTGTCCTCCCTGTAGGATGACGCCGCGCTTTCCTGCCGGGTGCCCGCTTTTGGAATCCTCAGCGATGCCCGCTAACGGCTGAGGAAACCGCCATGCCCCCCACCACGACCGATGCCACCCGCCGCTGGGGCCGGGTCCCCGCCTGGTGGCTCGACCACCCCGAACTGGACGCCGACGGCTTCGCCGTGCTCGCCGCACTCGCCACCTTCGCCGACGAGACCGGCGTCTGCTGGCCGTCGCAATCGACCCTGGCCGCCAAGCTGAAACGGTCCCGCCCAACGATCAACCGCATCCTGCAGCGGCTGGACGACATCGGCCTGGTCGCCATCGAGCACCGCCGCGGCCGCGATGGCTCGCGCCTGTCCTGCCTGTACCGACTGCGCATGGAGCACGACGGGAACGCGCTCGCGGCAGCCGCGCCGCGCCATGTTCCGGCCGTTGACCGGGATGACTCGCTGGCGAACACCCCCTGTCCAGCACCGAGTCAGGAACACCTCCATTCCGAACAGATTCCGGACTCGCTCGCTTCGGGCGGGCGCGGGCCGCTGCGCGATGTGTCCGCGGATTGGACGCCTGGCGCCGACGATCTTACCTGGGCCCGGACCCGCTTCGGAACCATCGACCTCACCCGGCATGTCGAAGGCTTCGTCCTCCGCTGCACGGCCCACGGCTACCGCTACCGCGACATCTCCGCCGCGTGGCGGGCTTGGCTGATGCAGGACGCCGCGGCCGGCAAGGCGCCGTCACTGGAAACCGGGGCCAGTGGCCGCACCGTTGCGCCAGCCGCCAGCCGCCCCCGTGAAAGCGCCGCCGAACAACGAGTGGACGCCTGGATGGCCGTTGCCGCGCGGCTTCAGGGCACCCAACCCGCCACTCATTCCTGGTCGTGAGGAGACCGCCATGCCCGCCACCGTTCTGCCGTTGCCCGAGCGCTCCCCCCTGCCGTTCGACCCGACGATGGCGCCGGCTGACCGGTGCCGCCTCCTGGTCGGCGCCCTGCCCGAGCCGCTGCGCGAGGTCCTGGCCGCGGGCCATTTGGAACACCGCCCGCGCTTCGGCGACGGCGGCTTTGAGGGCCTGTCGGAAACCTGGCTGCCGCCGTCCGTGACCGCCCAGCAGGCGGCGATGGCGCTGCGCGCCCTGGCCGACCTGGAGAGCACGGTCCTGGCGCCGGCGGAACCGGGGCGCCTGTTGGGACGCATTCTGGCGTTGCTGTCGCACTACCCGGCCAAGGGGCTCACACCCGACGTCGAGCAGCTCGTCGCGCTGGACTGGGTCGAGGACCTCGGCGAGTTCCCGGCCTGGGCCATCGACGCGGCGGCGCGCAGCTGGCGGCGAACGAAGAAATGGCGGCCGAGCATCGCCGAGATGCGGGCGTTGTGCGAGGAGGCCTGCGCGAAGGAGCGCACCCTGGCCCGGCGGCTCCGGTCGATCGCTGGCGGTCCACAGCGGACGGGTCGCGATGCGCCACAGCCGCTGGTGCAGGTGCTCGCCGAATGGAGCCGAACGCAGGAACATTAGGCCGCCGGCGTGCCACCGATGCGCACTGTACCGGCGGTGCGCCGTGGGGCGTTAATTGGCTGAACCAAGGAGGCCGCTTGACCCGGAGAAAGGCAGCAGCCGCGCTCGTGTGGTGCCTGGCCATGGCATGGCCGGCGGCATCCAGTGCCGCCGCGCTCTCCGACGGTGTCGTCGCTTGCTATCAGAATGGCGTGCTCATCGCCTTCTTCCCGCGCGTGTCCGAGCTGACACGGGACGTGACCCCCGCTGGCCGGCGCCTCTACGGCCTGTATCAGCGCCACGGCTTCAGCCCGGCCCAGCCCTTCGAGGTCCTGCTCGGCCAGGGATCGACGTGCATGGTGCAGTCGGGTGACCAGCCAGCGTTCTTTGGGCTCAGCCAACCGGGAGGCGCCGCGCGAGACGGGCTTTTCGCTCAGCCACGATGACGGGGGCCGCCGAGCCATCAACCCGCAACCTGCGGACGGCCACCATCCAGAGAGGCCCGGCGAGTTGCGGCGATCACCGCATCGTTCGTATGCGTCGCTTTGCCCGTCAAAGGCGGTCAGTACATGCTGGTGATTGCGGCTGGTGGACTGTGCGTCGGTCTGTCGGCGCTGCCTCGGGAAGAGGCTGCACGCCGTGATGCTGCCCACCGGCCTCAGCGCGCGCCGGTATTCGTGCCCTGCGCTCCGTACTGGACCGTTTCGATCCGGCTAAGACTGTTTAGCTTTTTCTCCGCCCAGAACCAACTATCTGGTCGCAGCGTTGTTATTTGGCGTCCATTAATTAAACGTACTTTTGGCGTACGGTTTCTCTCTACTCACCTTGGTGCCGGCCCTACAATCACCACCAGAACAATCGCCCATGCCCCGGAGATTTCTCATGGCCGAGACCATCGTCCGTACCGCCTACCGCACCGAGCTTCGCTTGCTTCTGCGCGCGTCAACACTCACGCCCGGCCGGTATCAGCCGTCCGCCGTCGTGCGCACCGGCATGCACGCCGCCGTGCTGGTCGGAGGCCGACCGGCGATCCTTTGCGGACCGCACGACGACACGGCGTCCGTCGCCCAGGCGCAGGCCCTCGCCACCAGTTCCCTCGCCGTCGCCGCGCTGCGGACCGCCGGCTACTTCGGTCCGGTGACGGCGGGCTCCGTGCCGGGCAGCGCGGTCACGTGGCAGGACACCATGACCGCCATCGTGAGCAAGCCCGCCGGCCACGCCGAGGACGGCACTGGGAATGGCCCGGTGGTCGCCATCGTGCTGGACGATCCGGCCATGGCGCTCGCGGCGATGCTGTCGGTGACGACCGAGACGGCGCGCGCCCTTGATCCTGGCGCCCCGGACCTCGACGACGGAACCACGCTGGGCCTGCTCGCCCGCGCTGCGGCCTGACCCGGAGACGATGATGAGCAGCCACGACACCCTCCTGGTGCTGGACATCGAGACGATGGCCGATCCGCAGATCCTGCCGGCCGACTGGCCGGCGGCGAAGTTCCCTCCGCCCCACTGCCACCAGATCGTGGCGGTCAGCTTCGTGGAGGCGGTGATCGAGCGCTCGTACGATGTCGAGCGTTACCGGATCACGGCCTGCCGCTCCGGCGGCGAGTTGGACTACGACGAGGAACGCATCCTTCGCGGCTTCTGGAAGCGGTTCGTGAAGACCCGGCCGCGCGTGGTCACGTGGAACGGGCGCGGCTTCGACCTGCCGGTCATGCGCTTGCGGTCCATGGTGTACGGAATCACGGCCGCCGCGTGGTTCCAAAGCGGCGACCGCTGGAACAACTACGCCGCGCGGTACCAGCCGGACTGGAATTGCGATCTGATGGAGCAGCTCGCCGACTACGGTGCCGGCCAGCGGATCGGGTTGCAAGACATTTCCTCGCTGCTGGGCCTGCCCGGCAAGGCCGGGTTCGGGCACGGTTCGGAAGTGGCGGACATGATGGCCCGCGGCGAACTGGAAAAGGTCCGGGCCTACTGCGAGAGCGATGTCCTGAATACCTTCCTGGCCTACCTGCGCTGGGCGCTGCTGACCGGCCGCACGGACCCCGCCGGCCACAACGCCAGCGTCGATGCCCTGGCCGACTATCTGGCGGCCGAACGCGAGGCCCGGCCGCACCTCGGCGAGTTCCTTGACCGGTGGCGGGCCTCCCCGCGTCCGTACGCGATGCGCGTTCCGGATCCTCGCGCAACAGCGACCGAGCAGCAACCGGCGGACCCGCTGCAGGACCACCCGCCGGCCACCGACGCGCTTGTTGCCGGCTAGGCCTGTTACCCCCTGACGTTCACTTTTCCTCGGCCGAGTTGATCCCCTCGCTGTCGCGTTGCGCGCTTGGCGCGGCGGGATCAGCCGCCCGCGCCGTGGCGGACGGAAAACGGTCTTCGGTGCCATTTTTCACCCATTTTTGGGCCAAAAGCGTGCCCTCGCAAGAACGCTTTCCTCTTGTTTTAGCTCACCATTTTCAGCGCACATGATACTAAATGTGCCGCTCACTGCCGTCACCGAGCGCAAAAATCTACTCGTCTTTTGCCTGACAAACCGCCCGGCCCGGTGCCGTTCGCCAAGTTGGCCACGGCAGATGGCCAAGGCGCGCGGGAGTGCGGGGGGGCGGCGGCGCCAGCGGCGCTCCATGGCCGTTTTCCAAGGCGTTGGCGGTGATCCCACAAAGACCAGCCGACGCGACGGCAGCAGCGCTCGGCCCGGATTTCACGCCCAAACAGAAGCTTTACTGTACGCTTGCTGGCGCAGCCATACGGGCATACAGTCGACTTTTGCAAACGTACAAGCGGACGTTTTCGATCAGATGGAGGTTTTGATGGCGGTTTACGGGTATGTCCGCGTCAGCACCGAGACGCAGGCGACGGAGGGGGAGGGCCTCGACGTCCAGCGCCGCCAGATCGAAGGCTGGTGCCACATGCGCGGGCTGCCGCTTGATCAGGTGGTCACCGAGGCCGGGGTCAGCGGCAGCATCCATCTCCGCGACCGCCCCAAGGGGGGGCTGCTGCTCGACGTGCTGCGCCCAGGGGACACGCTGATCGCGCCGAAGCTCGACCGCCTGTTCCGCTCCGCGCTTGACGCCCTGCAGATGGTCGAGTGGTTCAAGGAGCGCCAAGTCTCGCTCGTGCTCATTGATCTTGGCGGTGACGTGGCGACCAGCGGTCTTTCCAAGCTCTTCCTGACCATCGCCGCCGCGTTCGCCGAAGCCGAGCGGGACCGCATCCGCGAGCGCATCGCGCAGGCCAAGCGCGACCAGAAGTCCCGGGGCCGCTATCTTGGCGGCAAGGTGCCCTTCGGCTTCGAGGTCAACTACGACGGCAAGCTGAAGCCTAAAGCCGACGAGCAGGCGATCATCGACCGCATTCTTGAACTTCGCGACGCTGGCGCCTCGCTCCGCACTATCCGCGCCGCGCTCATCGAGGAGAAACAGCGGGCGCTGTCCATCGACGCGATCGGGCGCATCGTCCGGGAAGCGCGGGCGGCCCGCCCAGCCGGACCTCAACTGGACGGCGTGGTCCAATGAAAGGCCGCCGCTCCGTCAGATTCAGCAGAAGAATTCGCGACGACCCGACTACACCGCGCGCCGCTCGACCGAACACAAAGAGAGCCGCCCCATGGAGCGGCTCTCTTCGGAGGAGTGGCTTTGGATCGATGAAATGCACTGGAGGACTTCACGCTTCACCATACCTCTCCTGCCTGCGTACGTACCTGGCGCAATGGGGAGAGAGGCTGGCGCATCGGCAATCCCGCAAAAGCAATGCGGGTCTCGGCCGCCGAACTGTTGGGGCGTTTGCTGGGGGCGGCCGGCCAGCCCACACGTGCCGCAGCCCCGGCCAAAATCAGGGCCGCCGGTCGCTGATTACGCTGCCTCTGGTGCGGTGGCCGAGTTCGATCGAGCCCTGAGCGGCGGGCACAGCAACGCAAACGACGCCGCTATGGACGGCGCGGCATGATCCTCGCACCGGCCTCGATCGCTTTTGCCAGCCACGGCTCGATGGCTGCTACCGGGCGCATGCGGAGCCACCGCCGGCGGTCGGGGTCCCATTTGCAGTCGCCATCCAGCTTCATGGCCTCACGAACCTCCAATGCCGGCGCCGCTGGGAAGACCAGCTCCAGGCCATGTTCAGTTTGCTGGATATGGATGCCCGTCCCGGACTCGGTGGTGTAGCTGAGCCCTTCGGCGATGGCCCGCTGTATGGCTTCAGCGCGCGCCTGGCGGGCAACGTCTTCGGCCTCACGCTCAGCGCGGCGGTCCGCGAGCAGATCGGCCAGCCAGTCGGGCGGCTCCTCCAGCGTCCGGTAGCCCATGCCGCCGCGAGGGCCGGGCGCCTCCTCCAACAGCCCGTGTTCGGCCAAGCTGTTCAACGCGGCCAGCCGTTCGGCTTTGGCCTGACGCCGCTCCCGGCGGGGCAGATCGCTCTGATCGGCCGCCCAGGTGGCGACTGTAAACCGTTCACCGCTGGGAAAGCGGGCGTAGAGGTCGGCCGCGGTGTCGCGCAACACGGAGGCCCACTCCGTTGACCGCGCCAACCGCGCCGCCATGTAGGGGTTGAACGGCCAATCCGACCGCCCGACCAGGCCGCAGGTGGAACAGGCCCAACGTTCCGGATGAGCCAACGGCACCTCGGGGATGCAAAAATGGCTCCGGCAGAACGCGTCGGAGCCCGGCTTCGGCACGGCGACATCCAGCAGCTGGCGGATGGCGTCGACGGGGAACGGTGCGATTGTGGTGAGGGCGAGTGCGAGGTCGGCCGGGATCCGAACATGAACCGGCGCGGTCCCCTCCTCGACCGCGCGTTCCTGGGAGCGGCGCTGCGCCAGCCGGTTCTTGAGCGTCCGCCAAGCATCGGCCGTGAGCAGGGCCGCAACCCGTTCCGCCGCAAAGGTCTCATCGAAGTCGTCCGCTACAGCGGCTTCGAGGGCGCACAGAGAAGCGTCGCCGGCAAGCGCGGCCACGTCCTTGGTCATCAGAATGCGCCGGGCCTCACCAAGAACCTCGGCCGCCTCGTCGCGCCGGACGATCCGCCGTCGCGCCATGGAACGCCTCTTGGAATCGCTGATTCCTCAGCAAAATGAGCATGCGGAGCCGCGTAGGCAACGACCGGACTTCCGTCGCGACCACAAAGGTCATCCGCTCTTTGCACACCCGCGCTTGAGCCGATCCGCGCCGCGCCGCATGATAGCCCCGGCGCGCCCCCCACCGACCCGAAAGCCCTTCCTTTGACCTCCATTCCTGTCCAGGCTGTACCCGAAGTTCCCGCCTTCGGGACGATGAGCAACGCCGCGCTCGACCTCCGCATGGTGGACCTGATCGTCACGCTGGCCCTGGAGCAGCGCCTCGTCTGCACGCGGGCCACGCCCGCTGACCAGACCGTCGCGGTCGTGACCGGGGCGACCCGCGTTCCGGGCGGCGTCGCCCTGCTGACCAGCCCGGCCACGGACGCGGCAACGCCGCCCGGTCCCGACCCACGCGACGGCCTTCTCTCGTCCGCTCTGATCGGCATCGGCGAGCTGATCGCCCGTGGGCGTCTGCGGAGCATCACCTTCGGCCCGGCCAGCGTCGACACCACCGTGTCCTATGTGCACCCGCACGCCGAGGGGAGCCGACTGCACCTGACGGTGTACGCGGCTGACGCGGCTCTCAGCCCTGCCCCGGCCCCCTGACCG
Organism: Azospirillum mesophilum; assembly: GCF_053470405.2. Lineage (NCBI taxonomy): Bacteria > Pseudomonadati > Pseudomonadota > Alphaproteobacteria > Rhodospirillales > Azospirillaceae > Azospirillum > Azospirillum mesophilum. The sequence goes on from NZ_JBPXMQ020000058.1 coordinate 16,079, forward strand.
CCCCGGCGGAAAGCCGCCTAGGGCAATTCCCGTCGCCTTTGGATTTTTGTCGCGCGCCGTGATTGGTGTTCAGTGAAGACGCAGGTGACGCTTGGTCGTCCGTTTTGGGAATTGTTGTCTGGCGAAGGCCTGCGGAGCATCCAATAATTAAACAGCGTTATTTAGCTTCTCTTGCTTTGACGGCGCGTTTCCGGTGCGCAAACATTGGCTCAACACACGCCACTGCTTCGCCATGCAAGGAGACAACGCGCATGATCCGCAACATTCCCCTCAACAAGCTGGTCCCGAGCACCGACAACGTGCGCAAGACGAACCAGAACGCCGAGGTCGAGGCCCTCGCCGCCGACATCGCCGCGCGCGGCCTGCTCCAGCCGCTGGTCGTGGTGCCGACCGCCGATGACGGCTTTGAGGTGATCGCCGGGGAGCGCCGCCGCCGCGCCCTGCTGCGCAACGCCGAGGCCCGGATCATCCGGGATGACTTCCCGGTGCCCTGCAACGTGCGCAAGGACGCGGACAAGGTGGAGGACTCCCTTGCGGAAAACCTCCAGCGGGTGGCGATGAACCCCGTGGACGCCTACGAAGCCTTCGCCGTGCTGGTGGAAGGTGGCAAGACGCCCGCCGAAATCGCCCAGCGCTTCGGCACCACCGTCCGCAACGTGGAGCAGATGCTGCGCTTGGGGCGGCTGTCGCCGATGCTGCGGCAGAAGCTGCGCGAGGGCGCGATCACGCTGGATGTCGCCAAGGCGTTTGCCGTCAATCCCGACACCCAGCGCCAGGAGGAGGTGTACACGGCCCTGTCGCGCGGCCACTACGGCATCTACCCGGACACCGTGCGCCGCGAATTGACCGAGACGCACATCCCGCCGACCAGCCCGATTGCCCGTTTCATCGGCGCGGACTACCGCGCCGCCGGGCACCCGACGCTCACCGACCTGTTCGCGGGCGAGGACGCCACCTACCTCACCGACGCCGCCAAGGCCCGTGAACTCGCCCAGGCGAAGCTCGACGCCGAAGCGCAGCGCCTGATGGACCAGGACGGTTGGGCGTGGGCGACCGGCATCCTTGATTTCGAATGGTCGGTCACGCGCGGCCTGCGCCAGACGCAGCCCGATGGCGAGGCGACGCTATCGCCCGACGAGCAGAGCCAGCTCGACGACCTGTACGAGCGCCGCTCCAAGCTGATCGCCCGGTACCGGGACGGCACCGAGGACGATAGCGCGGTCGATCCGTTCGCCGCCGCGGACGACGAGGCCGGTGAGGCTGTGATGGAGGACGACGCCGCGTTCGGCGCGGACGAGGACAGCGATGACGACTTCGATATGGAGGCCGTGTGCGACCTGATGTCGGACGAGGATCGCGCCGCCCTGGAGCGTCTGAACGACGCCATCGCCGACCTGGAGGACAAGGCGCAGGAGGCCGTCTACACTCCCGAGCAGAAGGCGGTGGCTGGCGTGTTCGTGACCATCGACCGCCAGGGCCAGATCGCGACCCACGCGGGCTTCGTGCGGCCCGAGGATGCCGCCGCACCCGCCGCAACCACCGTCCCCGGCACCGGCCTTCTGACCGATCCGGCGAGCCGCGCCAAGCGCGGCCCCTACAGCAAGGCGCTCGCTGACGACTTGGCGGCGCAGCGCAGCGCCGCGTTCCAGGCCACGCTCGCCGACGCGCCGGATCACGCCCTCACGCTCACTCTGGTGCGTCTGTGGACCGCCCTGCACAGCATGGGCTACGGCCAGAGCATCACCAGTATCAGCGCCAGTGTCGCCGTCCTCAAGTCCAGCGCCGCCGACATCGCCAAGGGGCAGGCCGCGCAGTACCTCCAGGCCCGCCGCCTGTCCTTCCGCAAGCGGCTCGGCCTCGACAACGGCGGCGGTTCCCAGGTGGAACTGTACGACGCGATCCACGCGCTGCCGGTGGACGAGAAGCTCCGCTTGCTGGCCTACCTCACCGCCATGACCGTGTCCGTGCCGCTGGCCGAACACGGCGAGCGGCCCAGCGCGCTCGCCGAGCATGTCGGCGTCCAGATCGGTTGCGACCCGGCCAAGTGGTGGCGTCCGACCGCCGACGAGGTCTTCGGGCGCGTCAGCAAGGCCACGCTGGTGGACACCCTGCCACTGCCCCCGAAGGGGCTGGCGAGCGTCGCCGCCGCCAAGAAGGCCGACGCCGCCGCCATGCTGAACACCCTGTTCGCGGCTCCGGAGGCGATCCCCGCTGACGCGCTGGGCGGCGCTCCCGGCCAGACCGTGGACGCCGAGACGGCGCAGCGCATCGCCCGCTGGCTGCCTCCCGGCATGGCCTTCGGCGCGCAGCCCGATCCGACCCCGGCGGATAACGCCGTCGAAGCGGAGGCCGAGGCCAGCGCCGTCGCCACCACCGCCGACGCCGCCTGATCGTCACCGCCGCCATCAGCCGCCCGCGCTCAACCCGGAGCGCGGGCGGTAGGCCGTAGACACCCCCGGCGCGCTGCGGCAGTCCACGCCGGACCCGAACCACACCCTGGCCGGATCACCCGCGTGCGATGGTGCGCCGGTCGGCGGATCAGGATTGGACCGGAACCGCGAGATCGCTGCGGAACTCGGCGATTTGGCTAAGCAGGGTCTTGAGCGACAGACGGCGGGCCAGCGATTCCGCCGTTTCCAGGGATGCTGCGGCTTCCTGATGCTCCCCGCCAGCACTGTGAGCCTTCGCCAGCATGAGGCTTGCCCAAGCGATGTCGGACAGCTGGCCCGCGACGGTGGCGTCCTTGACCGCTGCCAGTGCTTGCATCACGGCATCGCTCGCTTGCCCGCTGCAGGGAGGCACTTTTCGGCCTTGCCGTGGCGCGGCAAACCGTCGCATGGGGTGGCTTTTCCGCCGTACCTGGAGCCCGTCAGGGTGTTGCCGCCGGCGCCGATGGCGGGACGTAACGTTCGATCCGGCGCAGCCGGGACCCGACATAGCCAAGCACCCACTCGGGCGCGCACGCCGGGTTTACCGTCCAGCCGATGCCGCCCTTCGGACCGGGGGCAGCCGACACGAAGCTGCGTTGGGCGAACGCGGCCATGATGTCGTCCAGGCGCCGCGACGTTTCCCGCGTCAGCGGGAGCGGGCGCTTGTGCTTCACTGAATAGGCACGGTGGAGGTCGGCCTTGGACAGCCGCGCACCCACGGCGAAGGCCTCGCACAGCCAGCGGCGGAGCGCATTTTCGGCGGCGGGAGGCGGGATGTACGCCATGGGCGGCGGCTCCTCATTCAGCGGCGTTCGGGGCTGGTGCCGGCAGAGGGCCCTTGGCGACCGACACCAGCAGCTGGCGATGCCGTGGCCAGGGTGTGTGGTCGTAAATCCGACCGTAGACCGCGCGGCCAGCCGCCTTCTTACCCACGCGCACGCCTGCGACGATGTCGCCCTTCTGCTTGTAAAAGATCCGTTGCGGACCGTGCCGGGCCACAAGCTCGTCCACCCAGGCGTCCGACAGCTCCCAGCTTGGATCGGCCGTGCCGCTGGCTCCGCCGACGATGATGCAGGCGGCACCGTCCAGGTTGGTGGTGGCGAGCGAACTGGCGAGCGGTTCCGCCGATACCCAGGCGCGCCCCGTGTGCCCCCAGAACTCGGCGTGTCGCCCCCAGCGAAACCCATGGAGGGCATGATCGACTGTGACCCCAGCCCAGACGTTCGGCGGCGGGGTGGTCCGCCACGATGCGGGTAGCAGCTTGGTGGCGAGGTGGGGGCGGTGCGTCAGGGGCAGCCACGTCAGGTGGCTGCATTCCTCGAACACCGTCAGCAGCTCCGTGCGCCACGAGGGATCGACCTCCGGGTCCAGCCAGTCCCCGAGGGAGTTCGGGAACACGGAGAACGGCAGGCCCGTTCGGGCGGCCAGATCGTTGAGCCGCCGCATGCGGGTCGTGAACGACGCAAAACGGCGCCGCGGCGCGCCCGGTCCCCAGTTCATGCCGAGTCTTTGCTCCCCGTATCCGGCCGCATAACAAATTTCGCAGCCACTGCGCGCCCCGGTCACGGCGGCGATCCGTGTGCAGCCCGCCCAATGGTTGCCCGAAAAATCGGTCCACTCGATGCCGGTCATTTGGGAGGCAACGGAACGCGGGATCAGGGTTGGGGTTCGCGACACGACGGCCTCGCTGTCTCGTTAAGCAATTCGCTTCGGCGGGTTGCGGCGCACCTGTTCCGAGAACGCCGCGGCAGCCGCGTCCGCATTCGCCTGCTGTTCGGGTGTCCACACCGCCTGCGTGTTCTCCACTTCGGTCCACCGGCTCATGTCGAGCACGTCGGCCAGGGGCTCGCCAACGATGGCGACACGCTGTCCACCGACTGTCAGGATCACGCCGGCAAGCGGCCCGCGGCCTTCTTTCGTTTCCGTCATGCTGGCCTCCTTCCCACGGGTGTCAGCCAAAGCAGCACCCGCCGGTGACCGGTTCGGCTGCCGCGGTCGGCGGTGCGGTAACCGCGCGTTTGCGGGGCCGCTCGTACAGCGCCCGCCAGGTCGCTGCGCACTCGGCCTCGAACTGCGCAGCCTGCTCAGCCGTGATAACGTCGATCCAGCCGTCGTTGATGATTGTGATCCAGCCGTCGAGCAGCCGTACCGGCCATAGGTACGCCTCACACCCGCCATCGGTGAGGTTTCGGTTGGCAAACTGCTTCACTACGACGGTTGTGATCCAGCGGCCGTCGCGGACCGCGTGCTCCACCCGGGACACGGTGTAGGAGCACTTTCCACCATTCTTGGTGATGTGCGTGCCCGGCTGGAGGATGTTCGCCACGGCCTTCTGCGACGGCGGTGGGCCGCTTGCCTGGCGATCGGTGCCCGTCATGATTTCCTCGGGAAGGAAGTTGGCGAACCTTCGTTCGCGTCCTCGCGATGGGAGAGAGTCGCGCAAAAAGCGTGACCGGTCAACGGCGACTTGCGCAAAAAGCGCGTATACGGGTAGATTGACTCCATGACGGACACGCGCCCCACCCTCACCCCCGCGCTTTGCCGCGCGGCCCGCGGCCTGCTCGACCTGACACAGAGTCAGCTCGCCGCTCTGGCGCGCAGAGGGCTGCGGACCGTGCAGGTGTTCGAGAAGGGGGACACCGTTTCCTGGGAAAGCGTCGTGGCTATCAGCGCCGCCCTCGCCGCTCAGAGAATTGAACTGGTGGTCGAAAAAGACGGAACAGTCGGCGTTCTGTTGCGGCCGGCTCCTACCAAACACCGTAGGCGTTCGGTTTCGAAACCTGATTGATTTTCAGGTGCTCTGATCTTACCAACCGTTTGCCAACTCCCTAACCTAGCGAGTATCAGCGTGTGGTCAACTCTGCACGCAGCTTGTCACGTTGACGCTGCATCTCGCCGAGGTCGCCACCTTCCAGGGCATCACGGCAGCGTCGGCAGAAGTCGGTGCTCGCTTCCAGCGCGCGGCGCTGTGCAGACAGCGCCCCGGCGATATTTTCCAAGGTCTCGCTGGCGGCATCCACCGATCGGCCGAGCGCTGCATAGCCGTCCCGAGACGCGCGCACCCTAGCCGCGAGGGCATACAGATCCTCTCCAGCTTGCTTCAGCGTGACCGTGATACGGTACGCCTGCATATTGATTACCATAGCCAAAGCGCCCTCCCCGCATTTGGCTACACCTCGCAAGTTATATGCCGTGCCCACTGGCCCTGTTTGGTGCGCTCGGCCCGTCATGCATTCGCATTCTGCGAAGCATTTCCGCCTGAAGCCGAGAAATCTTTTGAACGCGCACGCTCGCTCGTCCGTCTCCGCGCCCATCTCCGCCCCGCGACACGCCGTCCAGTAGGCGCGCGGACAGCCCCATTGCAAAATCCCGTTCGAAATAGCGTTTCGGAACAGACGGGATTGCGCAATGGGCCTGAAGATCGGCTACGCCTATGGGGCCAAGTCCGGCCCGTCTCTGGACGAGCAGCGCGTGGCGCTGACGGCGGCCGGCGTCCACCCGGATCGGGTCTACGCCGATGACTTCGTTCCGGCCCGCAAGCCCCGCCAGTGGCTCCCCGAGTTCATCCGCGCCCTCCGGCCGGGAGACATCGCCGTGTTTCCCGCACTCGACGTGCTGGGGACGAACAGGGCAGAGGCGGTCAAGGTGCTGCGCCAGCTCGCCGTCCGGGGCGTGGGGATCGAGGTGATCGACGGCGGCGTGTCGGCGGCGCCGGAGCAGGCCGGGCCGGTGTTCGCGCTGGTAGAGGCCTTCGCGGCGGCAGAGGCGCGATGGAACCGCGCGCAGTGGGAACCGGGGCTGAAGGCCGCGCGTCAGCGGGCAGTGGGTGGAGGGCGCAAACCCAAGCTGCACGGCACCAAGAGGACGGCGACCAGGGCGCTCTACTTCGACCTCGATCGCTCGATTGAGGAGGTTGAGGAGTTCTCCGGGTGCTCCCGCACTACGCTGTGGCGGGACAACGGCCCGCGCACCCGGCAACCTGGGGAATCGCTTGCCGACTTCCGCGCCCGCCAGCAGGGCAAGCTGGCATGGAAGCCTAAGCGCCGTCGCCCGGCTTCAGCCTGATCCCCGCCGGCCCAGGCAGCGCCGACTTCCCTTCGTCGATGAACTCCACCCCTGCCGCCTCGAAGGCGTCGCGGAGCCGCTTCAGCGTGTCGTAGGCGGGCCGCTTGGCCTGCCCGCTTTCCTGTTTCTTGACCGTGATTTCGGCCACGCCAGAGGCGGCCGCAAGGTCCGCCTGCGTCCACTGGAGGGCGGCCCGAGCCGCACGTATCTGCCATGCCGTCAACACGGCCGGAGTATCGACGGCGAGCGGTGTGGGGGCAAGCATCGTATACGCCACGTATCCATTTTCCCTTGACGGCTGCAATCGTATCCTTTACGTATATGATTGTAAACGCCACAGATGGAGACGACCATGGCCGCCCAGCCCATCAAGCTCACGCAGTTCGGTCCTTACGAGGTCTGGGCGCTGGGCGGCGGCCGGTTTGCTGTGCGCCACGCCGGCGGCGTCATGGATATCGAGTTCCCGCAGCTCGATCTGGCGACAGGCTACGCCATGGACCTCGCCGGCCCGACCGGCAAGGAGTCGCTGGCCTACTTCCGGGGAGCCGCCTGACCACCCCACAAACGAGGGATCACCGATGCAGTACCCGAACGAGTTGACGCCGGCCCTCATGGACGCCTTGGGCATGATGAACTTCCAGACCGGCCCCATAGCTCACATCTACCGCGCCGCCGGCCACGACATCCCGCGCAAGTGCGAGGCCGAACAGGCGTTTGTGCTCCACCGCTGCGTGCTGCTGGCGCTGGAGCACGGCGAGGACTGGCGCAGTCACGCCCAGGCCGAGCTTGACCGGATGAAGGAGCAGATTGCCGCGTCGGCCCAGACCACCACCGCCCCGGCAGGGGCTTAGCAACGAGGGAGTGCCGGCCGGATGAGCAAGCCATTCCATGAGCTTTCCGACGACGAATATTCCGCCCTTGAGGCGTCCGGAGCCAACTGGCTCGACGTTGAGAAGGCCCATCCGCAGCCGGAATGGTGTGACTATCCCGGCGCGCTGCTCGGGATGTCAGGATGCTGGGCTCTGGTCTACCGCAAGGTCAAGTCGCAGGCCGATTGCGGCAACTGCGAATGCATCAAATCCTGACCACCCCACAAACTAGAGGATACGAGTCCATGAGCAGATGCAGCCGACGCCGATCCGTCATCAAGCGCGCCACCACTGCCCGGCTGCGTCGGCTGGAGGCACGGCTTCGCTTTTGTCACGTCCACCGGCTGAATGAAGGTGAAGGCTCGCGAACGCCGTCAACTTGGTACACCGAAGGCCACGTCCGGCCAATCGACCTCGTGAGGTCCATCGACATGGACGACCTCGAAGAGCTTCTGGTTGAAGAGGCGTTCGCCGATGATGGCGAGCTGAAAAACGAGACCGAAGCCATGACCTCGCTCGCGAAGCGCGTGAAACATCTGCACGCGAGCAAGGACGGTGATGGTTACTTTTCCTTCCTCGCCAACCCGCACGAAGGCTCTTTCCCGGCAACCGTGATCGACGTCTACAGCTGAACAGAAACGAGGGAACGATGACTGACGTCATCAGCAAGGCATACCTTCGGGGCGACAGCGCCGCCGCTGCTCTCATCCGTGTTGGCCAGCGGCACGCGGCACACGGTGACCGTGCTTTCCAGGCGGCGGACGCGCGCACCCCGAACGGCCGCGCCGAGCGCGACGCGATGGAACGCGGATGGCTCGATTACGCCTATGGCGGCTACATGCGCGTGACCGACGCCGGCCGCGCAGCCCTGGCCAAGGCCACCACCGCGTCCACTGGCGCATAGACGAGGGATACGGCCATGGCCGAATATGCCGACATGACCTGGGCGCGACCGCGCCTGCATCAAGCGCCTGGAGGCTGGCGCGGGTAAGAGGGAGGGGGAGG
>NZ_JBPXMQ020000058.1:24456-30273 GCF_053470405.2 Azospirillum mesophilum
GCCCCACCGCGCCCGCATCACGTGTTTGGAGGCTGGCGCGCCCCAGCCGGCCGGCGCGGCTCAATAGGGAGGGATCCCTGGGGCCCGGATGGGCCGTGGACGGCGTGAGCCGGACGGGGGATGCGAGGGTGAACGCCCACCGACAGCAGGCGTGACAGGCCGGAGAGACGGCCACCAGGATCACCAGCGAGAGGACTCTCACTCATGGACACCACCGCCACCATCAGCGCCGCTGATGGAATCGTCGATGCCCTCGCGGGCGATCACGGTCAGCGCGAGCGCGCGCTCGACGCGGGTCGCCACGCCCTGGTCGACATCGCTGTCGGTCACCCCGATCCGTGCATCCGGCTCATCGCCGGAATGCTCGCCCTGTCGGCGCCGACGCCCGACTCCACGGGCGCCTGAGCAGCTTCACAAACGAGGGATCACCGATGCCAAAGCGTGGATGGAGATGGACCCTGGTGAAGGGCCGGTGGGGGATTTGGCTCGCGCGGTCGAGCGACGGCCTGTGGACCCGCCACGGCGCTCCGGTGCCGCGCTTCGACTTCGGCCACGAGCGTCTCGCGAGCGGCCGCCACGCCTTCCGCGTCGTCTGCGGCGAGTTCGCTGCAGCGCTGATTTTTGACCACGCCCGGTTTCAGTAAGCCGGGCTTAGAGACGAGGGAGCGCAGGACCGTGGATAAACAAGAGTTCGCATGCCTGAGCGTCGCCGCACAGGCCGCTGCCAGAGCCATCTACGCATCCGATGGCTACGCTGTGCCATTCGACAAGCTGCCCCGCGGTCGGCTCGCGCTGTACGCGCGGCGCGGACAGGCCGCCGCCGACGCCATCGAGGCGGAACAGCGGAAGCTGCGCAGCCATCCGCGCGCCTGACCGCCGCAAGAACGAGGGAATGCCGATGGACGTCCCTGAGCAGGAGCTGCGCGATGAGATGTCCCTCGCTGACGCCATCACCCACGCCGACGAGGTAGGGGCCGCCTGCGGCCCCTGCGCCGCCGAGCACCGGCAGCTCGCGGCGTGGCTGCGCGAGCTGCAACAACGACGCGCCCAAGCCGGCGCACAATCGAGCCGATCCATGACAGAAGACAAGGTGCAGCTCTGCCAGAAATTCGCCGCCGGCCGCCCGACGTCCCGCGCTCTGATGGTCGGCCCGACGCTCGCCGAGGCGCAGACCAGGCACTTCCCGGCGCTCGCCGGCCGGCTGGTCCGCAACGTCGATGACCCGCAAGACGGATACCCAGACGCCAGCAGCGCCCGTGCTGCTGCCGGCCGCTACCGCGAAAGCTGCCGGGATGCGCTCGCCGCATTCCCGGCTCAATAGGGAGGGCGCGCGATGCAACCGACGACTTTCCTGGCGTGGTGCCTGACCAAGGGGACGGCGGGGAATCGGGCCGCAACCGAGGAGGAGGCGCGGCGCGCGTGGGACCTGGAGCAGGACCGCCGCTCCGCCGCGCAGGCGAGATGCCCCGCCTGCGGAAAGATGGTCACGGTGAAGGCGGGAAAGCTCGCCACCCACGGCCCCGGCACCGACGGGGCGCTCACCTGCCGGGGTAGCGGACAGCTCGCCGCCCAGGTGTCTCACTAGGAGGGAATGACCATGGCCGATACGCGCTTCATCTCGCCCTGCCCGCCGCCCGAGGGCTCCGCACGCGAGGGACTGACCATCCTCTCGGAAGAGGGGTCGGAGATCACCGAGATCGTCGGTGAGCTGATCGCCGCCGTCTCGCGCATGCAGGTCCGCAACAGCAAGTGCCTGCGGTTCGGCCTGGACGAGGTGCAGCCGGGGCAGCGCCTCAGCAACGCCGACCGTCTGGCTGGTGAGGTCGGTGACCTGATGGGCGTGGTCGACCTGCTGTGCCGGATGGGCGTCCTGGATGCGCGGCGGATCGACGACTGCCGGACGGCCAAGGTCGGCAAGCTTGCCAAGTTCATGCAGTCGCAGCCGGCGCCGGCCGGCGCGGCTCAATAGGGAGCCCCACCGATCCAGCCCCGCACGCCATCCGGCGGCGGGGCTTGAGCCAGTAGAGAGACCCGCAGCAGGAGCGCCAGACCATGAAAGGCATCAAGCACGTCCGCACGAAGAATGGGGTTCACGGCCCGGCGTCCAATGAGCCCGGCGCTCCGTACATCTACTACCCGCCGGGGTCGGCGCTGCCCTGGGAATACGACTTGGGCCGCGGGTTCAGCGCCACGCGCTACGGCAAGGGGTGGCTGGTCTCGGACGGCACCACCTGGAACGCCGCTGCGTCCACGCTCGACGAGGCCAAGCGCATCGCTGACGCCCGCCCCATCAACCCGGCCGTCGTCGCGTTCGCGCAGCTCGGGAAGATCGTCGCCGCGCTGGACGCCAACCACGCCGCCCAGGCGGCTTGAGAACGAGAGGAGCCGCGCCATGCGGAAGCCGCGACGTGATGGCGAGCTGGTGCCGCAATACGAGGTCCACTGTCCGACGTGCGAGACGCCATATCTGGGCATCAGCACCGACCGCGCCGACGCGATCAATGTGCTGCGCAGAGAGGGGTGGCGACAGCTCGGGCAGGAAAAGCTTTGGCACTGCCCGGTTTGCGCCGCACAACCGTCTACCTAACGAGAGGACACGCGACGTGAACGAGCACAAGTTTCCGACCATCAAGGATGCCGCGGATGTCCTCGCCGAGCTGGTGCTGCGCGGCCTGGGCGACCTGCCGATGCAGCTCGTGGTCGTGCCGGACAGCACCATTCAGGCCCTCGCCAGAGCTGGGGGCGATAGCGGCGAGCGGCCGGCGATCATGGTGGAGTTCGGCGGCGCCGAAGGGCGACTGCCGGTCGGCCTGATCTGCCCGGAGCGCATGCGCGGCGGCGCCGGCTCGATGCCGTCGCGGCGGCCCAATTAGGAGGGCATGCCGATGCTGACCGACTACCGAGCCCTGCTGCTCTGCCCGATCTGGTTCCGGACGGTCGAGCGGATGATCGTGCCGCTCGGGCATTGCGACCCGGTACGCGAGGACGCCGAGATGCTGGTGCTGACCGGCAACCTCGACGCCTGTCTCTAATTCGAGGGCGCCATGACCACCCCGATCACCCCGCGCAACAGCTATCTGGCCCGGTCGGTGGCCGGCGCGCTGCACGAGCAAGAGGCTGTGCTGGGCCTGCTGGCCGACAGACACCCGGAGTTGGCGCCGCATGTCGAGACGCTCAGGGTGGTGGGCTGGCACCTCACCCGCTGGGCCAGCGACCCCACCCGCAATACCCCCGCGCCGACCGGCGCATAGACGAGAGGAACCCGGCCATGCTGGAGCGCGACGAAAAGGGCATTCTGCACGTAGTGGCCCTGTCCGGCGGTAAGGACAGCACCGCGCTCGCGCTGCGGCTGGCCGAGCTGGAGCCCCGGCCCTACAACTACGTCTGCACGCCCACCGGCGACGAACTCCCCGAGATGTTCGCCCACTGGCGCCGCATCGGCGAAATCCTCGGCCGGCGCATCCTGCCGATCATGGCGCACACCGGTCTGTCGGGGATTGTCCGTGAGGAACGGATGATCCCCAACCACAGCGCCCGCTTCTGCACCCGCAAGCTGAAGATTGAGCCGTATCAGGCGTGGTTGCGCGAACAAGTGCAGCACGGCCCCGTGATTTCCTATGTCGGCCTGCGCGCTGACGAGCCGGGCCGGGCTGGCGGGGCCTACGACATTGCCGAGGTCGCCGTACGCTTCCCCATGCGGGAATGGGGCTGGGGTGTCGCCGACGTGCTGTCCTACCTTGAGCAGCGGGACGTGAGCATTCCGGAGCGTACCGACTGCGCTCGCTGCTATGAGCAGCAGCTGATCGAGTGGTGGCTGCTCTGGAAGCAGCACCCGGAAATCTTCGCCGACGCTGAGCAGCAGGAAGCCGAGGTGTCCGACCTGGTCGGCAAGCCCGTGAGCTGGCGCAGCCCGTCGCGCGATGCTTGGCCTGCCCAGCTCAAGGATTTGCGCGTCGAGTTCGAACGCGGTCGCATCCCGCGCGACACTAAGCGGGTGCAGCGCCAGCGTGACCTATTCCGCGGCGGCCAGTGCCGCGTCTGTTCGATGTGAACCAGAAACGAGAGGAGACGAGTCCATGAGCGACTTGACCTATCACGTCCCAGACCAGCCGGCCCGCCCCTTCGCCCGCGGCGACGAGGTTGAAACCGTGGACCGCGAGGGGAATTCCATGGGTCGGCAGCGCATCACCAAGGCCGACAAGCGCATCGTCCACACGGACTGCGGTCGCGCCTGGACGCAGGACGGCGACTGGTGGAACGGCGAGCGCGCCTACCCCTTCCCGACCATCCGCCACGCCTCCTAAACGAGGGATACCACCATGATCAGCTCCGACCAGATCGCCACCTTGGTGCAGCGCTTCTTCGCCGGCGACGACCCTGCCCGCGTCTTGTCTGATGTCGGGCGCCTGGGCCCGGCGGCAGCAACCGTGTTCGGCTTCTCTGTGTCGTCCCGGCTGCACAAGATCGAGCCGGACCCCAACCGACGGGATCTGGACGCGCAGATCATCTGTGCGCGGGCCGGCGTCGACTACGCGGCCCTGTGCACGTCCATCGACATCTGACCAGCACCGAAAACGAGCCCACAGGAGCCCGGCTATGGCCCGCCTGTCCAACACCACGAAGACCGCGCGCAAGGTGCACATCTGCGACGGCTGCAACACCGAGATCTCCATCGGCACCGTCTACGCTGAATATCGCGGCGTCTATGACGGCAGCATCTACGTGCGGCGGCATCACGTCGAGTGCCGAGACGTAGAGGTCGATCTGAACGACGCCAATGGCCTGGACGGCGAAGACTGGATGACGCTCGGCGAACACTTCGAGGAAGCCGGCGACGGACTGCTGGAGGAACTACCGCCGGTCGTCGCTGACCGGCTGCGCCTGTGGGCGAAGCAGTCCGAAGAGCGCCGCGCCGCTCGCCGCCTCGCCCAGGCCACCGACACCGCGCCCCAGGGCGCATAGACGAGAGGAACCCGGCCATGGCCGATTTCGACGGAGACCCGGCCAAGAAGCCGGACGAGTGCAAGGCCCTCAGCTCCTACGGGCACGGCTGCCCGAACATGAAGGAGGTCGGCGGGGGCTTCAGCGGCGAGCAGTACCGGTGTGAGGTCTGCGGCGCCCACTACTACCTCGACTACGACGAAATGCGCTGAGGCGCAGCAACGAGAGGGCTTGGACCATGCTCCGCGGTATCCGCATCGAGCGCCGATCACCATCCGGCCGCGGCGATCTGGAGGGGTTCCCGATCCGCGACCGCTGGCGGGAGATGATGCTGTTCTCCCGGCGCCCGTATTGGCGCTGGAGGAAGGCTCTTGGTGCGTTCGACCGCGGCTGGTCCCGCATCTACCGGTAACGACAAAAACGAGGGATCACCGATGAAAACGAAGCACACTCCAGGTCCTTGGTGGATCGACCCCAAGGCGCCCGGCGGAGGGAACATCCAGTCGGCCAAGGGGCCGGTCGCCGACGCTCGCTTTTTCGGCAACACCAGTGCCGAAGCGATGGCTGACCATGCCAACGCCCGCCTGATCGCCGCCGCGCCGGAGCTGCTGGAGGCGCTGAAGGGCTTGGTCGAGGTGCTGACCACCGATGGCGGGCTGGAGCCCTGCTCCCTCTCCATGGCGCCGGCCGAGCGCTACTTCGGCTTGGCCGTCGAAGCCATCGCCAAGGCGGCCGCGCCGGCCCGCGAAGCCGTCGTGATCTGACCTCCAAAGTGTCGGTAGACAAAAATATCTGCACATGGATTGCCGCTAAAGCATTGATTTAGCGTGCGTGGTTAATGAGCTAGATTTGGGATGTTTGCACGTGACGGCCACG